>CAYRFK010000018.1:0-3069 GCA_964423465.1 uncultured Verrucomicrobiota bacterium | reverse complement strand
GTCGCGTGGCACTTCCCGAACGTCCGCCTGGCGAAGATGGAGGCCAACGGCGGCCGGCACTACGGCGCCCGTTTCGCCGACGCCCGCGCCGTGGCCGCCCACGCGGCGGCGAACGCGGCCCGGCTTACCGCACAGACCCGGCTGTGGCGCGACACGTGGTACGGCTCGACGCTGCCGCGCTGGCTGCTCGACCGCACCTTCGCGACCGTCTCGCACCTTGCCACGAACACGTGCTACCGCTTCGCCAACGGCCGCTTCTACGGCTGGGAGGGCGTCGGCTGCTGCGCCGGAACCTGCACGCATGTTTGGCACTACGCGCACGCCGCCGGCCGCCTCTTCCCCGCGCTCGAGCGGAGCGCCCGCGAGATGGCCGACTACGGTGCCGGGTTCGAGGAGGCCACCGGTCGCATCCGCTTCCGTGCCGAACACAACGACCACTGGGCGGTGGACGGGCAGGCCGGCTCGATCCTGCGCACGTGGCGCGAGCACCAGATGAGCGTCGACGACACCTTCCTGCGGCGCGTCTGGGCGCGGACGCGGAAGGCGGTCGAGTTCCTGATCGCGCAGGATCCCGACGCGGACGGCATCCTCGAAGGACAGCAGCACAACACGCTCGACGCCGACTGGTACGGCGCCGTCGCGTGGCTGAGCGGCCTCTACATCGCCGCCCTGCTCGCGGCCGCGGAGATGGCCCGCGAGATGGGCGACGCGGACTTCGCCGCGCAGTGCGGCGCCATCGCCGCCCGGGGCCGCACCCGCCTCGCGGAGCAGCTCTTCGACGGCGAGTACTTCATCAACAAGCCCGACCCGGGCCGCGCCGACACGATCAACTCGGGCACCGGCTGCCACATCGACCAGGTCTTCGGCCAGGGCTGGGCGTGGCAGGCGGGGCTGGCGCGGGCGATTCCGGAGAAGGAGACCGTCTCCGCCCTGCGCGCGCTGTGGCGCTATAACTTCTCGCCCGACGTCGGCGTCTACCGCAACGCCAACCCGCCCGGCCGCTGGTACGCAATGGCCGGCGAGGCCGGCCTGCTGATGTGCACGTTTCCGCGGACCGACTGGGACTATGCCCGGGCGTCCGGCAAGGGCCCCGGCTGGGCCGCCGGCTATTTCAACGAATGCATGACCGGCTTCGAGTACCAGGTCGCGGGCCACATGGTCGCCGAGGGCCTCCTCACCGAAGGGCTCGCCGTCACGCGCGCCGTCCACGACCGCTACGCGCCGCAGCGCCGCAACCCGTACAACGAGATCGAATGCGGCGACCACTACGCCCGCGCCATGGCCGGCTACGGCGTGTTTCTCTCCGCGTGCGGCGTCGAGACGCACGGCCCGAAGGGCCACCTCGGCTTCGCCCCGCGCCTGGCGCCGGAGGACTTCCGCTGCGCCTTCACGGCGGCCGGCGCATGGGGCACGTTCGCGCAGACCGTCGCCGGCGGGACGCTCAAGGCGACCGTCGACGTGAAGTGGGGCCGCCTGCGACTGCGTACTCTCGCCCTTGCCGCGCAGGCCGCGCCGGCCTCGGTGCGCGCAACCGCCGCGGGCCGCGTCGTCGCCGCAACTTCCGAGTGGAAGGACGGCCGCGTCCTGCTGACGTTCGCAACGGACGTGGCCGTCGGCCCGGGCGAGGCCCTCGCGGTCGAACTGCGGGGATGATCGCGCCGGCTTCTCTGTCCCCGCTGCGCCGTGGCAAGTGACGCGTGTCCGGGCCTCCTCCGTTGGTTGTTGGATGTTGGGTATTGGCTGTTGGTTGTTGAATCCGCCCTTCGGCGCCTGCCCTGCGTAGCCTCTGGCGAAGCAGGGTTCGATGCCCGCCCTCCGTAGCCTCGGCGGAGGAGGGTTCGGCGTTCGCCGCTAGTCCGTCCCCATCCGGTCCAGCGGGCTTTGCACGCTCACGCCCGGCCGGTTGAGGACGTGCGTGTAGATCATCGTCGTCGACACGTCCGCATGCCCGAGCAGATCCTGCACGGTCCGGATGTCGGATCCGGCCAGGAGCAGGTGCGTGGCGAAGGAATGGCGCAGCGTGTGGGGCGTGACCCGCTTGGCGATGTCCGCCTTTCGCGCCGCCTCACGCACGGCGGTCTGGAAGGCGGAATCCTGAACGTGGTGCCTCCGGACGATCCCGCTGCGGGGATCGACCGCCGTCTGCCGCGACGGAAACACCCACTGCCATTCCCATCTTCCCCGGATCGATCGCCGTCGCCGCCGCATCCACATCCGGCGCAGGCCCCGCCGGCCCGGCCGCCCGCGGATGGCCGGGTTCGACGCCGGGCCTGCGCGCCGCCGCCCGGAAGAACCACCGCAACGCCTCGCGCACCGGCCCCGAGTCCGCGCCCGACGTCCCGATCTCGTCGAGATACTCCAACACGCTTCCCACCGTCGCCCGCTGATGCCGCCGCTTGAGATACGCGAGATAGCCGATCACCTGGCTTCGGAATCGCGCCTTCGCCTCCTCCGGCACGTCCGCGTCCCTCGCAAGCCGCTCCGCCCATTCCGGGAAACTGACCGGTTCTTGATTCATAGCCATCCCCACGGCTTCGCACTTCCAATGTCAGGCACGAACATTGTTATGCGGAAGTGCAACCATCAAGTCAACACCACCAAGTCAACAGCACGCTCCAACCCTCTCAAGCCACTGCGTTCAGCAACTCGCACCACGAGCAAGCAACACCCCGGCCCCACAGTGTTCCTCTCGCTACTTTCCACTTGCCGCACGCCCCGAGCCATGCCACCATTCGGGCGTTCTCATGGAGGCAATGAGGCGTGGATGCGTTCAATAACATCGTTCGCGCGCTCCGCGGTCCCGCAAGGGCTCGGCCGCTCACTCGGCATCCATCCCCCGCGGCCACGCCTCCCCCCTCCATCCCTCACCCGCCCCGTCATCCCGCCGCCGGAGGTCACCGCATGATCGACTCGGTCTTCGCGCACTTGGGCTTTTTCGGTATGACTTGGGACTAACACACTGTTGGGCTCGCACCCCCATTAGCAATGGAGATTACAATGAATTCTATCAGTGGCATTAACAGCATTATTGCGGATGCGCCTAGAATCCTGCGAACAGTGTGGCTGCAA
>CAYRFK010000017.1:6706-41841 GCA_964423465.1 uncultured Verrucomicrobiota bacterium | reverse complement strand
TCCCGCCGTATACCGTGTCGGCGCCGGTCCCGCCGTACACGACATCGTCCCCGCCCAGCGCGTAGACCGTGTTGACGGTCCCGTCGCCCGTATGGATGACGTCGGGGCCGTTGTTGCCGTAGATGATGTCGTTGTCGTCGCCGCCGTAGATGGTGTTGGCCACCGTTTCCAGATTCGTGGCGTAGCTGGAGTCGTAGGCGTACAGGGTGTCGGCTCCGGCTCCGCCGAAAATGGTGTCGGATCCGGTCTGGCCGCGGATCGTGTCGTTGCCGTCGTCGCCGTGGAGCGTGTCGTCGCCGCCCTGGCCGTAGAGGGCGTCGTTTCCGGCGTTTCCGTGGAGGACGTCCGCCGCCTGGCTGCCATAAATGATGTCGGTGCCGTCGTTCCCCTCGATCGTCAGCCCGTGCAGCGACAGGTCGGCCAGCAGGACATCGTTGCCCTCATCGCCGCGGACGGTCAGCGTCGCGCCGGGCCGATGCGGCACGTTCACGTCGATCCCGTCGTCTCCCTCCCGGCCGCGGATCACCGTCGTGAGGGCGCCGAGGGCCGTCGTGACGTTGAGGCCGTCGGCCCCCTTGCCGAGGTCGAGGGCGAGGGACTCGAAGGCCGAGTAGGCGATGCCCCCGATCATGTCGAGGCCCGTCAGGGATACGCCGGTCAGCGTGCCCGTGTTGTTGTTCGTATCTCCGGAGTCGTCGACGATCAGGCTGTCGCCCGAGACGTTCCCGCCCGCGTTGAGTGTCAGCGTCGCGCGGATCGCGTCGACCGTGCCGCGCGTGTTGGCGATGCCGGCCTGGCTGCCGACGCGGACGGTGTCGTCGCCGTCGCCCGTGAGGACCGTCGTGGCTCCGGAGATGCCCCGCACCTTGACGAGGTCCGCGCCGCCAAGGGTGCGAAGGACCGTCGTTCCGGCATGCGTCGCGGCGATGGTGAAATCGTCCGCGCCGGCGGTCAGTTCGATGACGAGATTGTTGAGCCCGGCGTAGTCAACCTGGCCGCCCATCCCGAGCCCGGTCAGCCGGTGGAGCGATTGCGCGGCCAGAACCGGGTCGGCCGCCGTGTAGTAGGCCGTCTCGCCGCCGAAGTACGTGACCGGCTCGTTGCCGAGATAGAGCTTGGGCGTCCCGGCCAGGTAGACGGACTGGACCCACGCGCCCTGGCTCAGCGCGTACACCGGATCGCCGCGGCCGTGCAGGATGCGCTCACCCCGGCTGTTGACGATCGTCGCGGCGGTGTAGAGGACGACGTCGCCGTTGACGTCCAGAACCGGATCGCCGTAGTGGTCAAGTACCGGCTGGCCCGCCTGCACCGGCTCGTCCCCGAAGTAGTATCGCAGGTCGCCTGTCTGGTGGAGCACGGGATGCCCGCCCGCATCGAGCACCGGATCGCGACGGTCGTGGATCTTCACCTGTCCGGGCGAGTGCAGGATGCCGGGCACGACCACGCCGTTCTCGTCGTAGACGGTCTCGCCGCCGAGGTAGACGTCCATATCGCCGCGGATGTGCAACACCGGCGCCCCGGTGCGGTGCACGAGCCGGTCGCCCGTGACGTGGAGGACCGGCGCGCCGAACGCGTCGAAGACCTGCTGGCCCGTGAACGGATCGAACACCGGATCGCCGGCTCGGTAGGTCGCGCCGGTGTGCGGGTCGGTCTGCGCCGACGTGGAGTAGAACAGCAATGCGCCGGTCAACAGGTCGCGCTTCTGCTCGCCGCCGAACCAGAGCATCGCGTCGGGCGACGCGCTGCCGTCGTGGAGGATCGGCCGGCCGGCGCCGTCGAACTGCTCCACCGGGCGGGTGTAGACGTCCAGCGTGCCCATCCCGGAGTCGTTCGGGCCGCAAATCACGTTGATCGAGTCGGTCCCCGTCGTCGTCGCGCGGATGTCCTCCGTCCTGAGGTACTCCATCGGCACGGTTCGGGTGACCAGCAGCAGCACCGGGTTCCCCGTGTTGACCGTCGTCGGGTTGCCGTTCACGTCGTACCACAGCCGGTTGCCCGATCCGTCGAGATCCTGCACGTAGTCCTCGACCGGCGTGCCGTCGTCCATGACCGCAACGCGCACCCGGATCGTCCCGCCCTGGGCGAAGACGATCGGCTCCGTGTCGGCCAGCTTGTAGCGGATGATGTCGCCCACGCCGGGGTTGTAGGTGTAGACCGTGCCGCTCGACGGGTCGGAGTTCGCGTAGACGATCGGCGACCGCGTCAGGATGCCCGCAAACTCGGCGCTGTTTCCGGCGACGGTGTACGAGGACTCGGTGATGTGCGTGTCGCCGTCGAAGAACACCCGGCCGGCGATCCCGCCGAGCGACGCGGGGCTGCCGACGTTCAGCGTGTCGTTCCCGCCGCCGGCCAGCACGATCACGTCGCCGTCGGTCGCCTTCACCGTCACCGTGTCGTTGCCCGACCCGGTGACCAGTTGCAGCGTGGTCCCGGCGGGATTGGCCTCGACCGTGAAGCCGAGGTTGCCGTCCGCCATGCGGACGTCGATCGTCTCGATGTCCTCGATCGCGATGCCGTGGAAGGGCGACGTGTTCCGCTTGGTCCCGGTCGGCAGGCCCATGCCCTCCAGGCTGGTGAAGACGTCGACGATGACCTGGCCGTCCTCGTCCCGCTCCGGCCCGTAGAGCCGCGCCAGAATCGTGCCCGCGGAGTTCGTGATCTCACCGACCTGGGTCATCCGGGTCTGCTCGCGCATCCGCAGGACGCCGGCCGCGGTCGAGCCGTCCTGGTTGTGGATGACGACCCGGTCGCCACCCTCCTCGAACTGCTCGCCGCCGCGGATCACCAGGCTGCCGCGGACGCGCGAGATGTCGAAGGCGGACCCGCCCGGCGGCACGTCGTACTTCAGCGCGAACGGCGGCGGATCGACCGTCACCGCCGCGGGAGTCACCGTCTCGGAGCGCGGAACCCAGACGCCGTACCGGTACGCAATGCTGTAGTCATCCACCACGACGCGGACGTAGGAATCGCTGAAGATGTCGAACCAGCTCCCGTGGATGATCTGGACGCTCGCGATGTCGTATGCGACGGCGCCCGGGATCAGGCCGGGAACCGCCATCGCCCACGATTCGAAGACGTGCTGCGCGTGGCCCTCGATGAACGGTGCGACGTTACCCGCCGTCGGGACGCCGCCCGGGAAGTGCGACAGGCCGATCTCGAAGATCGTGCGGCCGAGGTTCAGCGTGCCGTCGCGGTACTCGAGGACCGGCGGCAGATCGACCGTGAACGGCGGGGGCTGGTAGGTGTAGGACGGCGGATCGAAGATCAGCGGCGGGTGCTCGCCGCCAACGTGGATGACGTCGTCGCCCGAGCCGCCAACGACGGTTGTCTCCAGGCCTTCCGCCGTGGCCAGGATGTAGATCTGGTCCGGTCCGCCCGCGCCGTCGATCTCGATGGCCTCGACGTTCGTGAAGCCGACGATCCGCCCGGCGCCGGCAATGTAGGTGTCCGTTACGACGAAGACGTCGCCGATCGGCGTGCCGACGATGACAATCGTATCGATCCCGTTGCCGCCGTTGATGTACACCGGCGCGTTCTCGAGGTACTCGTACCGGTTTGAGCCGGCGCCGCCGAGCACCGTCGCCAGGTTCGTTACCTCGTCGGCGTCGCCCGGGTTCTCGCGCAGCACGAGGAACGTCTTCAGCAGGAAGCGGTCGTCGCCGTTGCCGCCGTGCAGGTACAGCCGCGCGCGGTTGTGGTTGACCTCGAAGCGGTCGTTCTGGTCCTCGCCCATCACCAGCAGCACGGCCGAGCAGCCGTTGGTCAGGCTGTCCATGTCGGCGACGGGCACGCCCTCGGGGAACTCCAGCGTCCGGTTGCCGGTGTCGGGAACCAGCGGCACCGTGCCGATGACCACCTCGTCGTCGCCGGAGCCGAGGTTGATGACGGTGAAGACCACCGTGTCGTCGGACAGCACGATGTCGTCGCCGCCGTAAGTGTTCAGGAAGACGCGCTCGGTGAAACGGTACCGGACCCGCACCTGCAACGGATCGTCCCGGTCGCCGGCCGTGATGAAGCCGGTGCCCGACGCACCGCCCGTACCGTTGAGCGCGAAGTTGTCGGCGCCGTCGCTCCCGCCGACCGCAAGGACGTCGTAACCGGAGGTTCCGCCGCTGTCGACGATGTTGACCTGCGCCCCGTTGACCGTCGTGAGGTTGATCAGGTAGTACTCGACGTTTGAATCGAAGGTGTTGCCGAGGTTGTCCAGCGTCACGGAGCCGCTCCACGGGGCGACGCGGACCGTCTGGCTCCCGACGCGGATGCTGCCGTCGCGATCGCCTACGACCAGCATGTTGTTGTGCACACCGCCCCGCAGAACCGCATTCTCGAAGATTCCGTTCAGATTCTCGACGATCGCGCCGACCTGGTAGACATCGCCGGGGTTCTCCATCAGGAAGTGCGGATTCGCGTCGTTCACGACCTGGTCGATCAGGCTTTGCTCGGAGGCCGGACCCGACCGACTGCCCGTGATGTGCCCGACCACAAGCAGGTCGTTGAAGAGCGACATGTCGGCGTCGTTCGTCTCGATGAGCGTGTCGTTCCCGCCGGCGTCGACGAACGTGTCCCGGGCGGCGCCGCCGGTCATCGTGTCGTTGCCCAGGCCGCCGTCCAGCACGTCCGCGTAGGCGCTGCCGGTCAGGATGTCGTTGCCGGCGCCGCCCTCGAGCGTGACGGCTATCAGGTCGGGGTAGGCCGGCGCCGCCGCAGGGTTCGTGTCGACCAGCGCGGAGGCGTCGAGCGTGTCGTTCCCGCCGAGGCCGCGGACGATGAGCCGGTCGCCCTCGGAGCGAACGGGGTTCAGGATCAGCACGGCCGGGCTGGTGTCGGAACTCGGCCGCATCACCGAAACGTGCCGCATCGTCGCGCCGTTGTCGCTCAGGCCCGTCTCGGAGATCACGAACCTGTCGTCGCGGACGTCGGAGCCCTCGGCGATCACGGTGTCGGCCGCACGGTCCGGCGACCCGACGGCGCTGTCGCCGCTGCCCGTGACGGTCTGGCCGAGGTCGACCGTCAGGGTCTGCAGGCGGGTCCCGGCGAGGTCGCGGACGGTCACGCTGTCGGCGCCGGCGCCGAGGTTCAGGCGAATCTCCTCGGTGGCCCAAATCGTGAAGGTGCCGCCCCAGGTGACAACGATCCGGTCCGCGGTGTTCTTCTCGAAGGTCACCGCGTCGGCGCCGGCCGTCGAGGTCATCACCACGAAGTCGTCGCCCGCACCGGAGTCAACGCTCGACCCCGCGCAGGAGGCGGTGAGCGTCACCAGGTCCTGCCCGTCGCCGCCGCGGATCACGTCCGCCCCGCCGCCACCCTCGATGATGTCGTCGCCCGCGCCGCCGTTGATCGTGTCGGCGTAGGTGGTCCCGAAAATCTGGTCGTCCCCCACGCCGCCGTTGATCGTGGCCGAGGTGGAGTTCGTGACCACGATGTAGTCGCCCGTCGGGACCTGCTCGCCCGCGGTGTTGGTCTTGCGGACGGCCTCATCGCCGCCGTTGATCGTCACGGCCGACGAAGTGGTCGACTCGATGTAGTCCTCGCCGCCGTTGCCGTTGAGGATCGCCGCGCCCGAGCCGAGATGAATCAGCGCGTCGTCCCCCTCGCCGCCGCTGAGCTCAACCGGCACGAGCACGCCCTCGGCGATGATGATCTGATCGTTCCCCGTGCCCGCATTGGCCACGATCCTTGTCACGCCTTCGAAGACCTGCTGGCGGCCCATCATGATCACCTTCACCGTCTCGCTGGAGGCCGTGCCGGACACGTGCTCGACCCGGACGCTCTCGTCCGTCTCGTTCTCGGCGACGCCCCGGTTGCCGTCGCGCGAGTCGCCCACGTTCAGATAGAGCGCTCCTCCGCTCCAAAGCGTCTCGTTGGCCAGGTCGCCGGCGAGGTGGATCGGCTTTGGAAACTCGAGGTAGCCGAGGGTGAAGGTCCTGGAAACCGTGACATCCCAGAACAGAAACTCGAGGGTGACGCTGACGCTCGTCTTGATCGGCACGCGGCCGCCGTTGCGCCAGTCCGCCGAGAACAAGAAGTCCAGTTCCACGCCCGCGAGCGTGATGCCCATCACCTTCACCCTCACGGCCCCGTGGCAGCTGATGCCGAAGCTGGTATCGTCCAGCCATACCCGGACGCCGACCTCGCCGAAGAGCCCGAAGCCTCCGGCGCCGAGACGGAGTTCGCCGTTGAGGGCGATGTCGAAGTGGCCATGATGGTTGATCCAGCCGTTCGCCTCCATCGTGACGATGCCGAGGAAGTCCATGCTGACGCCGAAGGCGAAGATCCACTGGCCGTCGCCGAGGAACTGCGTGGTCTGCGTCTCGCCCGAGCCGACCGTCACCATCTGGTTGCCGCCGACGGCGATGGTGAAGCCGGCGTCGAAGCTGAAGACCTCCAGGATCTTGACCTCGCCGTTCAGGTCGAGACGGAACGAGTTGGCGCCGATGTCGAGCCGCGCGCTGTCGGACGTATTGATCGAGAGCGTGCCCGAGGCGCCGATGCGGATGACGCCGGACAGGATATCCGCCGTCACGCTGACGTCCAACACCAGCGCGATTCCGTCCGAATACACCCCCGCCGCCCCGTAGGCGCCGAACGACAGGCCGCCGAGGCTGAAATCGAGCCCCATCTCGAGCTCGATCATGTCGGGCCGGATCACGAGCTCGACGAAGCCGGAGCCCCGCGCCAGCCCGAGCAGCTCGACCGAGCCCTCGATACGGAGCAGGAAGCCCGGATCGATGAAGACGGCCGTATCGGGAACCTGCCGGCTCACGCCGGTCGTGTTGAGTTCGAGGCGCGCGGAGGCCGAGATCTTCAGGCCGACGCTCCCGCCGAACCCTGCGTCGAGATTGATCGCGATGCGGGCGACAAGACCGCGGGCGTCGATGTAGAGGTAGCCGTTGACGTCGAGGCTGCCGAACGGATCCAGCACCACCGACGCGTCGGCGAGGATCTCGATGTGCGTCGGACGGATTGTAAGCTGGAACCGGCCCTCGATCACGAGCGCGTCGGCGATGTTCAGTTCGCCGATCAGCCGCAGGAGCAGGCCGCTCTGGATGGCTTGGTCCTGCAGGATGAGATCGCCGTTGCCGTCCTTGCGGAGCAGACCGGTGGCGGGGTCGATCGCAAACGTGCGGATCGTGCGCGAGGCGCCGAACGTATTGAGCTCGATCAGGAACTCGCCGGCCAGCGAGACGCCCGGGATCGCCCCGCCGGCGATCAGGCGAAGCTGGACCCGGCCCACAACGCCCGTCTCGGCCCCGACGAACACCGCCAGGTACAGGGTGCCGGACAGGGCGCCGATGTACTCGATCGACGTGCTGACGGCCCCGGTGACGATCGTGCTCGCCCCACTCTCGCCCGCTGCCGCCGTGATGCCGAGGAAGCCGGTGAGCTGGATCACCGTGAAGAGCTCGAGACGCGCCTCAATGGTCGCCTTGAAGTAGACGGCCTCTTCAAGCGCCGGGTTGAAGGACCCGTCGTCCTCCGGCGCGGACTCGTACACGATGACCTCGGTCGGATCGCCCGGATCGAGCAGCGGCAGGAAGGACTCGGGCATCTCGAAGACCTGGCGCTGCATCGTGGTATTGAACATGACCGTGACGCTGCCCGACGCGGAGAAC
The DNA here is from genome assembly GCA_964423465.1 of uncultured Verrucomicrobiota bacterium. Lineage (GTDB taxonomy): Bacteria > Verrucomicrobiota > Kiritimatiellia > PWTM01 > PWTM01 > VGWF01. The sequence continues at coordinate 34,228 of CAYRFK010000017.1, read as the reverse complement.
AGACCGCCGATGTCCGGCAGACCGATGTCCGCGGAGGCGCCGATCTCGATGAGCCCGGCGACGCCGGGAGTCCGGCCGTTGAGGCCGGTGACGATGACGATCAGGCCGCGGCCCGAGGCGAAGGTCACCGCCGATTCGCCGGACCCGAACGAGAGTTCCGCCATCGCGAAGATATCGAACCGCTCCGCGGCGAGCCGCAGGAAGAACCCGCCCTCCAGCGAGGCGAGCGCCGGATCGTCCTCGGAATCGCCGGGCATGCGGATCTCCACCTGGCCGACGATCTCCACCTGGAAGCTGTAGGCCGCGAGGTTATAGGTGCGCAGGCCGAAGTTGCCGCCCAGGTCGATGGTTTCCGTCTTTGCGTAGGCCGACGTGTTGATCTGCAGGCTCGAGTAGCCGTAGATGTAGATCCCCAGCGGCTGCAGGAAACCGAAGTTCGTTTCGAGGGTCATCACGCCCCAGAACTGCGGGCCGTCGCCCAGCAGATCGCTCATATCGAGCGCGAACACGCCCGCGGCGGAGGAGACCGGACCGATCTTGTAGAGGGCGACGCGACCGAAGAACTCGAGGCGGAAGATGGCGTCGTTCGTGTCGACGGTGAGGGTCACCCCGCCGGTCGCGCTGATCAGCGGCTCGTCGATGCCCAGGAGTCCGCCGTCCTGCAGCAGGATGCCGCCTTCCAACGAAATGAAGAAGCTGTCGGCCTGCTGCGGGTTCTCGACATCGGGATCGATCCGGTTGCCCGCCGCGTCGAGGAAGCCCATGTTGAAGGCACCGAAGAGCGTCAGCACGGGGCCGTCGTCCGGAATGTCGGCCAGGAAGAGGACCGTGGCATTGCCCGAGGCGATGTCCGAGAGGTCCACGTAGAGCTTCGCGCTCATGCTCACGCTGTCGTCGGCGAAGTTGAGCCGGCCGCCGATCATGAGCTTGCCGTCGGTCGAGATCTTGACGACGACGTCGCCGTTGAAGACCGTCTCCGAGAGGAGCAGGCTGTAGATCTTGGCCCCGCCGGTGATCGTCATCGGCGCCGTGAAGGCGGCGAAGAAGTCGGAACCGCCCCGGCCGGCCTTGACCGCATTGTACTGGACGATCACCTGGTCCTGCACCGTGTTCAACCACGTCGCCGCCGTCATGCCGCCGGCGAAGTCGAAGGCGGGACCGCGCAGGTCGAACGGGTCGTCGATCTCCGGCAGCGTCGTGAAGAAGTCGACTCCCGCCGAGAAGTCGTTCATCACAAGCCCGGCCTGCGGGACGATCAGGATGCCGCCGGGCGTGGACACGTTCACGAACACGCCGAGGGGGCCGAGTTCGGAGAGCGCGATGCGGACCGTCAGCCCGCTCAGGCCCGCGATGCTGAATCCGCCCTCGATGCCGGCGAACAGCACGCGGTCCTGCACCGCCGTGGCCGTGTCGCTGGCCGCGATCCGGTTGCCGTGGCCGTCGAGCTTCAGGATGCCGCCGATCAACGCGGCATCGATTTGCCCGCCGAACAGGCTGCCGCGGACGCTGATGCCGAAGGAGGAGATGTCGAGGATCGGGAACCGGCCCTGTGCGAGGAGGTAGGGCGCGATCTTCACGCCCTCGATCGCGCCGTCGAACTCCAGCCCCGACGTCCCCGGGATCCCGGTCACCGAGGCGGACAGGGTCAGGACGAACTCGCCCGGATTGGCGTTGATGTCGGGCCACTCGATGCCGAGCTCGGTGATCTCGATCGGCAGCCACTCGGGCCAGCCGAGGCCGGCGCCGTCGGTATCGTCCAGGTTCAGGAAGACGCCGAAACCCGGCTTCGTGACGAACGAGCCGTCGCCGGTGAAGGCGAAATTACGGCCCTCGCCGCCGATCGTGGTCCCGCCGATCCGGACCGCGGCCGCCAGCGACGCGAAGGCGATCAACTCCTGGTCCGGCCCGGCGCCGGTGTCGAGCATCACGTCCCGGGCGGTGAAGGTGATGTAGGAGCCGAGGACGAGTTCCAGCGTGTCGACGGCGAACACGAAGCCGTCCACGCGACCGTTCGTGAACGTCAGCCCCGCGCGCAGCGCCTCGGTGTCGGGCGAGCCGGCCTGGTCGCCGGGCTCGGCGGTCGTGCGGTCGGTGATGGTTGCGGAAACGCTTCCGTTCGGGAACAGCGCGGCGCCGCCGGAGGCGATGTAGATCGACCCGTTGAACTGAACCGGGCTGGCGGCGCCAAAGGTGACGCCGAAGTCCGTGATGCCGATCCTCAGGTCGTCGAACCGCAACGTCTCGCCGATCGAGACGGGCTGTGCCCACGTCAGTTCGCCCCGGCCGAGCGTGAAGCCGTTCGTGCGGACCGTCAGGCCGGGGATCGCGCCGACCGGATCGATCCGGCCGGTCACGTTGAACGGGAGGAAGGCGACCGACGCGCTCTGGACAACGACCAGCGTCTGCGCCGCGCCGCCGTGGTCCGCCGGGTTGTAGGTCGGGTCGTACGACACCGCAACGCCCGTCGCGTTCGTCGTCAGCACGTCCGGCACGGTGAACTCCATCCCGCCGGCGGAGAAGCTGAAGCGGCCCGGAACGTCGAAGGCGTCGAGCCCGTCGCCGGCCAGCAGGGCCAGGGCGTCGACCGTGACGTCGAACGTCCCGAGAACCGCCGTCATCTGTGCGGTCACGCCGCTCGACGACTGCTGCCCCGAGTTGCCGAAGTCGAGGCGCGCCGCGTTGGCGCCGATGGAGATCGTCAGGACGAGCGTGCCGGCATCGAAGCCGACGTCGGCGAGCCCGACGGACGGATCCTCGAGAACGACGGGGCCGAGCGTGAGGTTGTTGGCGGCCGTCGCATCGTCACTGCTGTTGCCCTTCGCGGTGAAGACCTCGCGCTGCCACGCGTTGGTGTTGCCCTCGGTGTCGGCCCAGGAGTCCGCCTGGAACTCGACGGCAATCGTTCCCTCCGAGAACGCGGGCAGTTCTGTCGTACTCCCGGGCGGCGCCCGCGGATTGAACAGGACATAGCGGTAGGTGCTTCCGTAGAGGCGGATCGGGGCCGGGGTCCCGACGATCGAGCCGTCGGGGTTCAGGATGCCCTTCGCCACCAGGTTGCCGAGGCCCATGCCGGAGAGGCGGATCTCGTCGCCGTTGATGCTCGCCGGGTCGATCGGGGCGCCGGAGGGCGAGGCGAAGGTGACGTCGAGGTAGCCGCGCGCGTTGAGGGACTGCAGCCCGACCTCGCCGCCGTCGGAGACATTTTTCAGCGCGGCCGTCGTGGCAGGGGCCGGCAGGTTGCCGTGGATGTCCGGCGTCGCAATCGTGAACTGCTCGATGCCGCCGCCGTTGTTCGTTCCGCTCGCGTCGGACCACGTACCGGGGAGGAAATCGATCTCGACAACGCCGTCGGCCGCGAAGGCTCCGGAGAACGAATAGCGGAAGACGTTGTCGGCGATCCGGACCGGCGCGCCGTTGACCGTCACCCCGGCGGAGAGATCCGTCCCGGCGTGGTTGCGAACCCGGAGGTTGAATTCGGGCGAGGCGTCGAGGATCGAATCGGCGTTGATACCGACCCGGTTGACGTCGTTGAAAATCACGTCAAACGTGCCGCGGTCGTTCAGGTCGTCGCGGTCGAAGACGCCGCCTTCAAACACCGACTTCATGTCCGCGCCCGGCGCGCGCAGGGCGGGGACGAGCGCGGAGAGGTCCGCCCCGATACCGAAGATCGAGAACGAGTTCACCGTGATGCCGTCGAGCCGGAAGCCGCCGGCCTGCGTGATGGCGAATGCGGCCGCCCCGCCGATCGTGAAGGCCTCGTCGAACCCGCCGCCGGGACCGGGAACGCGGATCGCGATCTGCGCGTCGGGGATGTCGATCTGCAGGTCGCCCGTCGGCTTGCGCGCGAACTCCACCGTCCCGGCCAGCTCGAAGACGTCGCCGACGGAGAACGTCAGCGCGCCCGTGAAGACCTCGACCCACGCGCCGCTGTCGAACCGCACCAGGATCGCGCCGGATTCGGGGACGACCACGGTCTCGTTCACCGCCCGCCCGCTGGTGTTGACTCGGGCGGTGAGGACGCCGCCGATCTCGAGGCCCGGCAGCCCGACCAGCCCGGCCGAACCGGTGGCGACCAGCGCGAAGGTGTCGTCGGGGAACATCACGACCCCGAGGGAGGCGTCGCGCACGAGCACGCCGATCGCGTCGGGGTTCAGCGAGCTGTCGGCCCGCAGGTAGGGCCCGGCGCCGAGGAAGAGGTCGACGTGGATCGCGCCGATGTGCCGGGTCTGCCCGACCCAGTTGAGCGTGTAGTCGCCGGTCAGCGTGACGTAGTCGCCGATGGTGAGCGAGGCGTTGATGACCGAGAATCCGACCAGGTCCTCCTCGCCCGGCCCGAAGTCGATCTGGACCTCGCGCCCGCCGACGATGAGGGTCTCGTGGATGACCCGTCCCGTCGTGTTGATGCGGAAGATCGGCTCGCCGCCGACAGCAACCGGCCCCGCCACGAGGGTGATCGTGCCGCGCAGGTTCCCCGCAAGGCCATCCTCGTAGAAGATGAACCCGCCCTGACCGTCTTGGAGTTCGTCGCCGATAAGCTTGCAATGGACGTCGATCCCGGCCACCGCAAAGGCGTCCTGCCCGCCGGCCAGCGGGGAGACAAGCTGCTCGAAGGCGAACGTGCCGTCGAGTTCGACACCGGCGACGTCCATTTTCAGCTTGCCCTCGACGCGCAGCGTCTCGTCCGCAAAGTCGAGGACGACCGTCGTCCCGCCGCCGACGTCGACCGAGATGGGATCGGCGGCGAGGTTCAGGACCGTCCCGTTCACACCGCCCGCGTCACGCCCGCCGCCCTTGTTCACCTGCACCGTCAGGGTTGTGATGTCGATCGTGACCCCGGGGATGCCGACGAGTTCGGCATCCACCACGTCGGCTTCGAGGGCGGTCCAGGACCGGACGTCGCCCCGGTTCGAACCGTCCGCCCGCTGCTGCGGCTTGACCAGCGCCAGCGCGAAGGCGCTGACGGTCATTCCCAGGCCCATGGCGCCGGGGCCGCCCACGCCGGCGAAGAGGTTCATGGCGGAGGCGCCGAAGGTGAGAATCTCGGCCAGCAGGCTCGTCCCATCGTCGAGCCGGACCGTCTCGGCGCGGCGCTGGACGGCCACGTTGCCTTGGGCGGTCAGGAACCCGTAGAGGTCGATCGTCAGCTCGCCTTCGGCCAGGAGCTGCTTCCCGTCGCGGCCGTCGAAGTCGAGCGTCAGGTCGGTCGCGGGACCCGTGGCCACCACGAGGCTGCCGGTGCGCAGGTCGAGGACGGTCTGGTTCGCGGCCCCGGCGTTCCGCCCGCCGCATTCATTGATGAGGACCAGGAGATCAGTCGAGGCCACGGTGATGCCGTCGATGCCGACGAGCGCAACGCTGCCGGCCGTCGCGCGCAGCGCCGTCCAATCGCGGACATCGGTCTGGTCCGCCCGGTTCAGCGGCGCCCGCGGCGTGACCATCGCGAGGGCGAATTCGACGCCCGTGAGCGAAAGTCCTGCCGCCCCCGGCTGTCCGGCCGGGCCGTTGACGCCGACGAAGCCCGTCGCGCCGGACGCGCCGATCGTCAGGATCTCCGCATCGATCGTGCCGGCCGCGGCGTTGGTGTCCCAATTCCACAGGTCGACCTGGCCGCCGCTCTTCGTGACCGCGAAGTCGCCGGTCAGATGGACGAAGTCGTACAGGCCGACGGTCAGCGTCCCGTCCGCGCGGAACAGTTCTTCCTCGTAATCCAGAACCACCGAGTTCCCGCCGCCGAGGTTCACGGTCCACGGGGCGGCGCTGAAATCGACGATCGTCGGGTTGGGCTGGCCGCCCGAGGTGCCGCCGCCGTCGTTGACGGCGACATGGAAATCGACCACCGAGATCTCGATGCCGTCCAGGCCGACGACGGATGCGCTGCCGACATCGGCCCGCAGCGCCGTCCAGTTTCGCAGGTCGGTCAGCGGCGCCCCGTTGGCGGGCGCGGCGGGCGCGATCAGCGCGAGGGCAAAGTCGGTGTCGGCGAGCGCAAAGCCCATCGCGCCGGGGTTCGTCGCGGGCCCGTTGACGCCGAGGAAGGCCTGCGCGTTCGCGGCGCCGATCGTCAGCGCCTCGACGGCGACGCGCTCGGTCGTATCGGCGGCCTCATTTCGAACCGTGACGGTGGTCTCGAACTTCTCGATCGCGAAGAGGCCGGTCGCATGGAAGAAGTCGTAGACGTCCAGCACGGCGCGTCCCTCGGCCGCCAGCAGTTCGCCAAGGTCGGCGTCGTGGGCGATCGTGACGGAGGCCGCCGGCCCGACCGGAACGACGAGCGGCGAGGCCTGGAAGTCGACCACCGTCGTATTCGCCGCGCCGGCGCGCGTACCGCCACCGTGGTTCGCGCCGATCTCCAGTGCGGCGGCGGTCATCGTGACGCCCGGGACGCCGACGAGGCTCGTCGCGCCGCCGACGGCCTGCAGGGCGGTCCACGACCGGCTGTCATTCGCCGCCGCCCCGTGGGGCGTGAGCAGGGCGATGCCGCAGTCGACGCCGGCCACGGAAAGCCCCAGCGCCCCCGGGCTGGCCGCCGGACCGTTGAGCCCGACGAAGCTGGAGGCGGCCCCGAAGCCCAGCGTGAGGACGTCGACGTTCACGGTGGAGCGGTCGCTCAGCGTCACGACCCGCCCGGCGGGGTCGTAGACGAGTGCGGCGCTTCCGGTGACGGTGACGAAGCCGAGGACCGTCGCCTCGCACCGGTCGGCGGCGAAGGTGAAGCCGTCGGTTTCCAGGTTGTAGACGCCCTGCAAGGCGATCGCATCGGCGTCGGGGCCGTCCGTCACCGACCCCGTGACGACCGGGGCCAGGTTGAGCGTCGCCTGCGTCGTGGTGACCGTCAGGAGCGACCACGGCGTGCCGAAGGCGAGCGTCGGCGTGCGGACGATCAGCAGGTCCGCGATGTTCAGATCGGGGAAGCGGAGCAGGCCGGAGGCGGTGATCACGAAGTCGCCGGGCGCCGTGATGTCGGGGACCGCAACGTGGATCAGCGCCGTCGAACCGAGGTCGCCGACGGCCGCGCGGACGGGGAAGTCGGCCTCGGCCGTGCCGGTGAAGTTGGTGTCGAACAGCGAGCCCGGGCTGGTGAGGCCGGCCAGCAGTTCGCGCAGGTCGATCCGGCCGTCCGCCGCGTTGGTGCCGGGGTCGGTCAGGTTGACGGTGACGACCGGATGGATGCCCGCGCTGCCGTTGATGACGGCGGCGGAGAGGAAGCCGAGGTCGACCGCCGCGTCGAGGTCGGGCGCCTCGATGTCGAGCGTCGTCGTCACGGTCGTGTCGCGGAGGAAGAACCAGTCGCGCGGGTCGTCGCCGGCCAGGATCCCGCCGACGTCGATGCCGAACCGCCCGTCGAACCCAAGGGTTCCGGCGATCTCGCCGAGGGACGCGAAATCGAAGTCGGCCGCGTTCTCCAGCAGCTCGAACCCGTATGCGAGCGCCGAGTCGGCATCCAGGGCTTCGAGGGCTGCGAGGTCGAACGTCAGCTCGCGCGTGACGCTGTCGTAGTTCAGCGCGATCGTCTCCGGATCGATGCCGAGGCTGATCGCCAGCCGGTTGGCCAAACCCTGGAGGGTCCCAAAGTTCGCCGCGCCGGGGCTTAGCCCCATGCCGCCAAGTTCGACCGGACCGCCCTGAAGGGGGTCGACGAAATGGGTGTCGAACCAGTCGAGGAATCCGGCCAGTTCGTCGATGCCGTCCTCGACGAACGGCAGGTCGAGGTCCAGGCCTTTGACGACCGACCGCACCTGTCCGAGCTGCGCGAGGACGGCGTCCGCGTCGACCTTGAGGAAATCGATCAGGTGCTGTCCGAGACCGGCGGACGCCGTGACGGTGACGCCGAGCGGGTTGGCAATATCGGCCCACGTCAGGGTCACCTGCGCGCCGGCGAGATCGATGCCGGACGGCAGCCCGGGTACGACCGGCATGGCCTTCGCGGAAAGCCGCAGCACGACGTCGTTCTGTAGCGCGTCGCCGGTCAGGCTGATGTCCGCCAGCGACGGCAGCGAAAGCCCAAGGTCGGCCATCCGCAGCAGGCCGTCGCCGCCGGGCTCGCGGAGGTTGACGGCGAAGCGGACGTCGCTGTCGACACTCAATTCCTCCAAGGCCACGACGACGTCGAGGAAGCCGAGCGAACCGGCGGCCGTCGCGCGTCCGCTCATCGTGAGGTTGTGGACGAGGAGTTCCGATCCGCTGCGCGTCGTGTCGATGAAGAAGCCCTGCGCGTCGACGCCGAATGTCAGCGAGAGGACCACCTCGGCGCCGATTTGGAACGCGCCGTTGAGGTCGACGGATCCGCCGAAGAGGTCGAAGCCCACGTCGAAGTCGGCCGTGCCGCCCAGAATCTTGCGCACCTCCATCGTGAACGTCGTCACGCCGGCCGCCTCCAGGTACGTGACGTTGCCGGGCGTGGCATCAAGGCCGTCGAGCGCGTCGCGGAGGGCCGCAAAGGTCGGGATCGCCGCGCCGCCAATATCGCCGAGGCTGAACGCCCCGGGGCCGCTTTCGACGATGCGGCGGAAGCCCTGGACGTCCTCGTCCGAGGCGCCGATGCGGACGGGGCTGTCCGGCGTACGGTCGGCCGCCGGCAGAGCTGTGCTGACCGTCACCCCTGTGAGCGCACGCGGCAGGGAGGAGCCCAATACCGCCATTTCGGTGCCCGCCGCACCGGGATCGGCAAGGTGGTCGAACAAGCCAAGCAGACCGGTCAGCCCACCGGCCGTCTTCTCGACGTCCGTCGGGCGCGGCAGCCGATCGGCGATCGTCTCGACATCCTCGATGACGACTTTCTGCGCCGCGCCGGACGCCAGATCCGTGATCTCGATAACGGTGACGAGCCCAAGGTTCGTCTGCTGGTACGTTCCGACCTTGGCGCCGTCGAGCGTCAGGCGGTCGGCGCCGCCGGCACCGCCGGCAAAATCAACACCGCCCGGCAGGCTGATGGCACCGTGTGTGGAATCGATATTGAGCCAGTCGTCGCCACCCCGACCGTCGAACCGGATCTGGTGCAGGCTGGACAGTGGAAGGGTGTAAACGGGTTCGATGCTGTTGACGTGGATATCCACAAGCGAGGCGTTGCCGGGATTGCGCGAGATCCCGACGATGTCGCCTGCCGCGGTGCCTTGGATGCGGATGACGGCCGGCTTGTCCAGCAGCGAGTCCGCGTCGCCGTCAAGCGACCACGCGCCGCGGCCCAGCGTGCCGACCACCAGAACGTCCCTCGCACCCTCCGCCCGGTAATCAACGATCTCCATCACAGGGGCGTTGGGGAGATTGCCGCCCCATTCCGTCCAGTCGGCATCCACCCCCGGATTGATGGAGCGGAACAGGCCGAGGTTGGTGCCGACCAGCAGTGCCTTGTCGCCGGCCGCCGTCTTGATGACCTTCAACGAGTGAAGGCCCGCGGAGTCCAACCGGTTGGAAACGACCTCCCAAGTCGCGCCCGCATCGGTCGACCGGTACACGTTGCGGATGTCCAGGGCGTAGACCGTGCGCCAGTTGTCCGGATCCATCGCGATGTCCGTGATCTGGACCGCGCCGGGGATGACATGCTTGGACCCAAAGAGAGGTCCCCCCGACACATTCACCGTGTTGAACCGGGTCGCGTAGTAGGCGGCCCGGTTTATCGCCGTGACCGACACGCCTCTGATGGGCCCTTCCTGGTTCAGGAAATCGTCGCCTTCCGTGGATATGGTCAACTCCAGATCGGTGACGGCCACAAGAGTGGTCGTCGTATCGTTCAACTGCGTCCCCGTCACGGAAATCTGCAGCCCGGGGTAAAAGCCCTCCTCGATCCAACTGCCGGCGTCGCGCGTGATGGTGCAGGTGGGCGCATTCTCTTCCGAGAATGTGAGCGCCGGATCGCCCTCCATCCGATTCAGGCCGCCGAAGGCCAGGGCACCGAGGACGTACTCCCCGTTCGCATCACCGACCACGGTCACGGTGTTCATGCCGTCCTTGCTGAAGTATAGCCCGTAGAGGCCAATGAGAAACGCATTGGGGGCATAGGCGTTGACGGCGTACGGGATCGGCATGTAGCCGGTGTCGCGGTCGAGAGGGAGCAGGCCGCTCCGCAGCTTTGCGCCGTCAACGCTGCGTAATCCAACCCGGTCCATGGCGATCAGCATGCCGTCGGCATTGAACTCCCGCACGACGAAAAACTCGAAGGTGTTGCCCATGTAGTAGCGGCGCACGTGCTGGCCGACCTCGTCCGGATCCGCGCTGTCCACCTTGCCGTCGCCGTCGTTGTCTCTTTCGTCCTTGCTGATATCGACGTAGACAGCCAGTTGCGTGTTGCCGTCCCCCTGCATCACCGTCTGCCAGCGGAACCGGCCGTCGGCGTCGTCGGGGATTCCGTCGAGGTTCGCATCCACCACCGAGGCGTTGTTCAACACCGTCACCCACAGGTTGGGTCCGTTGGCGGTCTCGTTCCGGAGCGCGGCGTCGGCCGCCAGCGTCAGGGTCTGCGGAGTCACGGATGCGATCGTGAATGAGCCGTCGTTTTTCTGGGTGAAGCGAAGGGTGAGGCGCTGGCCCGCCTCGAACCCGTCGGCAACCCAGTCGCCGGAGTCGCGCGTGATGGTGTCGGGGTTGGCGTCGGAGAACGTGAGGACCGGAGTTCCACGCATGTCGGCGCCGCGCTGCTCGCCGGTGCCGGTGTCCTGGTTTCCTGTGAAAATGATCCGGTTGAGCCCGTCGTAGGCGACCGAGTTGACCTCGATGACGCGAAGCCCGTTGTTCAATCCCTCCCAGTAGCGCAGGGCGATCCGGATGCCCTGCACCGGCCCCTCGTTCTTCAGCGCGCCGTCGGCGGCAAGCGTCAGGACCAGCGGCGTCACCGCGGCGATCGTGTAGACGCCGTCGTTGGTCCGGCTGTTCGTGATCTTGACGACCTGGCCGATCGTGAAACCATCCGCGACCCAGCTGCCCGCCGCGCGCGTAACGGTGTCGGGGTTCGCATCGGCGAACGTCAGGTTCGGGTTGCCCGTCAGGCCGACCGCCGAGCCGGGGTTGTTGAGCCGGTAGACACCGCCGTCGTCCGCCACGAGAATCCGGCCCTCGGGATCGAAAACCAGATCCCGGGAGTCGGCGTGCGGCGATGTGCCGGCCGCGCCGTTGGCCACAACCGGCGTCCACTGGCTGCCGGCGGGCTGCGACGCATCGCCGCGGAAGACCCTGCCCGTCCAGTTCATGCCGCCGCTCACGTTCGGCCACGATGCGTTCTCTAATCTGGCCTGTCGGTCGCCGGCAGCGTAGACGACCGAGGGGTTGGTCCGGTCGGCGAGCAACACGAAGTTCTTCACCGCCTGGCCGCCGGGGTTCAGCCCGCCGTCCGCGTCCCCCGCGAAATCCATCTTCGCCCATGCCCCGATCACGTTCGGTAAACGGAACACGCCGGAGGCCCGCGCCTCGTTCAGCCACACGCGGAAACCCGCGTCGTGGTTCAGGGCGAGCACCTTCGACAACGTCAGCGTCCCGGCGGCGCGGTCGATAGCCACGATGACGGCCTCTTCCCATTCACCCTCGTTGAAGGCCCCCGGCGCCGAAACGTCGGTATTCGCGAGGTAGATCTTGTCTTCGATTTGGAAGAGGGAGACGTGGGAGACGTGGAGCGTCTTGCCGCCCGAGACCGCCGGGGCCGTAAGCGTTGTGGAATCATGGATCAGGCCCGCATAAGCCGGCCGTTGTTCGGACGTCGGATCGACCGCCTCGCTGACGCTCAATTCGATCCGGAGCGCAGTGGCAGCATCGGTCAGGCTGGTGTTGACCGCTGTCCACGTCAGTCCACCGTCCTCGCTGATATAGACCCCTGCGCCGACTACGCCCGCGTACAGCACCAGAGGGTCGCCCGGGTCGGCGACGACGTCGCTGACCGCCCCGGCCGGCAGCCCGCTGCCGGGGGCGCCGGAGAGGCTCGAGAAGGTCAGCCCGCCATCGGTGCTACGGAAAAGGCCGCCGGGTTTGCGCACGTCGTAGTTGAGCGAATGGTTCCTGTTGTAGGTCACAAAGCCGCTGGCTTCGCGGACGAGGACCGTCTTGTCCAGCGCGCTGACCAGCACGATCGGGCTGCCGTCGGTGTGCTTCAGGCTGCTGGGAACCACGGCCGTGATCGGCAACGCCGCCAGACTGTCGGCCCCGTTGAGGCTCCACGTGCCGCCACCGTCCCGCGAAACCAGCAGACCGATACTGTAGCCGCCAAGACTCCGGTTGCTGAACTGGCCCGTCCCGGCCATGAGGACCAGCTTCGCCAGCGGAGTGCCGGCGTTCAGGGCGTTGCCATCGGCGTCGAGGGGGCTGATGGCGATGTCACCAATGGATAGCGACGGGAACTGGTCGGTCAGCGGCTTCCACGTTGCGCCGCCGTCCAGCGTCCGCCAGACGCCGCCGTTGACTGTCCCTGCAAAGATGATGTCGCCGTCGAACGGATGAACCGCCAGCGCCTGCACCGCACCCGCAACCGCCCCGTCGGCCAACCCCTGCACCTGTCCATCCTCGATCGCACCCGGTCCCTCCTCAATCCAGTTCGGTATCCCGTTGGTGTAGATCACGACGCCACTGAATCCGGCCGTGTTGGCCGACGTCGTGTTGCCACCGCCGGTCAGATGGGCATGTTCGAAGCCCGTCAGGGCGTACGGTGTCTCGCCGGAAACGGTCAGGAGGACGTCGGTCAGCAGGAAGTCGGCATCGCGCGCCACCTCGATCGTGTCGGATCCCGCCCCGCCATCAAGCACGATCGCCACGGGCGGCGCCAGCATGGCGGACTCGAGGATCAGGGTGTCGTTGCCGTCGCCGGCCCGGATCTCCAGCGAGAAGACCGGCCTGGGGAACTGGTGGTACTCGAAAAGCCCGTTGTCGCTGCTGATCCGAAGGAGGCCGGCCCCGGCGGAGCCCAGCCGGATCTCATGGTCCTTCCACTCGGCGGGATTCCCGGAATCCCATGTGGCCGTGAAAACCAGTCTGTCGGCCGTGCCGCTGTCGACGATCGGCTCCATGCCCGCGTAGGCGATCGTCCGACCGTCGAGATTGACGCTGCCGGAGTCGGGACCCGTGGCGACGTAGGACACCGTGCGGCGGACGCTCCCCTCGAGAACGAGGCTGTCGTAGCCGCCGGGGCCCCCGTCGGCCACGCCGTCGAGATCGCCCGCGTCGGCGACGATGATGGTGTCCCGGTTGGCCGCCCCGCCGAGCAGGGACTCGACCCCGGCGAAGTCGACGCCGCCGACCGCGCCGGCGTTGACGCCCGTCACACGCCACGTGCAGGCCGCCTGACCGTAGGCCTCCAGCGTGTCGCCGTCCCCGCGAGCCGCATCGGCAATCCCGATGCCGCCGGAGAGCGAGAACGGGACGGACAGGTCGACCGCGATCCAGTCGGCCAGGGCGCTGCCCTCGATCAGCAGGCGGCCGTTGGCCGGGAGCATCCAGGACGAGGCGACGCCGCCCGGCGCGGAGGCATCGGCAAGACCGAGCGTCACGCCGCCGACTCCGGGCCCCGCCCCGAGGATCAGGTCCAAGGCCCCGCCGCCCGTGCCGGGCGACAGACGGAGCAGGCCCGCGTCTTCATAGGAAAGGAGGAAAAGGTCGGACTGGCCGAGCAGAAGACGGAACTGGAAGAGGTCGGACACGTCGACATCGAGATCGATGTCGAAGTCAAACCGGGCGTCGAACGAGGGATCGGACGGGGATTTGAGGTAGGAAGCGAGAAACCGCCCGTAGGCAGCATCCTGCCCTGCGGGGGGATCGTCCGCGGAAGTGGAAGAGTCAACCGACGAGCCATACGAGACTTGCGGAGGCGGCCGCGCGGCCACTTGCGTTTCCACAAGCTGGTCCGCAACCGAATCTACGTCGGGATCCGGGGCCGCCGGATCGGTGGAGGTGCTCTCGGACTGGTCCGCCTGTGGCAGTGGATCGAGCCCGACGGCGGGCATCTCGACGGCTTCCGCGGGTTCGGCGCCGGAGGGATCTTCGGAGGATTCGACGGGCTGCGCCGGTGCGGTGTCGACGACCACGCCATCGAACAGGCTGCCTGTCTGGGCCGCGGGATCGTAGGTGCCGGAAGTGGAGGCATCGAAGGCGGAGGCGTCCCCGGCGGTGGCGTTGTCAAAGGCGGCGGCGGAACCGGCATCCGGGGCGGAAACGGCGGCGGCATCCAGCAACCCCTCGCCGGAAAGCAGGAGCCGGGGTTCCAAGAACTCCAGCTCAAAGACCGACTGACGACCCCTTGACATCCGTTCGACCCGTCTCCTTCGGCCCGAACTCCCCGACCCGACACGACACATCCGCCCTTTGGGGGATAATCACCACCGCCTTGGTCGGTTTTGTAAATCCATCGATGTACAAAGGTCAAGCGCTGAGTTGGATTCATTTCGTGCTCTTCCTCCGTATCCACCGTTCGGCCCGCGGGGCCGCGGGCCCTCCCGATCCCATCGGCGCCATTCGTTTCCGGCAGCCACACCTCCCCACCGCCTCACGCCTCGTGCTCGCGGCCGGCGAAGGAGAGGGATTCGTCGAGCCAGTCGTCCATGCGGAGGACGGCCTTGCGCTGGCGGTAGGACTGCCACTGGGCGGCGCGCTGGGCGTGGGCAAAGGTCCAGGCCGCGAGGCGGCGGGCGGAGGGGCCGCCGCGGCGGACGGCTGCAGCGAGGCGGTCGCGGAGAAGCTTCGGCAGGTAGCGGACGAGGAGTTCGTCCTCCGCGCTGACAAAGGCGCAGGCGCTCCCCGGATCGCCCTGCCGCGCGCAGCGGCCGAAGAGCTGGCGGTCGATCCGCCCGGACTCGTGCCGCTCGGTCGCGAGGACGTGCAGTCCGCCCGCCTCCGCAACGCCGGGTACCAATTTGATGTCAGTCCCGCGGCCGGCCATGTTCGTCGCGATCGTAATCCGGCCTGCCTGCCCGGCGCAGGAGACGATCAGCGCCTCCTCGTGGTGCCGGACCGCGTTCAGAACCTGGTGCTCCATGCCCGCGGCGGTCAGGCGGCGGGAGAGGTCCTCGCTGGCCCGCACGCTGCGCGTGCCGACAAGGACCGGCCGGCCGGCGCGGTGGACCTCGGCGATGTCGTCCACGACCGCGGTCCATTTCTCCTCCTGCGAGGCGAATATGCGATCAGGCAACTCATTGCGCACGCAGGGTTTGTGGGTCGGGATCGCGACGACCGGAAGCCGGTAGATGTGCCAGAGCTCGTCCGCGGCCTCGCGGGCGGTGCCGGTCATGCCGGACAGGCGACGGAAGAAGCGGAAAAAGCGCTGGAAGCTCAGGCGAGCGAGGGTCTCGCTCGGGTCGGAGACCGGAAGGCCCTCCCGGGCCTCGACGGCTTGGTGAAGGCCCTCGCGCCACGTGCGTTGCGGCATCATGCGGCCGGTGAACTCGTCGACGATGACGACTTTGCCGTCCTGGACGACGTACTGCTTGTCTCGCAGGAAGAACTCTCGGGCGGTCAGGGCCTGACGGACCAGTTCCTCGCGCCGCGCCGGGGCCCTCCACAGGCCGGGAAGATCGCCGCAACGGCCGTCGACGAGGCTCCGGCCGGCATCGCGGAGTTCGACCTCGCGGTAGCGCTCGCGGCAGTCGTAGTGCTCGCCGGGGCGAAGGTCGGCGGCGATGGCGTTGGCCTTGAGGCAGGCGTCGCGCAGGGCCTCGTTGGGATAGCTTGCGGAGATGATGACCGGCGTGACGGCCTCGTCGATCAGGACGCTGTCGGCCTCGTCGACGATCGCGGTGTCGAGGCCGCGCATGACAACGCCCGCGCGTTCGAGGGAGACCGGCCGGAGGAGTCGCGCGAGCTGGAAGCGGGCGGGGTCGCGGAGGCGGCCGAGCCGGAGCCCGTCACGGAGGAAGTCGGCGACGATCTACTTGCTGGTGCAGTAGGTGACGTCGGCGTCGTAGCCGTTCCGGCGCGCGGCCGGGTCCATTTCGGACGTGACGTGGCCGGCGCGGACGCCGCAGAAGTCGTAGATCGCAGCCATCCACTCCGCATCGCGCCGGGCGAGGTAGTCGTTGACGGTGATGACGTGGCAGGGGCGCTTGCGCCAGCCGAAGAGGACGGCCGGCAGGACCGCGGTCAGCGTCTTGCCCTCGCCGGTGGCCATCTCGGCAAGATAGCCGCGGTAGAGGGCCAGGGCGCCGGCGATCTGCACCTCGAATGGGCGCTGTCCGATCCGGCGGCTCGCGGCCTCGCGCACGGCGGCCAGGCCGCGGCAGACGACGTCGCTCCCGACCTCGCGGCCCCGACGGAAGGCGTCGCGAAGCCCGTGGAGCCGGCCCTGAAGGTGGCGCGTGGAGAGGCCTTCGTACTCTCCGGAGAGCGCGTCGACCTGGCGGGCGTCCTCCAGCAGCGCGGCGAGGACCGCGGGGCGGCGCCGGAAAGCGCCGGCCCAGCCCTCGACGACCGCATCCAGGCCGCGCGCCAGCTCGCGCGCCGGCCGGAGGCTCACGCGCCGGTAGTCCCGGGTCGGCGTGACGGTTCGTTTGCTCGCGTTCATGGCATCCGCCCCGGCATCAGAGCCGGTACCGCGACTGGATCAGCTGGCGGAACGCCCGCATCCACTGCCGCAGCAGGGGCTCGCGGCCGAGATCGAACCGGATGCGACCGGACCGGCCGTGCAGCAGAACCGCCCCTGGGGCCGGCTCGACCGAGGCGATCACCTGGAAAAACGGCTCGGCGGTCTTGAGTCCGCTGGCATCCTTCAGATCGACCGCCACCTCGCCGCCGGCGTGCCAGCCGAGGGCGGCGGAGGGCAGGCGCTGCTGGTCGGCGGGGATGACCCGCCGCGCCGCGACGGCCAGCGTGATTCCGGCCTGTCCCTTCAGGCGGACCATGGCGCGCCCGTCCGGCCGGTCGACGAGCCGCGCAGCCTCCTTCTGCGACACGATGGCGCTGAATTCGAAGCCGGACTCGTTGACCACGTGGCCTGCGGCGGCGCCGCGGGGCAGCCAGGCGCCGACATGGCCGCGGAGATCGGGGGCGATCCACCGCCCGTCGCAGGGGGCGCGCACCGTCAGGGCCTCCGCCATCTCGTCGAGGCGGCGGCTTCTCCGCTCGACCGCCTCCTCGTAGACGCGCAGCGGGGCAAGGTCGACCGCACCCTTGCCCATCGCCCGCTGCACCATGGCCCGGGCCTCCTCGCAGCGCGCCCGCGCCAGGGTCCGCTCGGCGTCGAGTTCGTTGTCCCGGAGGCGGAACAGCGGACGGCCCGTCCGCACGTCCGTGCCGCTATCCGCCAGGATCTCCTCCAACCGCCCGCCGGTGTCGCAGGCGACCTGCCGGAACTGGCGCGCCTCCAGGATGCCCGGCGCGCGGACGTGGGCGGGGAACGGGACGGCCCCGAGGACGACGGCGACGGCCAGCGCCGTACCCACACAGACCGCCACGGCGCGGCTGCGGGTCCGTTCGAGGTGGGGGCTGGTCGCCAGGTAGTTCACGAGGCGCGCGACAGGCACCAGGCCCCAGGAAAAGATGCAGAGGAACGCCATGATCAGCCCGGCCAGCAGGAACTGGTCGGCGACGAACAGGATGACGGCGGTGAAGACGAGCACGCGGTAGACGCCGCTGACGATGCCGAAAACGGTCAGCCAGGTCCGCTCCCGCGGGGACCGCGCCGGGCTTTCCGAGTCCTTCCAGCCGAAGGCGTACCGTTCCACCAGGTGCGTCAGGTGCCGCACCGCCCGCGAGTGCAGGTTCGGGATGTCGAGCAGGTCCGACAGGATGTAGTAGCCATCGAACCGCAGCAGCGGGTTCGCGTTGAAGAGAATCGTCGAGACCGAGGCGACGAAGGTGACGTTGTAGGCGATGCCGTGCAGCGTGCCCGGCCCGGTGTTCGCCCACACGACGGCCGCCAGCGCCGCGACGAAGATCTCGACCAGCATGCCCGCCGCGCCCACGAGCGCGCGCCGCCCGCGGCTGCGGAAGGCCCACGAGGCGGTCGCGTCCATGTAGGGGACCGGCGTGAAGACAAGGAGCATGACGCCCATCGTGTGCACCTCGCCGCCGAAGCGCCGGCAGGCGGCGGCGTGGCCGAACTCGTGCAGCGTCTTTACGACCACCAGGGCCGCGTAGAGGAGCACCAGGTTGCCCGGCGCAAGCACGCCCTGGGTCTGGTCGACCCACTCCCCGAACCGGTCGGCCACGGCCTTGAGTCCCACCGCGACGGCCACGAGCCACAGCACGGCGCCCGCGGGACCGAAGATCCAGCGCGTCACGGGCGCCATGCGCTTCAGAAACGCATCGGGATCGAGAAGCGGGAAGCGCGCGAACATGATGCCGAGCAGGCGCGAGCGGATCTCGCGCTGGCGCTGCTTGCGGTGGCGCTCGAAAAGCTGGCGGCTGTCCTCCGGCGCCTGGTACTGCAGCAGGTTGGTCCGGTAGAGCTGGGCGAGGAGGCGGATGACGTCCTCCTGCCCCGGCGCCTCGTCGCCCTCCTTCTCGAGGCACTCCTTCCAGACCTCCTCGACCGTCCGGTCGGGCGCGAGCCGCGCGACGAACGCGTAGGCCGCGGGGCGCAGGCGGAAGAACTGGTTCGTGAAGGGATCCTCCAGCACGTACCACTTCTCTCCACGGAAGAACTGGCGGCGCAGCGTGACGTGGGGCCGCAGGTGGATGCGCTGACCCGCGACCCGGTACCACGATTCGCTGAACGTTTTGGCCTCGGCCATGCGCCCGCCCGTCCCCTTACCACCAGAGTTTCATGCGGAGGAAGTCCACTGTGCGATGCGTGAAGATCCAGAGGATGGTCCGCCGCCCGGCGTCGATCTTCGCCACGCCGCTCAGGCCCGGCCGCCACCAGCCCGGCACGTCGCCGGGTGCCTCGCAGCGGACGGTGAAGATGTTGCCCTCCTCCCGCGACTGGGCCATCGGGTCGACGCGGGCCACGCGGACCGGGAACTTGAGGCGGGGCTCGCCGGCGAAGGCGATCTCGCCGGTCGAGTCGCCGGCCACCTCCTGCACGTCCGTCTCGTCCACCGAGCATTCCGCGTAGAGGCGGCCGGCGCGGACGACGCGGAAGAGGATGTCGCCCTTCTCCACCGGCGAGCCGGTGCGGTCCTTGAGGCGGCCCTCGACGACGACGCCCGCGAAGGGCGCGCGCACGGCCGACTGCTCGAGCCGGTAGCGGACAAGATCCAGCCGCGCCCGCGCCTGCTCGGCCTGCGCTCCGGCGATGCGCATGTCCGCCAGCCGGTTGTCCGCCCGGGCCTTCTCGGCCTCGCGCTCGTACCGGTCGAGGTCGGCCAGGGCCGCGGCCTCCTCAAGCCGCAGGTCGCGCGTGTCGAGCCGGAGCAGCGGCTTGTCGCCGCCGACCGGGTCACCGACCTCCGCGAGCACCTCCTCGATGTAGCCGTCGAACGGCGCGGGCAGGTAGACGACGTCGTCGGTGCGCAGGATGAACGGCGCCTCGACGCGGTAGGGCATGCGGCCGAAGCAGAGGACCGCCAGCGCCGCACAGCCGGCGAGCGACGCCACCTTCGCCCACGTGTGCTCGGCACCGAGCAGACGGGCGAGCCCCGCGCGCGCGGCGGCGGCCCAGCGCGCCCCGAACCAGCGGTCGCGTTTCTTCAGCCCGGCGAGCTGCGCCGCGGCCAGATCGCACGACAGCCGGAGCAGCCGCACGTCCGCCTCACTGAAGGCCGCCTCCTGCCGCTCGCAGGTGACGACGCCGACCGCCCGGCCCTCGTCGCGCAGAGGCAGCGAGCAGAGGAATGCGGCGCCCTGCGCCTTGGCGTGCGCGGCGTGGTCGCGCGCGATCGCAGCGCCGCCCCCGGGCTTCGGCCAGAGGATTTCCTCGTCCTGGTCGAGCGCCTCCTCCATCGCCGCCGCCAGCAGACGGACGGCCTCCATCTTGCCCTCGAACTTCTCCGTATGGCTGATCGCCTGCACCCGCACGTAGCGGTTGCCGACCAGCCAGCCGAGCGCGACACGGCCGCATCCGTGCCGGGAGGCCAGCTCGTTGCAGAAGGTCATCGCGGCGGCGAGAAATCGCTGCTGGCACCGCATCGCCAGCATGAGGTCGACGGCGGACGAGAAGCGAGCCACGTCCTCGCACGCCCGCTGGAGCTGGATGCGGCCCTCGCAAACCGCGGGCGCGTCGGCCAGCAGGAGGAGCCTCGCCACGCGATCACGCGCCGTCTCGGGCGTTGCATCGCGCAGCAGGCAGGCCATCACGCACCGGTCCGCGTCGGAGCCCGAAAGAAGGCGGACGACCGCGACCCAGTCGCCCCGGCCGGCGGCGCGCACGCCGAGTTCCGCCAGCGCGGATCCCGACGTAACCGCCTCGTCCGCAAGGCCGGGCGCCGTCTGCGCGAACTCCGCCGCGAAGGCCCCGCGCTCGTTCTCCGACGACCAGTCCGCGAACTTCTGCCACCCGTCCGCGCCGTCCTTCCGGAGCAGCAGCACGGACCGCCCCGCGCCGCACGCCCGCGAAAGGGCGGCCAGCAGGCGCGGCCAGAACTCCGCGGGCGGCGGCGGGCTGCCGCGCAACGCGCGCAAATCCGCGACCGCCGTCGTCAGCCCGTCCCGGTCCTCGTGCAGGAAGAAGCTCATTTCACTCCGGTTCCACGCTCAGTTCGCCCGAGACGCCGGGGCGGAGGAGATCGCCCTCGTTCGCAAACCGCGCCCGGACCTCGCGGAGGCCGCTGGCGGCATCGACCACCGGCGCCACGTAGACGATCCTGCCCCGCACCTTCTGCGTGGAGACCCCCGAGGGCACCGTCAGCACCGCCGTCCGCCCCACGGACAACCCCGCCGCACGGCGGTGGTCAACGTTCCCCACGAAGTCGAACTCGCTCGTGTCGACGACCTGGATCAGCGGCTGCCGGGCCTCGCATGTTTCGCCCTCCTCGGCCAGCAGCTTCGTCACGGTTCCGCGCATCGGAGAGCGGATGAACCGCTGCTCCTTCTGCTCCTGCGCGATGCTCAACTCGATCGCCTCCCGCTCCTCCAGGGCGCGCAGCCGCTCCCATTCGGCGGAGGCGAGCTTGAACTCGAGTTCCTTCTTCCGCATCTCCTCGCGGCTCACCGACTTCGTCGTATCGAACACCCGTTTCGTCCCCTCAAGGTCCAGCTTGACGGTCTGCATGCGGTCGGCGGCGGAGTCGACCTCGGCCTTGCTTTCGCTGACCAGCTGTCGGCGCGACACCTCGAGTTCCTCGATCCGCCGGTCGAGCTCGATGAGGACCTGGCCCTTCTCCACGCGGGCGCCCTCCTCGACGAGGATCCGGTCGATCATGCCGGGTACCCGGGAGCTCAGGACGGCCGCATGGCGGGGTTCGGTGATGCCGGAGAACGGCGGAACGGCGGCTCCGTCCGCGAACGCCGTTGCGGCGCACGCGACCCACACGCCGAGGGCGCCCGACCACAGGACCGCCTTCTTCTTCATGCTCCCTGCTCCCGGGCCGCACCGGGAGGAATCCCGTGCGGCCTTCGTTCGACGTCCGCGAAATGAAACTCAGCGAGCCCGCATGGGCCGGTGGAGATCCGACGGCGGCGGCGCCGGGGACGCCGGCCCGACCGGATGGGACGGCACGGCGACGGCTTTGTCCTTCGCGACAGCCCCCGATTCCTGCGGAAGGATATCCAACCCGCGCGACATCAGGATCGTGCCCGTCGCCAGCTCCCACTCCACTCTCGCCTTGAGGAACTCGTTGCGGCTCGTGCTGGACGCATCGCGCGCGTTGAACAGCTCCTCCTCGACCTCGAGCACTTGCCGGCTGTCGCTCGTGCCGGCGTCCAGCTTCGCCAGTTCTGTCTCCAGGAGTTTCCGGCTGTAGTCCACCACCACCGCGTACTGGTCGAACTTCTCCCGCAGCATCCGGACGTCGCGAATGCGCGAGTCCATCGCGTTGCAGATCTCCACCTCGACGTTGGCAACATTCAGCAGCGCCTGTTCCTTGCGGAGGCGGGCGGCCGCCAGCTCGCTCTTCGTCTTCCAGTCGCCGCCGAGGCCGACGGAGGCCTGGATGCCCACGTACCACGTCTCGAAGTCGCCGTTCCGGATGTCCTCCCACGACGTGGTGACGCTGTCGCCGAGGCCGTTGAAGCCGTAGCTCGCCACGAGGTCGACCTTGGGCCAGCGCTGGTTCTCCGCGAAGCGCAGCCGGATGCCCTCCTGCTTCGCCTCCGCGACGCTGCGCAGGTAGTCGGGCTGGTACATCATCGCCTGCTTCATGCCTTCGTCGAGATCCAGCGGGCCGGTTGCGAGATCGGGCTCGTCGACGGCGGCCACCGGGGGTGATGTGGAATTCGCCGCCTCCGAAAGCAGCGCCTTGAGCCGGTTGGCCGCATCGTGCAGGCTGCGCTGCGCCTCCTGCTCCCGGATCACGCGCCGCGCGCGCCCGGCGGTCGCCATCAGCACCTCCAGATCGGACATCTTCCCCGCCTTCACGCGCTCCCGGTTGTCCTCGAGGATCTTCTCCGCGACCCGGACCGACTCGCGTCGGTTCTCGACGAGTTCCTGCGCCAGGCGCAGGTCCCAGTAGACGGTCTGGGTCTGCGCCGCGACGGCCATCAGGCGGCGCCGGAAGTCCTGCAGCACCACTTCCTTCTGGGCGCGGGCGAGGCGGATGCCGGCCATCGGCGCGAAAAGTCCGCCGCCCCGCAGCACCGGCTGGCTCAATGTCAGGCCCGCGAAGGACTGGAACTGGTCCTCAAACGCCGAGATGTGGGTGATGTTGGTCAGATTGTTGGCGCGGTCGCTCAACGAGTAGCCGAGGCGGTATTCGGCGCCGGACATCAGCTTCCCCTGGAGGGCCAGATCGTAGATGTCGTTCCTCTCGGAAAAGAACTCGCTCGCCTGGCTGAGGGTTTGCTCGATCGTGTTCTGGCGGTCGTTCGCCTCCGTCCGCGCCGAGGCATTGATCGCGGGCTCGAACTCCGCCCACTCGCGCCGCACGTTCCAGTGGGAGATCTCCGTCTCGAGCTGTGTGGCGCGTACCGCGAGGTTCCGCTCCAGTGCTGTGCGGATACAGGTGTCCAGCGTCAGCCGCCTTGTCTCCTGCTGCGCGGCACACGGCCGCGCGAGCACCGACATCCACAGCGTGGCGGCCACGACCGCTGCCGCCCGGGAGATCCCCGCTCCCGACCGCCAAGCCAGCTTCACAGGACCGTGCACGTTCTCCATCGCCCCCCCGGCGCATGTGCGCGGCGGGATCCTATCGTTACAACCCAAAGGAAGCAATGAATCGGTGGTCGCCGGCCGCGAGTCTTGCCCCCCTTCGTTTCGCTTGCCCGATGCGGCGGCCGGGCGTATGATGCCGGGGCTTTTGGTGAAATATGCGGCTGAAGCGAACCATCATGGGGACGATTACGACGAGGCGCGGGAGCGCTTGAGCCGGTCCCCGGCCGCGTTCCCGCCCCGCTCCAGCGGGGCTTTTTTGTAAGGCGATATCATGAAGGACATCGGGGTCGGAATCCTGGGATTCGGGACCGTCGGCGCGGGGGTGGCGGACCTGCTGCTGCGCCAGAACGGCCTTCTGGCGGAGCGCACGGGCGTCCGCCCCGTGCTGCGCGCCATCGCCGACGTTGATCTCGACCGCGACCGCGGCGTGGCGGTGGACCGCTCGCTGCTGACGCGCGATGCGGCGGCGGTGGTGGCCGACCCCGGCGTCGGGATCGTGGTCGAACTGATCGGCGGCACGCGGATCGCGCGCGAGCTGACGCTGCGGGCGCTGAAACTCGGCAAACCGGTCGTCACCGCCAACAAGGCGCTGCTGGCTCACCACGGCCCCGAGATCTTCGCGGCGGCACGCGCGTCCGGAGCCGGCGTCTACTTCGAGGCCGGCGTCGCCGGCGGCATCCCGATCATCCGCGCGCTGCGCCAGGGACTCGTCGCCAACCGCATCGGCCGCATCTACGGCATCCTGAACGGCACCTGCAACTACATCCTTACGCGCATGGAGGAGGAGAACGCGCCGTTCGACGCGGTGCTCTCGGCCGCGCAGGCGGCGGGCTACGCGGAGGCGGACCCGTCGCTGGACGTCGACGGCCACGACACGGCCCACAAGGCGGCGATCCTCGCGACGCTCGCCTGCGGCCGCCCCGTGCCGCTCGAATCGGTGAAGGTTGCGGGCATCCGGCAGGTGTCGAACCTGGACCTTGAGTACGCGCGCGAACTCGGCTACCGCGTCAAGCTGCTGGCCGTCGTGCACGCGGGCGATGGCTGCGCCGACGTGACGGTCGGGCCGTGCCTCGTGCCGCTGAGCCATCTGATGGGCCAGGTCCGCGACGTCTTCAACGCCGTGCTCGTGAAGGGCGATGCCGTGGGGGACACGTTCTACCACGGCCGCGGCGCCGGGCGCTATCCGACGGCCAGTGCGATCGTCGGCGACATCGCCGACGCCGCCCGCCGGCTGGCCGTCGGCGCCCCGCACGACGACGCCTACGCGGGGGAATCCGCCCGCGGGCGGAACGCTGTCGCGGAGCCGGAACGGTGGTACCTGCGGCTCACGCTGACCGACCAGCCCGGCATGCTCGGCCGCGCAGCGGACATCCTGGGCGCCCATGGCATCAGCATCGCCTCCGTCGTGCAGCGCGAGGGCGCATCGGGACCGCACGTTCCGGTGCTGTTCCTGACGCACCGGGCCGCGCCCGCAGCGATGGATGCGGCGCTTAAGGACCTGGCGGGGCTCGACGGCGCCGGCGCGGCGCCGGTGTGCTTCCGGATCGAGGATCTCAACGGGAAGGAGTAGCCCCGGCCACGCGGCGCGGGGAGGGGGAAGGCATATGGCGCTCTACGTTCAGAAATACGGTGGAAGCTCGGTGGCGGACGCGAAGTGCATGATGAACGTCGCGGACCGCATCCGGCGCACGCGCGAGGGCGGCCACGACGTGGTCGTCGTCGTCAGCGCGATGGGCGACGCGACGGACGACCTCATCGACCTCGCGAAGCAGGTGAACCCGGATCCCGACCCGCGCGAGATGGACGTCCTCCTGTCCACCGGCGAGCAGGTCTCGATCGCGATCCTCACGATGGCGCTGCACGGCCTCGGCGTGCCCGCGATCTCGTTCACAGGCCCGCAGGCCGGCATCGTCGCCGAGAGCATTCATCTCAAGGGCCGCATCGTGGACGTCAAGCCCGGGCGCATCCGCGAGGCGCTGGACGGCGGCAAGGTCGTCATCGTCGCCGGATTCCAGGGCCTCGACCCCGTCGAGGACATCGTGACCCTCGGCCGCGGCGGATCGGACATGACCGCCGTTGCCCTGGCGTGGGCGCTGAAGGCGGACCGCTGCCAGTTCTGCAAGGACGTCACCGGCGTGTTCACGTCCGACCCGCGCGTCGTGCCCGAGGCGCGCAAGCTCGACGAGATCTCCTACGATGAGATGCTCGAGCTCGCCAGCATGGGTGCCGCGGTGCTGCAGTCGCGCGCGGTGGAGTTTGCGAAGGCGTACGGAGTGACGCTGGAAGTGCTGTCGAGTTTCGAGGACAAACCCGGGACCCTGGTGAAGGAAGAGGTGAAGGCCATGGAGAACATCGTGGTGCGCGGCGTGGCGGCGGACAAGAAGCAGGCGAAGGTGACGATGCTCAAGGTGCCGGACCGTCCCGGCATCGCTGCGGGCATCTTCAACGCCCTGGCGAAGGCGAACGTCAACGTCGACATGATCGTGCTGAACGTCGGCAAGCAGGGCCAGCTCGCGGACCTCTCGTTCTCGGTGCCGGAGACCGACCTCAAGCAGACGCTCGCCGTGCTGCAGACGGTCGTGCCGGAGGTCGGATCGAGCGGCGTCGCCCACGACAACAACATCGCGAAGGTCAGCATCGTCGGCGTGGGCATGCGCAGCCACTCCGGCATCGCGGCGCGGATGTTCTCGGCGCTGGCGCAGAACGGCATCGACATCCACATGATCTCGACCTCCGAGATCAAGATCTCGGTCGTGATCCCGAAGCCGCAGGCCGACGACGCGGTCCGCGTGCTCCACCGCGAGTTCAAGCTCGAGCAGGAGGCCGCATCGGCCGCCGCCGCGCGTCCGGTGGCGCGCCCCGCGTCGCGCCGCCGCGCGCCGCCGGCCGGCCGGGGCCGCCGATGAGCCGGCGCGTCGAGATCTACGACACAACCCTGCGCGACGGCGCGCAGGGCGAGGGGATCTCGTTCTCCGGCCCCGGCAAGCTCCAGGTCGCCCAGCGGCTCGACGCCCTCGGCGTCGACATCATCGAGTGCGGTTTCGCGGCGTCGAACCCGAAGGACATGGAGTTCTTCCGCGAGATCAAGCGGATCCCCCTGAAGCACGCCCGCATCTCCGCCTTCGGCAGTACGCGCCGGGCGAAGCTCTCCGTCGGCGAGGATCCCGGCGTAAAGGCGCTGCTCGAGGCGGACACGCCGGTCGCAACGATCTTCGGCAAATCGTGGACGCTGCATGTCCGCGAGATCCTGCGCGTGACGGACGACGACAACCTGAAGATGATCGCCGACACCGTCCGCGTGCTCCGCGAGAACGGCCGCGAGGTCGTCTACGATGCCGAGCATTTCTTCGACGGGTACAAGGACAATCCCGAGTACGCCTTGAAGACCCTCCGCGCCGCGCGCGAGGCGGGGGCCGGCACGCTCGCGCTCTGCGACACCAACGGCGGCGCGCTGCCGCACGAGATCGCGGCGATCACCGCCGCGGTGCTGAAGGCCGACGGCGGCCGCATCGGTATCCACGCGCACAACGACGGCGAACTGGCGGTGGCGAACTCCCTCGAGGCCGTGCGGGCCGGCGCCGTCCATGTGCAGGGGACGATCAACGGCTTCGGCGAGCGCACCGGCAACGCGAACCTCTGTTCCATCATTCCGAACCTCGCGCTCAAGATGGGGCGCGAGTGCCTGTGTCCGGGCTCGCTCGCAGAGATGAGGTCCGTCGCCGACTTCGTGTTCGAGATGGCCGACGTGCGCCCCCAGTCGAAGCAGCCGTTCGTCGGCGCAAGCGCCTTTGCCCACAAGGCCGGCATCCACGCCGACGCCGTCCGCAAGAACCAGCGGGCCTATGAGCACATCGAGCCGGAGGCCGTCGGCAACGGTCGCCGGATCCTGGTGTCGGAACTCTCCGGCGCCAGCAACGTCTTTCTCAAGGCCGTCGAGATGGGCATCGCGATGGACCGCGACGCGCCGGAGGTGCGCGAGGTCCTGCGCGAGCTCGAGCGGATGGAGAAGGACGGCTACCAGTTCGAGGCGGCGGATGCGTCGTTCAAGCTGCTGATCCAGAAGGTCCTCAAGCAGCACAAGGCGTTCTTCCACCTCGAGGGGTTCCGCGTCATCGTCGAGAAACGCAGCGCCGGCGAGCCGTGCATCTCGGAGGCCACGGTGAAGCTGCGCGTCGGCGACCAGTCCGTCCACACGGTCGGCGAGGGCGACGGCCCGATTGATGCGCTGAACCAGGCCCTGCGCAAGGCGCTCGAGCCGTTCCATCCCTCGGTCCGCGACGTGAAGCTGACGGATTACAGCGTCCGCATCCTCGATCCGAAGGAGGCGACGGCCGCCAAGACGCGCGTGTTGATCCAATCCGCCGCCGGCAGCCACTCGTGGAACACCATCGGCGTCTCCGACAACATCATCGAAGCCTCGTGGGAGGCCCTGGTCG
>CAYRFK010000017.1:0-6696 GCA_964423465.1 uncultured Verrucomicrobiota bacterium | reverse complement strand
CCCTTGTCGACGGCCTCGAGTACAAGCTGTTCCTTGAAGAGCAGGCCGGCCAGGCCGGCTCGGGCGGCTGAGGGCGCGAACGAAGCCCGAAGCGCGACGCGGGATATATCATGAGCATGAAACCACCGGTCCTGATCATCACCGGCTACGGCCTGAACTGCGAGGCCGAGTCGAAGCATGCGTGGGAGCTTGCGGGCGCGGCGCCGCAGCTCGTCCACCTGGGCGACCTGCTTGAACGGCCCGCCCGCCTGCACGACTTCGAAGCGCTGATGTTCATCGGCGGCTTCTCGTTCGGCGACCACATGGGCTCGGGCCACGTGTTCGCATCGCGGGTGCGCCACCGCATGCGCGAGGACCTCGGCCGGTTCGTCGCGGACGGCAAGCTGATCCTCGGCGTGTGCAACGGCTTCCAGATCATGGTGAAGCTCGGGCTGATCCCCGGATTCGACGGCGACGTTTTCACCCAGAAGCTCTCGCTGATGCAGAATGACGTCGGCACCTTCCGGAACCTCTGGGTCACGCTGCGCTACGAGCCGAAGTCGCCGTGCGTCTTCACGCGCGGGCTCGACCGCATGCCGCTGCCGGTCCGCCACGGCGAGGGCAAGATCTTCACCCTCGACAAGGCGCTGGTCGACCGGGTCGAGGCCGAAGGCTGCGTCGCGTGCCGCTACATCGACCCCGCAACCGGCGAGGCGGCGACGGAGTACCCGGAAAACCCGAACGGCTCGCTCAACTCGATCGCGGGGCTCTGCGATCCAACCGGCCGCATCTTTGGCCTGATGCCGCATCCCGAGGCCTACCTGCACGCGGACAATCATCCGCAGGCGGTCCGCCAGCGGATCGACGGCGTCCTGCCGGAACACGGGTTAGGGCTCGAGATTTTCAAGAATGCCGTCCGGCACATGCGCGGCGGGGCGACCGCGGCGGCGTAGGGAATGCCCCACGGCCGGCGAAGTAGAAAACTCCAAACTCCAAGGAAGTCGGAAGTTCAGAAGTGAAAAGGGGAGCCCCCACTTCCGGCGACACGCTTTCATGCTGACAACCAAGCGATACGAGTATCTGGCCTTTGACGCGATCCGGTTCCACCCGGCGATCGAGAACCACCGCGCGCTGCGGTGGGAGAAGGTGCGCCACTACGAGGCGGACATCCTGAAGAACGGCCTGCTCGAGCCGCTCGTCGTGTGGGAGCGGAATCCGGGCGAGTTCCACCTCGTCGGCGGCTTCCACCGGCATTCGGCGATCCGCGCCATCCGCTCGAAGAACCCCGGCTACTTCGACCGCGTCGACGTGCGCGTCGTCGCCGGGGATCTCGACGAGATCCGCGCGCTGAACCTGAAGCTCAACGCCGACCGGCTGGACACGCGGATCACGGACTACTTCGACACGATCGTCTATCTCAACAACGCCAACTGGCCGGTGGAGAAGATCGCGGGGTTCCTGGACCGCAGCCCCGGGTGGATCGAGGAGATCCTCCGCTACGCGCCCGGTATGGATCCGCGGGTCCGTGTGCTGCTCGGCGAGGGCCGCCTCTCGTGGAACCGCGCCCGGGAAATCTGCCGCGCCGCCCTGGCCGCCGAGCCGGGGCGGGAGAAGGAGTCGGTCGACCGTGTCCTCGCGGCCATGGAGGCCGGCCGGCAGACGATCCGTCCGGTGCGCCCCCTTACCCCGCGCCGCGCCGCCCGCCGGCTCGTGCGCGACCTGCCGAAGCGGGCCGGCGAGAAGCTGACCGTCCGCTACGACGACCTCTGCGCCCTCGTCAGCGTCCTCGCCGGCATGGACCCCGACGGCGGCCACGCCGCCAACGTCCGCCGCGCCTTCCCCGGATTGCTGCCGGAGGAGCAGGCGGCGGAGTAGAAAGAAAGCACGGAATCCCGATTCCGAAGCACGAAACAAATTCGAAATCCCAAGCGGCAAGCACGAAACAGCATCCGTGACGGACGCCCGTAGCGCCGGTATCCGACCGGCGCCACCTTGCGTCCCGGGTCCGACTCTGCGCCCGACGGATTCGGGCGCCACGGAGGAATCTCCCGCAACGTGGTGCGATCGTGGATCACGGAAGTTGCGTCTGTCCTGCGGTGCCGGGCTTGTCCCGGGCGCGCGAGGGTGTAGGATTCCGTCGAGGGTTCCACCATGAGACTTCGCTTCGGGTTCCTGTGGATGGTTGCCGCGCTGCTGCCGCTTGGCTTCGCCGGGTGCGACGACGAGGACTACAACCACACCCCGCCTGTCGGACAGGGCAGCATCTACCTCGACAACCGGACGGGCGACGACATCAACGTCTACATCGACGGCGTGGTGGTCAACGACATCGACGACTACGGCGAACGGGCCTACGACCTGGACCCCGGCCTCCACCGGCTCGTGCTGGACGAGCAGGGCGGGGACCGCTATGGCGCGTACGACATGGACGTCGTCGCCGGCCGCTTGACCGTGGTTGAAATCCGCGTATCCGATTGGGACTGGGAGGAATACGACGCGGACATCCATCTCGAGTCGCCCTGATTCACCCCCACACTTGTCCGGGGAGGCGGAATCGGCGATATTGGGCGGCTTATGACTGCCCAATCCATCTGGGGAAACCTGATCAGCGGACAGGCCGACGTGATGCGCCGTGCCTTCGAGGCATGGAGCGCGCAACCCGTCGACCTGGACGAAACCGCCACCCCCGGGGCCGATTACACCCCCGACCAGACGACGATTGCCGGACCGGTGACGGTCTGCGGTCCGGGCACCTTCCTCGGCCACGAGACGCGTACCATCACCTTCGAGCCCTGCACACGCGATGGCTGGTGGTTCGACCGGTCGGACCGGCCCGAGGATCTGCCGACCCGTGTATCCGTTCGCAACGTGTGGACGACCGGCCAGATCGTCAGCAACATCGTCCTCCGCAGCGGCGACCCCCACAACTACTGCCGCATGGTCGAGCACATCATCGCGCTCATGCCGGGCCTCGGGCTCGACCGGCTCACGGTGAAGATCGACTCGGGCGATCCGCCGCTGTTCGAGCGCGGCAGCATGGACCTCGTCGAGGCGATTGAGAAGGCCGGCATCGTCGGCACCGGCGTGCCGGCGCGCCATGTCACGGTGCGCGAGAAGGTCTGCGTCTGCGGCCCCAACGGCGCCTTCGTCATCCTCGCCCCGCCCGCCGGCCCGGAACCGCGGCTGACGATCGACGCCGCGATCGACTTCCCGACCGCGATCGGAAAGCAGCGGATCCGGTTCGTCATGAACCGCGACGCCTTCCGCCGTGCCGCCGTCGCCCGCACGAACACGTCCGCGTCCAAGAAGTTCTACTGCCAGACCGTCGGCCGCGTCTTCGCCGACATCCGCCATCTCGGCTACAACAAGCACAACCTGCTGATCGCGGGACGCACGGGCTACCACAACAAGCCGCGGCTGATCCACAACGGCAAGTCTCTCGAGGCCGTCTGGCACCGCGCCGCGCTCGACCTCGCCGCCGCGCTCGCGCTGGTCGAGGGTGGCCGGCTCGTCGGCGATGTTGCCAGCTACCGCGCCGGCCACGCGCTGGATGTGAAGCTCATCGCGCTTCTCCACCTGCACGACCTTCTGGTCCCGTTCCCCTAGCCCGGATACTCGGAGCCATGAACGCCGCACGCCGTCGGGTCGTCTTCGCGCTCCTTCCCGCCTGGGCCCTGTCCGCCGCCGCCGCGCCGCCGCCGGACCCCGCCGCCGTCGCCGACGTTCTTGCGGGCCGTCGCGCGGAGGCGCGGGCCGAGTGGTGGGGGTTCAACCCGACGAACGCGACGGCGCCCCTGCAGGCGGCGCTGACCTCGGGTGCGCGGCGCGTGACAGTCGGCCACTGCGGCTCGCCGTGGATCGTCGACCCGCTGGTGTTGCGCGGCGGTCTCGAGGTCGTGTTCGAATCGGGCGCCGTGGTCGAGGCCCGGCGCGGCGGCTACACGGGGAAATCGGACTGTCTCTTCAGCGCCGAAACATGCACGAACCTCGTCCTGCGCGGCCCGGGCGCGACCCTGCGGATGTGGCAGGAGGACTACGCAACCACGAACTACGCCGCAGCCGAGTGGCGTCACTGCATCCGCCTTCGTGCGTGCGTTGATGTGAAGATCGAGGGGCTCACCCTCGCTCGCAGCGGCGGCGACGGCGTCTACATCGGGGCGGGCTCCGGCGGCGCGCCCTGCCGGAATGTGGTCATCCGCGACGTCATCTGCGACGGACACCACCGGCAGGGCATCAGCGTCATCTCGGCGGAGGGTCTCCTGATCGAGCGGACCGCGATGATCAACACGCGCGGCACCGCGCCGATGGCGGGCATCGACTTCGAGCCGAATCATCCCTCGGAGCGCCTGGTCGACTGCGTGATGCGCGACTGCGTGCTGACCAACAACGCGGGCGGCGGCTTCCTCTTCGCGCTCCACCATATGAACGCGGCGGCGCGGCCGGTGTCGTTCCGCATCGAACGGTGCACGTCGTCCGCAAACCGGCGGGCCGCGGTGTACTGGAACTCGGCGTCCGGTTCCAACGGCGCCACGCGCGGGACCGCGGTCTTCGCCGATTGCACGCTCTCGGCGGAGACCGGCCACGTGGTCACCGTGGCGAACGCCGTGGCCGACGGATCGTCGATGACGTTCGCGAACTGCCGGATCGAGGCCCGGGATCCGAAAGGCGTGCCACTCCTGATCACGGCGCGGCGCGAGGCTGCGAACGGCATCGGCGGAGTCGCGATCGACGGGGGCCGGGTCTCGTCAGCCGCGCCGGGCGACGCGAGCCCGATGGACTGGCGCTCCGACGGACGCCTGCGCGCGCTGCACCGCGTGACCGGCCGGTTCGAGTTCGCATCGGCGGAAGGCCGGACGGCGGTCTCGCTGGACGACCGGCAGCTCGAAATCTGGTTTCCCGATGTTGCCGTCGCCCGGCTTCCGTCGGTCGCGATCGATGCAGTGCGCGACGTGCCGGCCACCCCGGTGTCCGGCGCATCGTGGCGGCTGCGGCACGAGGCGGAGTTGGTCGTGCGCGCCGCGGACGGAGAAGAAGTGCAACTGGCCGTGAAGGTCGAGAAGGTCGGCCCCGCCCCGCACCGGATCCCGCTGCGCGTGACCGGGCCGTCCGGCGCGGAGGCGCTGTCGCGCATGGTCGAGGCGGGCGACGAGGCCCGCATCGCGTTCACGGCCGCGGCAGCGGGCCTGCACCGGATCGAGGCGGGGGGCGGAAGTTGCGTCTTCCGGATCCGGTCCGCGACCCACGCGCTGTGCGTGGCGACCGACCGCCGGCCGGCGCACTTCTTCGGCACCACCGGCGACCACGCGCTTTCGGTGCCGGCGGGAACGCACGCGTTCGCGGCGTGGATCGTCGGCTCCGGCGACGGCGAGGGGGTGAAGGCTTCGCTCGTCGACCCGGCCGGCTCCGCCGTGAAGGTTGAGGACGACATCGCGCATCCCCGGGTGCTCCATGCGGTCCCGCCGGCCGGGGCCCGGGACGCGGGGTGGCGCCTGCGCCTTGAGCGTCCGTCGACGATCCACCTCGAGGACTACAGCCTCCAGCTCTTCGGCATCCCGCCCGTACTCGCTCCCGCGGCACCCCTGAAGGAGGACCCCCGATGAATGCCTACGCACGGATGACGGCGCAGCAGCTCAAGCCCTATGTCGGTGCCATGAGGCAGCTGGCGGGGGTGAACCTTGGCGTGCTCGACGACGGGCGCGGGCGCGGTGTCCGGACGGCCGACGTCGACAATGGAAGCGGGCTCTCGTTCCAGATCCTGCCCGACCGCGGCATGGACATCGGGCGCGCGACGTTTCGCGGGGTGCCGCTGGCCTACCTGACGCCCGTCGGCGTCACGCACCCGGCCTACTACGAGCCCGACGGTTTGCGCTGGCTTCGCAGCTTCGGCGCGGGACTGATGACCGGCTGCGGCCTCAGCCATGTCGGCGCGCCCGAGGCCGAGGCCGGCATGCAGGTCGAGGGCCCGCGCGGCCTGCACGGGCGTCTGTCCAACACGCCGGCGGAGAACCTGTCCGTGGCCGAGGACTGGGCGGACGGCGTCTACCGGATGCAGATCTCCGGCATCCTGCGCGAGGCGAGCTTCTTTGCGGAGAACCTGGAATGCCGCAGGACGATCTCCACGGAGATGGGCGAGAACACGATCCGGATCTGCGATCGCATCACCAACCGCGGCGTGCGCCCCGCGCCGTTGATGGCGCTCTATCACATCAACGCCGGGTTCCCGCTGCTCGACGAGAACGCGACGCTGGGCGGGCGGGTGGCCGGCACGCGGCCCCGCACGAAGAACGCGGAGGACGATCTCGCCCGGTGGCGCGTCTGCCAGCCGCCAACCTCCGGCTACGTCGAGCAGTGTTTCTACCACGACGTCGAGCCCGACGCGGACGGCATGGCCAAGATGACGCTGACGAACGTCGCCCGCGGACTGGCGCTCGAAATCGCGTGGCGCAAGGCCGAGCTTCCGTTCTTCACGCAGTGGAAGATGATGGGCTGTCAGGAATACGCGCTGGGCATGGAACCGGCCAACTGCCACCCCGACGGCCAGTCCGTCGAACGCGCCAACGGCACGCTCCGGATGCTCGAGCCCGACGAGACCGTCGAGCACCTCGTGACGATCTCCGTCCGCGACCCCCCGCCCCGCGACGGACGGTCGTAGCGCCGGTATCCGACCGGCGCCACCCGGCGTTTCAGGTCAACCGTTGCGCCCGACGGATTCGGGCG
>CAYRFK010000016.1:1844-42192 GCA_964423465.1 uncultured Verrucomicrobiota bacterium | reverse complement strand
GAGCAGCCATGCCGCGAGCCGGGCACCGCGGATGCTTCGTCCGCCGGGCGCGGCCGCCGCGGACGGCGCCGGCGAGGTCCACTCGACCGGCGCGGCCGCGGCGGGCGCCGGGGCGGCGGGCGCGCGGCCGAGCTTCTGCTGCATCCCCCGCACCTCGGCGCGGAGTGACTCGACCTCCGCCTCGAGCAACGCGTGCCGCTGCGACAGGCGCCGCTGGCCCTGCTGGAAGCCGGACATCGCGATCGAAAAGTGAAAAGCGACGAGGACGAGGAACGTGAAGACGACCGCGACAACGGACGTGACGTACTGCGTGCCGAAGAGCGCACCGAAGAGGTCCAGCGCATGCGGAAAGAATGCGCACAGCAGGATGATAAGGCCCGTGGCGATCCACAGCAGGGCGTAGCGTTCCTGGAGGCGCGAGCGGCGGATCGATTCGACGGTGATCCCGACCACGATGACGCTGAGCAGCGCCATGACGATCCGGATGCGCGTGAGGTGCGTGGTCTGGACAAACCACCGGGCGATGTGCGGGTCGAGGGCGACCACCAGAAGCAGCACGCCGCCCAGCCCGCCGAGCACCGTCGCGGGCCAGCGCAGGCGCCGTTCCCACGCGGCGATGCCGAGGCGGACGAGGATCGCGAGGCCGAGGAAGGCGATGACGATGCGCGGAAGCGCCGTGCCGCACCAGCGGGCGACGAACTCCATCGACTGCTGCAGGAGGACGTCGAGGTTCACGGCGTCTCCATCAGGCGGTGGCGGGTGTACCGGGCATCGAGCGGGCGGATGCGGTCCACGACCAGCGCCAGCCCGACCTTGAGCGCGAAGTAGAACGCGCCCCAGAAGCCGATGGAGGACCGTCCGTAGCGCCGCGCGCGGAACACGGCGGGCACCTCGCGGAACGAGTAGCCGTGGCGGCGCAGCAGAGCGAGCGCCTCGGGCTCGGGGTAGTCGAGCGGGAAGGCGTGGGCGAAGTACTGCAGCAGCGGCCGGCGCACGAGGAGGAAGCCGGAGGTCGGATCGGTGACGCGCTGCCGGCAGATCGCCGAGAGGAACGCCGCGAGGACGCGGATGCCGGCCTGGCGGAAGGCGGTGCTGGTGTAGGACCGCTCGCCGGCGAAGCGCGAGCCGAGGATGAGGTCCTCGTCGCCCACATCCATCGCCGCGATCAGCTTCGGCGCCTCGGACGGCGGGTGCTGGCCGTCGGCGTCGAGGCGGAGGACGCGGTCATAGCCGCGCTCGCAGGCATGCTGGAAGCCGGCCTGGACGGCGCCCCCGACACCGACGTTGCAGGGGAGCCGCAGCACGTTCGCGCCGTGGCGCGCCGCCGCGCCCGCGGTGTCGTCGTCGGAGCCGTCGTCGATGACGAGCACATCGGTCCCGGGGAGCGCCGCGCGCACCTCCGTGATCAGCGGAGGCAGCGAGAGTTCCTCGTTGTAGGCCGGTATGATGACCAGTGTTCTAGCGCCCATGCGATCCGGCTTCCGCCCCCGCCACCGCCGCGTCCACGGCATGCACCAGCACGCCCAGGTCCGTCTCGAATCCGCGGATGCCGGCGGCCGACGGGTCGTACGGCTCCGTGCTAGTTAGAACATAGGCCCCGGTGGTGTCAACGCCGCCCGCCGCCCCCGCGGGCCGCCCGAGGCGGGCCTCGACCTGGTTGTAGCCGTTGGTGAAAGCCAGTTCCGCAGGCGGGCCGCCCCACGGGGGCGTGATGCGGAGCACCTGCCGGGTCCGTCCGTCGCGCCGCGCCGCATCGCCGGCGACGCGGAAGATCACGGCACCGCCGGGCGGCGGAACGGGGCCGATGACGGCCGACCCCTCTCGGCTCCATTGCGCCGGCATGCGGTCGCCCGACGGACCGCGGATGTCCAGATCCGCCCGGCCCCAGCGTCCGCGAAGTGCCAGCGGCCCGCCGTCGAAGACCTTGTGCAGCGCCGGCGCGGCGTCGCCCGGAGCCAGCGGGCGCATGACTTGGAGGACGAGTTCGCTCCGGCTCATCCCGCCCTCGGCGGGGAGGGCGCCGCGGCTGCGGATGCGCGGCAGGGCGTTGGATCGGACCGCCACGACGTCGAGGGCCACCCCCTCCTCGAGACCGGGCGGCGCGTAGGACGTCGCGCAGACAACGCCGCCCGTCGCGGCCAGCGTCCGCATCCATGCCATCACGTCCGGCAGGTCCTTGTGGCGGCGCTCGCACAGTCCGTACACCGGGCTGCGGCCGTCGACCGCGAAGGGCAGGCTGTGCGGGAGGTAATCGAAGAACGCAGTCCGCCCGGCAATGTCCGCCCGCACGGCCGTGACCCAGTCCCCTGCGCCGCGATCCTGGCGGAGCAGGTACGGCGCCGGCCACCGGCCTGCGTTCGCGAGGCCGGCGGCGGCGACGAGGCCGGCCAGCGCGGCGCGGGCGGCGAGCGGGAGCGGCTCGCGGTCTCTGCGCCGTGCGAACCACGAGGCCAGCGGAGCCGAAAGCGCGACGAGGGCGAGCAGCAGCGGCGCGAGCAGCCGGCGCTGGCTCCAGAGCCCCATCTGCTCGGCCCCCTTGAGGTAGGCGAACACCGGGAGCGCGGCGAGCACGACGAGCAACAGCCACCGCTCGCGGGCGAAGGAGCGGCCGGCGAACGCCGTCGCGGCCCCCGCAAGCAGCAGCAGCCCGTACGGCCACCGGATCCCGCCCGCCAGTTCGAGCAGCCCGCGCTGCACCGCTTCGTGCTGCGACCACAGCGTCGCCGCCGCGACCAGGGGCAGAAACGCCGGGACCAGCAGGGTGGCCGCAATCGCCGGCTCGCGCCGAGACCAGATCTCCACGGCGGTCCCGCGGCGGAGGCGCAGCGCCATCCACATCGCGACGGGCAGGGCCAGGAGACCGGCAGCGCCGGCGGCGAGGGCGATCCGGTGGGACGCGCTGACGCGGAAGTTCGACAGAAGCGAAGCCGGCTGGAGATCGCCGTAGGGCGTGCAGACGAAGGCGGTCATGAGCAGCAGCGGGACGACCCCTGCCGCGAACAGCGCCGCGCCCGCCGCCCCGTCGCGGAGGTCGCGCGCGGTCGACAGCAGCAGGAGGAACAGCGGGAGCGCGAGGACCGCGAGCACGGGGTGGAAGCTCACCGCGAGGCCCGCAGCGAGGGCGGGGAGCCCGATGCCGCGGCCCACGCGGGCCGTCCACGCCAGCGCCGCGAGCGCGAGCAATGCCCCGCCGGCGGCCTCGGCATGGAAACCGCGGAAGAGCCAGAGGGGAAGCGGGGAGCCGGCGAAGAGGGCCGCCGCCGCGAGCAGTCCGCCCGCGCCGCCGCGCGAGGCGCACGCCGCCGCGAGGGCCGCGAATGCCAGAAGGCCCATCCAGGGAACGAAGAAATCCAGCCCGCCGCGCGGCCCGGCCGCGTCGAGTCCGGCCGCGCAGAGCGGAAGCAGCGGGTAGAAGAAAGGCTCGGTCTCGCACGTGTCGAGAGAGCGGACGAGGAACGAGCGGTCGCGCGTGTTGCGCTCGGTCATCTTCGGCAACAGCAGAAACGCGTTGCGGATCTCGCGCGGGGCCGCGAGCAGCACGCGGTCGGGCTGGCGGAACGGCCGGCCCTCGCGGAACGCCTGCGCCATGAGCCGGTAGCCGGAGTGGTCGAGGGCGGTGAAGGTGTCCTCGTGCGGACGGAGGAGCAGGACCGCCCCGAGTCCCGCACAGGCGATCCATGCCGCCAGGAGGCGGCGGTCCGGCGCCCCCACCCCGCGGACGATCCGCACGGCGAGGCCGACGGCCGGAATGAGTACAAGCAGCAGCGCGGCGGACGGAAGCAGCGCGTTCATTCCCCGTCCCCTCCGGCCCGCGGCGGCTCCACCGGCGGCGCGGACGCGCCCGGTTCCGGGCGCACGCGGTACACCGGGTGGCGGCGCACGTCCTCGTAGATGCGCGCCACGTACTCGGAGAGGATCGCGAGCACGCCGAAGACCGCGCTGAAGAAGAAGCAGACCAGCGCGACAAGGGAGGTCCAGCCCGGGGTCGTCTTGTTCTGCCAGTAGACGATCAGCCCGTACACGAGATAGGCGATGCCCAGCGCGCCCGAGCCGCACATGAGCATGAGGCTGGCGCGCAGCGGCGACGTGGAGAACGCGAACCAGCCGTCCCGCGCCAGCGTCAGCATCTGGGACAGCCGGTAATGGGAGGAGCCGGCCATGCGCGGCGCCACCTCGTACTCAACGCAGGTCGTCGGCAGTTTCAGGGACGCCAGCAGCACGCGCAGGTTCCGGTGCCGGTCCGGATAGCGGTTCACGAGGGCGACCGCCGGGGCACGCATCACGCGGAAGTCGGAGGCGCCGGGCCGGAGATCCGCATCGGGCAGCAGCCGGCGGATCGTCCAGTAGAACACCGCGCTCGCCGCATTCTTGACCCGGCCCGCCTGGCGTCCGCGGCGGACGGCCTGCACGACGGCGGTCTCCGGCTCGGCGCGCAGGCGGGCGATGAGTTCCACCGCCACGGCGGGCGGATGCTGTCCGTCGCCGTCGAGCATCAGAACGGCATCGCCGCGGCACCGGTCCAGCCCCGCGATCAGCGCCCTCTGGTGGCCATGGTTGCTCCACAGGTGGATGACGCTGATCCGGGGGTCGGCTGCCGCCAGACCGTCCAGGATGCCGGGCGTCGCATCGGTCGATCCGTCGTCAACCAGGATCGCGGCGGGCTCGATGTCCGGCGCCGCCGCCAGGGCCGCCATGAGCCCGCGCACGAACGGCGCCGCGCACAGCTCCTCATTGTAGAACGGAACCACGACATTCAGGTTCATGGCGACGCAGCCTTCTTCCGGACATGGGGAACACCCAGCACCGTGTTCCCGGGGATTTCCCCGCCCTCCCACTTCACCACCAGGGCCCCGCGGCCCGCGGTCTTGCGATGCTCGATGCGGATCTCGTGCGGGCCGCGGCCCAGCCGGACCGACCCCAGCCGGCCCCCGGCCCACGCCTCCTGGTCCCAGCGGTCGACGACCATCCTCCCGTCGATAAACAGCCGCGACCCGCCGGCCGCCTGCAGGAAGAAATCATACGCGGCTTCCCCCGGCACTTCGAGCGTC
This sequence comes from uncultured Verrucomicrobiota bacterium, assembly GCA_964423465.1. Classification (GTDB taxonomy): domain Bacteria; phylum Verrucomicrobiota; class Kiritimatiellia; order PWTM01; family PWTM01; genus VGWF01. The sequence continues at coordinate 37,144 of CAYRFK010000016.1, read as the reverse complement.
GCCTCCCAGCGCACGGAGTAGCCGTCGACCGGCACACCCCGCGCGGGCGGCTCGCTGCCGTAGTCCTTCGACGCCCGCGGCTCCGTGCGCCGGCAAACGGGCTCGTCGAACGCCGTGCCGCGGTAGTAGGTCACGCGGAATCCGGCGCCGCACAGCGCACCGCATGCCCGGTTCGCGGCGCGCCACAGCGGGCGGCCCGCGAAAAGCAGCAGCAGCACTGCGCCGATCCCCAGGCATGCCATGACCTGGCGCTTCACGGGCGGGCGTACCTCGCGACCCGCAGACCGGGGTTCCCGACGCTCCACTCGCGGCCGAGCGTGAACCCGGCGGCCCGGGCCGCCGTCTCGTCACCGGGATCCGGATCGAGCAGGTACACGACGTCCTCGCCCGACGCCCGGCTCACGTCGCGGCTCAGCGTCATCTCGACCGCCGGCGCGCCGGGGCGGATGCGGAAGTAGTTCAGTTCCATAGCAGGGAGAGTGGAGACGATGTCGCGGCCGCGCGCGATGTTGAGCCGGTGGACGCGGTTGACCGTGCGCAGGAACGGAAGGGCCCCCTCCTGGAACCGGTGGCCGTCGACGATGCGCACGTCCAGCGAGTGACGGCCGGGTCCCGCCAGGGTCGCGATGTCCGCCGCGATCGCCGGCACGGTCTTGCGATACTCGTACTGCTGGCGGTAGAAGCGGGAGACCGCGAGGCGGTGGTCCGGCAGTTCGCGGGCCGCGAATACGACGAGTCCGAGACCCCACATCCACGCAGCCGGGCGAAGCCCCTGCCGCGCGAGCGACGCCCCGGCGGCGGCTGCCAGGATCGCCGTGCAGGCCGACGCGAAGAAATGCACGGGCAGGTAGTACTTCCGTAGCGGCGCGGCCCACGGGAGATTCAGCGCCCAGAAGCCGGCCGCAAGGGCCGCGCAGGCGGCAAGCAGCGTCCACGTGCCGCCGGTCTCCGGGACCGGAAGCCGTCCGGCACGCCGCCGCTCCGCCGCGAGGGCCCCCACGCAGACCGCAAGCGACGCCGCCGCCGCCGCGGACACATCCGCGGGAAACGCGAGCAGGATCCACGACCGGGCCACGGATTCCACAAGCCCGCCGTCCACGCGGTAGTTGTCCGCCACATAGGCGCCGGTGCGGCAGGCCTGCACGAATCCGAGGAGCACGCACGCCAGCAGGACATGCACCGCCGCGTGACGAACGGCGAACCGGCGGAAGCCCGGCGCCGGGTCGAGCGCGGTCAGAGAGCGGAGTCCGAGCACCGCGAATGCCGCGGGTAGAAGCGCCAGCGTCGTCTCCTTCATCCCGTAGGCGAGGACCAGCAGGCCCGCGGCGCAGACCTCCCGCCGGACCGTGGGCACCCGGCCGCGGAATGCCGCCTCGATGCAGAGAAGATAGAGGCAGATGAAGAGCAACTGTCCGATCTCCCCGCTGTCGACGAAGTTCACGAGGAGGTTCTCGGCCAGACTGAACCCGCCGCACGCGGCGAAGACCGCGGGCAGAAGGACGGCCGCCAGCGCGGTCCCCGTGAGGCGCCACGCCAGCCAGCCCAGCGCCGCAAGCGACAGCGCGACCGCCGCCATCTGGACGAGGGCGCAGGTCTGCAGGTCGCCGTTGATCCGCCCGGACATCGGGGCGGAGGCACCGCGGGCCGTGAGATCGCCGTTGCGCACAAGCGTCACGAAGAACGAGGCGGATTGGTAGAGCCAGTGGACGGGCCTCACACGGCCCCACGCGTGGGCGTCGTCGGAGAGAACCTCCGCGTACCCGTCCGCGCCGCCGCTCCACATGGCCTGCACCGCCCGGCTCGCGTTGCCCTCGGCCACCCGGGAGTGGCGCAGTTCCGGCGCCGCGGCGCGACGGTGGAAGACGCCCACCGAGGCGCCCGCCAGAACAAGGACCGCGACCGCACCCGCGAGGATCGACTTCACGGATGGCTCCCGGCGGCCTGCCGCGCCAGCCTGGCGATCCGGCCCGCCTGCGTCAGGACCGCGAGCAGCAGCAGGTGCACCGTCAGTCGGTTCCACGCAACGCCCACCTGCCACACGGCGTCGTTGCGGCCGGCAAGAATCACGCCCAGGTACGCGAGGGCAAGAAGGACGATCAGCGCGGCGTCGCGCCGCTCCTCGCGCGCACCGCGGACGAACGACACGATCACGAGGCCGCCGAGGACCGGGCCGGCCAGACCCCAAAGCCGCGGATCGGCCCAGATCCGCCCGGCGTGGAGCCCCGCAGGCGCGAGCGCCGCGGAGATGCGCGCAGGCAATTCCGCCATTCCATGGTAGCCGCCCGTCGTGTGCGTGGTCAGCCCCAGCACCCCGCGCGTCCACAGCGCCCACGGCAGATACACGAGCACGGGCACCAGGCAGGCCGTGAGCTTTCCGCGGAGGTCAATGCCGCGCTGCGTGAAGAGCCACGCGGCCGCCAGGGCGCAGAAGACAATCCCCTCGTTCTTCACGTACGCCGCCGCGGCCAGCATGAGGCCGGCGGTCCATGCCGCGCCCTGCGACGGGATCCGCCGGAGCGCGGCCAGCGCCGACCACGCACAGGCCAGTGCGAGCCAGTAGACGGGTTCTGCATAGGCCCACGAGGCCGCCAGCGCCGCGAAGGGCAGTGTGACGAACGCAGCCGCCATGCCGGTGGCGGCGGCGGGCGGCGCGGACGGATGCTCCGCGCGGACGTGGCGGTGGATCTGCAGGGCCGTCAGTGCCAGCAGCACCGCGCCCCACCCCTTCGCCCACGACTCCTCCCAGCCGCCCGCGATCCAGCCCGTGAACGCCCACAGCGCGGGCCAGGTCAGCGGATAGTCGGGACTGCCATGCAGCGCGACATCCGCGAGCGGCCCCGCGCCCAGCGCCAGCACCTTCGCCTTGGCGACCCACATCGCCCAGGCGTCCCAGTCGTCCGGCACGACAACGACGGCCATCAGGAGGCTCCAGAGCACGGCGAGGCCGCCGAGCACGGCCAGGCCGATCTGCCCGGCGCCGGGCCGGATGGCGGACGCAGCCGCCGGCGCGATCCGCCGTCGGATCCGGCGCGCGGCGGCGACGCCCCACCCCACCGCCCCGAACGCCGCCCAGGCGGCGAAGCCCGGACCGGCCGAGCCCGACAGGCCGCGCGCAACCGCGACCATCGCCATGCCCGCCAGCAGCGACCCCGCGACGCCCATCGGCAGACTCCAGGACGGCGCGGCGGCGCGAAGCAGAAGGGCAAGCCCCACCACCGCCGCGAGTGAGCCGCCGAAAGCGAAGACATCCGGCCCGTGTTCGAAGGGCGGCGCGTCCGCCGCGGGGACCACCGGGCCGGGATCGGGAACGGCCTCGACCGAGGTTCCGGTGTCGCGCAGCGTCAGCGGCGCGTCGGGCCGCGGCGAGCGCGGGATCAGAAGGTAGCCCACGTAGGACAGGCGCACCGGATCGCCCGCGATGGCGTACGCGGCGTCCGCCGGCAGCCGTGCCGACAGCGTGGATGCGTCGCGCAGCATGTACGGGGGGAATCCGACGTGCCGGAACAGGGCCGCGCGCTGTCCGGCAATGGACCGACCGCCGTACATCCGCCACTCGCGCGTGATCCAGAGCCGCGCCATGGCGACCAGCGCCGCGACGACGACGACCAGCCAGACGACGAACACCGCGCGCGGGAGGAACCGCCTCACGGAACGCCCCCCGAAACCGCCGGCCGGCCGGCCGGCGCCGCCAGTCCGGACAGCGCCGCCGCCAGCCCGGCGCGGATGCGCGCGCCATCGAGATGCGCCGCGTGGTAGGCGCGAGCGCGACCGCCAAGCGCGATCCGCTCCGCCGCGTTCCCCGCGAGACGGCCCGCCGCCTGCATCATCGCCTGCGGCGTGTCGACCTCCAGCCACGCGCCCTCCCCCGGCGGGATTCCACGCATCGCGCCGCGGCGCGCGACGATCGCCCGGCCGGCGGCGAGCGCCTCGATGGTCTTGATCTGGACGCCCATTCCGAGAACCGTGGTCATGAGGATGACACCGCACTCGCGGTATGGATCCGCCTCCGCCGCATAGCGCCCCACCCGCTCGAAGCCGGGGCCCTGCGCGTGCGCGGCGAGTCCGCCGTACACGCGGACCGGCAGCCGAGTCGCGTTCGCCGCGGCGGCGAACCATCGCAGACCCTCGCGGTTCACGGGGCTCGGCGAGCCGAGAAGACCGACGGCGGGCGCATCGGGCAGATCCATCGGCTCGACGACGGGCGGGCTCCAGAAGGTGCGCGCCACACCGCGCGCATGCAGCGTGCGCTCCTCGTCCTTCGAAATCACGATCACGAGATCCGCCGTCTTCAGGTCCGCCGTCTCGCGCCGCGCACCGCCCCACATGAAGTCGGACCAGAGGTCGAGCAGCAGCACGGCCTTGGGGCATGCGCACGGCAGGCGGGCCCAGTAGCTGTAGTTGATGACGGCCAAGTCGGCGCCCTCCGTCACACGCCGCCACCATTCCGCGGGGAACGCGTGCCGGTGGTACGGGTTCGCGTGCCCGAACGCCCTCTCCAGGCGGAGCGCCTTGCAGACGGCGGCGTACGCGATGCCCGCCGCCATGGCGGGCGTGCGGCGCACGGATGCCTCGCGCAGCTCGACGCGGTAGCCGCGCTGCTCGAGATCGCGGCGCAGTTCGGGCGTCCATCCGGCCCCGACCGGCCGTGTCGCGGCGGAGGCGATCGTGCAATCGCCCATGCCGCGGAGAAGCTCCAGCAGCTTCCACATCTCGGCCCGGCCGCCGGAATGCGCCGGCAGCGGACAGTAGGGCACGAGCACGACGGTCTTCATGCCGCGCCGCCTCCCGGTACGCCAAGGGCGGAGTCGACGAACGCCACGTACGCCCGCGCCGCCTCCTCGGGCCGGTAGGCGTCGGCGCGGCGGCGCACGCTCTCCCCCGCCCTGCCCCGCAGCGTTGCGTCGGCGAGGAAGCCGAGAACGGCCTCCGCAAACCCGGCCCCGGCCGGATCGGCCACGCGCCCCTCCGTGCCTTCGAGGAACTCCGGCATGCCGCCGTGGGGGCTTGCGACAACGGCCTTGCCGCGCACCATGGCCTCGAGCAGGGCCGAGGGCGACGTGTCCCACCGCGATGGAACGAGGACCACCCACGCGCGCCGGTAGGCCTCGTCCAGCGCGGCCGGAGCGAGGTGGCCAAGGAACCGCACGCGCTCGCGCAACGGACCGAGACGCCGTTCGAGCCAGCCCCGCATCGAGCCGAGGAAGCGCGCGTAGCTGTCGCCGCCCGCGATCTCCAGCCGCGCCTCCGGGAACCGCGCGGCGATGCGGAGGAGGAGGTCCGGCAGGTACTGGATCCCCTTCCCGATGTCGATGCGGCCGACGAGCAGCAGCGTGGGCGCCGCGGCCTCCGCATTGCGCCACTCCGGCTGCGGCGTCACAGGCTTCGGCAGAACGGCCGTCCGCGCCGGCAGCCGGACGCCCTGCCGGTGGAGTTCGTCCAGCATGCGCGCCGATGGCGCCGCCAGAAGGTCCGCGCCCTCGATGGAGGCCCGCTCACGTGCGATCCGCCTCCGGTCGCGCAAGCACGCGAGATCGATGGTCAGCCGCTGCCACGCCTGTGCCGCCTGCGCGTAGCGTGCGACGCGCAGCACATCGTTGTAGCGGCAGTTCACGAGGACCGGCGGACGCGACGGCAGCCGGAGCAGTTCCGCCGCCTCGCCGAGATGGTCGACCGCCTCGATCAGGTCCACGCCGTGCGCCCGCGCCAGGTCGAGCACGCGCCGTGCGAGGACGGGATCGCCGATCTCCGACTCGTCGTAGATGCGGTGCACGAACCCGCCGGGCACCGCTTCCTCCTCCGGCAGCCCCGCCCCGCGGCTGGTGACGACGACCGACGTGTGCCCGAGCGCACGCAGTCCGGCGGAGATCCCGCCGATGTACTGCCCGATGCCGGAGCCGCGCGGCGGGTACTCCCAGCAGAAATGAAGCACCTTCACGACACGCCCCCCCGCATCCGGGCCTCGTAGAGGGCGAGCAGCCGGTCCGTGACGGCGGCGCGGCCGAACTCGCGCGCGGCGCGAACGCGGGCCGCGCGGCCCATGGCCTCGCGCACCGGCGGATCGCGGAGCAGCGCGAGAACCGCGGCGGCGAACGCGGCCGCATCGCCGGGCGCAACGAGGCGGCCGGTGACGCCGTCCTCCACCACCGCGCGGTTCGCCGCGATGTCCGTCGCCACCGCCGGCAGCCCGTTCGCCTGCGCCTCGAGGAGCGCGTTGGACATGCCCTCGTTGCGCGACGGCAGCACGAAGAGCGCGGCGCGCCGGTACAGCGGGCCGGGATCCGGCACCGGGCCGGCGAAGCGCACGGATTCGCGGCAGCCGAGTCCGTCCGCCATCCGCTCCCACGGTGCGCGATCGCCGCCGCCGGCGACCACGAGCCGCGCGGCGGGCCGCTCCCGGTGAACGAGGGCCCACGCGGCGAGCAGCACGTCGAATCCCTTGCGCGGCGAACCCTGCGACAGGTTTCCGACCATCAGGACCTCGTCGGCCACGCGCGGATCCGCGGCTTCCGTGGGCACATCGACCCCGTTGGGAATGACGGCGATGCGGCCGGCCGGAACGCCCTCGGCCTCGAGTTCCGCGCGCATGCCGTCATGCAGCGCGACGAAGTGCGCCTGCCGTCGCAGCCGGTCCCAGCGGCGGCGCAGCGGCGTGTCGTAGCCGACGGGCGAGAGCACCGGCGTGCTGCGCTCCTTGCAGATCACGGGGATCCCCCAGCGCCGGCCGAGCCACACCCCGACGCCGGCGAGCCACGAGGATTCCTGCACGTGAAGCACGGCGGGGCGGAGCCCGCCGCGCCGCGCGGCGGCGGCCAGACCCGCGAGGAAGCCGAGCCGTGCCAGCCAGACGACCGGCAGCAGAATCCAGAATGCGGCCGCACGGCCCCGCGCCTCGCGGGCAACGCCCGTCCACCGCACCAGCCGCAACGCACGCGCGCCGAGCCGCTCCGCGGAGGGGCACAACGGGCCGAAGCGGAGAACGCGGACGCCGCCGTCGTCCGATGCGGCCTCCGCCGCGCCGGCCGAGCGGCTTGTGAGGATGGTGCACGCATGTCCGCGGCGCACCAGCTCCCGCGCCAGGCCGCGGCACTGCCGCTCGGCCCCGCCCTCGGGGCCCGGCCAGTACGTCCAGATGAGCATCGCGACGTGCATCGCAGGAATCCGCAGACCGCCTCAGGCCGGAGGCTCCGGCCGTTTCCACATGAAGATGTCGCCCTCCATCTGGCTCACCGCGGCGGCCCGCAGCCACGGGGAGCGGCGCGCCGCATGACGCAGGCGGAAGAGCCAGGCCGGCGTCGTCGCACGGCGGGCCAGGTAGAGAAGGTCGAACGGGGAATAGAACTGCGCGAACCCGGCGTCGCGGCCGGCGGCGCAGAGGTCGGCGTAGGTGAACCAGTGCACCGCGGGACGCGGCGAGTAGCGCGCCAGTTCCGGGCGGTGGTGGAGTTGCGCGAAGACGTAGGATTCCCGCACCGCGCGCGGGAACCAGTTGAAGAAGGGTGTCGTGAACTCCCAGTTGATCCCGGTCGGCGAGATGCGATGGCGGTTCGTCGTGCGGACGAAGAGCACGCCGCCGGGCCGGAGGATGCGGAAGCACTCGGCAAGGCTCGCGGGAACGGAGTCGACATGCTCGAGGACGTTCTCGAGCAGCACGACCGCCTGCGAACCGGTCGCGAGCGGCATGCGCTCCGCGGTGCCCGGCACGACACGGGCGGCGGCGCCGAGAAAGGCCGTCGCGCGCGCCACGGCATCGGCCACCGGTTCCACGCCGACAGCCTCGAATCCCGCCGCCCCGAGGTCGCGCACGGTGTCCGGCTTCGGCCCGCAGCCGACCACGGCCACCGTGGCGCCCGGGGCTCTTGCGTCGATCACCTCGTCCAGGCAGGCCAGCAGGTCGGCCGTCGTTCGCAGGCAGCGCGGATGCAATGCCTCGTCGAGCCCGGCCGACAAGGCGCGGAGGACGCGGACGGGGAACGGCGGGACGGGACGGTTGACCTTGAGCTCGACGTACCGTGCCTCCCATTCGGGCACCGGGTCGGCAAGCCTGCGTCGCGGGGGATTCTTGCTCATGGGGACTCCGGGGCGCACGACGCGGAGGGCGCGCGGAACGCGTCGATCAGGCCGGCGATCTCCGGCACCGCCTCGAGCGCGGCGCACCGGATGAACGTCGGACCACGCTTCCGCCACAGACCGCCCGTCTCGGTTTCATCGCGCTCGCCGATCAGGTTTCTTGAGATCACAAGAACGCCGCCCTCGCGCAGGTAGCCGTGCAGAACACCCAGGGCCTCGCCGATGCGCGACTCCGTGTAGTAGGACAGCGTCAGCACATTGCTCGCGCGGACCACGTCGAACCGTCCGTCCCACTCCGGATTCCGGTCGAACAGATCGCGTTCGCGCACCTCGATCGACGGGCAGTGCGCGGCGGCGGGGTTGACGAGCGGAATCGACGGCGCCGTGGCGGCGGCACCCTCCGCCCACCGGGCGCAGCGGCGCGACAAGGACGCTGCAAGGCCGTTGCACAGGACGCCTTCGATGCCCTGCATCGGCTCGAGGCACAACGCAAGGCGTCCGAGGCGAACGAGGATCGGGCGGCGCGACGGCGTGGCATACAGCACGAAAGGGCCGCGGCGCAGCGCCAGGAGCCGCACGTCGCGGTCGATCATCGTTAGCGAGACCTCCATGCCGTTCGCCTGCCGCAGGTGCTCCACCGTGTCGAGCGACGTGATGCCGTCGGAGGCGCCGATGTCCAGCATGCGGAGCGACGTCCAGCCCTCCGCGGCGACAAGATCGGAGAGCAGGCGGTCCATGCGCACCAGCCTGTGCCGTCCGGTCCACTTCCACACGCCCCGCAGGCGGAGGTTCTGGAGGATTCGGCTGAACTCGTCCGCGGCAGCCTTCAGACCGCCGCCATCGCAGGCATCGACGGCCGACAGTTCCACGAGCCGCTCCAGCGAGGGGTGGAATACCTTGCGACGGACCATCCATCGGCGGGGAAGATAGCTTCGACAAAGAAGGCGGATCATGTCGGGTCCGGGGTTCCTTTCCCAGCGTCGGCAGGGGTCGCATGGACAGGCGGCGCGCGCAGCCGCCACCACATCGATTCGCTTCCGGGGTGCACGGGGACCGTCTCGACCGACACCGCGGACGCACCCATGGCGGATGCCATCGCCGCATCGAGCACCACGTGCCGGACGGTGGCGGCGTCCACGTCGTACGCCATGGCAAGAGTGTCGCCCGTCTCCAGCGCCTCGCGGAGTTCCGCGGCGCGCCCGGGCCGCGAAGCCGCCAGCACGCCCATCCTGCGGCGCACCGTGTCAACCGGCAGCACGCCCCGGAGAACCGCTTCGTCCTCATCCCCCAGCAGGATCTGCGAGCCGGGCACGAGCCGCAGGGTGCGGAGGCCGGGCGCACCGGACGGCCCGACCGCGGACGGCGCCGGCGGCCGGAGGCCGAACAGGCAGGTCAGCAGACAGACCACGGGCACGAGCACTACGAAGGGATCGAGACCCGTGCGCAACGGCGCCGGGGCCGGAACCGGAGCCATCGCCGGAAGGCGTCGCACGACGGCCGCGACCGCGGCGAGCCCAACCGCCGGCAGCGCGAGCATGAACGGCATCGTCGCGGCGTAGACGCGCATCAGGTCGGCATCCCACGGCGGCGCGAAGGGCGTGGAGGCCACGATCCCCGCCGTGGTCCAGAGCAGCAGCGGCGACGCCGGGCCGCGGTCCCGCAGCAAGAAGACCAGTCCCGCCACCGCGAGCAGCGAAAAGGCGGCAAGCGAGGCATAGGTTGCGGAAATCTGCAGAACCTTCCACGGCCGCGTCGTGAGCGCCTGAACGAGACCGGGAAGCTCCGTCGGACGCGCCGCAGGAACATCACGGATCGATCGCTGGAGTGCGAAGCGGACGAACCCGTACGGGCCGTCGGCCGTCGCCACCATCGCGCCAACGGCGCGCACGGCGCCGGCGACGAGCGAGAAGGGTTGGTCGGCGAGGCGTTGGCGGACATGGCCGTAGATCGTCCGGTTGCGCTCGATCTCGGGCAGGGCGCGCACCTCCGGGTGGTCCTTGAGCACCTGAGACCAGTCGCCCCCGTGCACCATGCCGTAGAGCACATACGAGAAGTTCCCCACCGCGGCCTCCGCGGCGCCCGTTGACCGCTGTACGACCGCATTGACCGCGAAGCCCGCGATCACGGCCGCGACGACCGCGGCGAAGGCCCGCCCCGAGAACCGGCGGGGGCCGCGCCACGCCCGGCCGGCCCAGACCGCCAGCGCCGGAAGCGCGAAGAATGCACCGGCCCGGGCACACAATCCCAGCGCGAGCAGCAGCGCCCCCCCCGCGGCGGTCGACGGCGTCCCGCCGTGCGCGGCGCGCCACAGCCGAGCAAACGCAAGGCAGCCGAGGGCGAGCCCCGCGTGCTCGGTCAGCGCGGTGCCGATGAACCGCCGGTAGAAGAGAATCAGGCCGAGGAACAGGACCCAGCCGGCCGCCCAGCCGTGGGTGCGGATCACTTCGCGGACCGGGTACGCAAGCGACAGTGCGACGAGAAGAACGGTCAGTGCGAGCACGAACCGCAGGTGGTCGCCGCACAGGAGGAAGAGGCCTGCGCCAAGCGCGGGCGCCAGCGGCCGGCGCGCCGCGACCGCCGGCAGTTCGCCGTCGTGCACGAGCCGCAGGCTCCCGCCGATGTAGGAGAAGGAATCGCTGTGGGGAAGAAGACCGCCCAGCATCGCCTGATCCGACAGGCCGGAGGTCCACACACCGGAAAGCACCGCGCCGCAGAGTCCGGCCGACAGCAACATCAACGCGGGTGCCCACCACGCCTCGCGAAGGCGCGACAGAACGACGAAGGCCCCGGCGAGCGCGACCGGAAGCACCACCGAGTCATAGCGCAGTTCAAATCCCGCGCCTGCCGCGGCGCCCGTGATCACGAGAGCCGCGTAGAGCGCGGCCGCTGCTGCGGCGCCCGCGACCCGGGACCGCCATCCACCGTCGGATGGAGATGGATGCGTCACATCGCCGGCGGCCCGGACCTCCGGGCCGACATCATGAGCGACCCGCTGAACTCGCGGATTCCGGGAAGGTCCTCGAACAGGCGGCCGAGGGCCGAGACCGCGGGTATCAACGCCCCCGGCGTGGCGGGGTGGAGCCAGTCGAAGGGCACGATGCGGATCTCCGCGAAGCCGGCCGCCGCAAGGTCCCGCGCGATCCGCCCGCGATAGAAGGCGGTCTCGTCCGGTGAAACATACGGAAAGAACCGGCGGAACTTCCGCTCGAGGAAGACCTGCGGATTGAGGTGGTTCGGCTCGGCGAAGGCCCAGCGCCCACCGGGCTTGAGCAGGGCGATCATCGTGTGCAACGCACGCGGAAGGCTGAGATGGTGCAGCACCGAGGAGCCCACGATCGCATCGAACGGCCCGATGTCGCCGCACTCCTCGAAGGGGCGCAGTTCGAAGCGGACGGTGTCGGTCCCCTTCACCCGCTCGCGGGCGCGGGCGAGCAGGTCGGGCGAGAGATCGACGGCGGTGAGCCGGCACCCGGTCGCGGCGAACCGCTCGGTGAACAGGCCCGTGCCGCAACCGACCTCGAGAACGTTCATGCCCGGTTGCAGGCCCGCGGCGGCGGCGATCAGCCCGGCGCGGCGCACCTGGCGTGCCCGGCCCGCGGGCGTCCCCCAGCCCCACTGGGCCTCGCTGCCGGCGGCGGCCAGGTAGCGTCCGTGGCGAACCTCGCGTTCGAACCGGTCCGCATCCGTCCCGGGCGCGGCGTGGTGTCCAGACGTCATGCGTCGTCCCTTCCCTTCGTAGCGCCGGCCGCGGTGCGGTCCAGCACGATCAGTGCGAACATCGCGGCCCCGGGCCCGAGCGCGCGCTCGACGGCGCGGCACGGGCCGTACATCCATCCCGGGCAGAGCGCCCGCATCGACACGCCGCCGGAGAGCAGGTAGGCCACCGGCATCAGCGGCTCGACGGCGGCGATCCGCCATTCCGGAAACTCCTTCTCAAGGCGTGCGCGGTCGCGATGGAAGAGGATCCAAGGGAGCGCGCCGTTCGCGCCGGAGAGCGGTCCGGTGGACGGAAACTCCCAGGTCTCCGCCTCCGGCCGGAACGGCTCGGAGTGCAGGCGGCCGTAGACGAACCGGGACCACGGCGAGACCCACGGTTCGATCATCACCATCGCCCCGCCCGGCCGGACCGCCCGCGCCGCCTCGCGAAAGAGCGCGCGGGGTGCCGGGATGTGGTGGAGCACGTCCGTCATCACGACCGCCTTCACCGCGCCGTCGGGGAACGGGAGACGGCCGTCGGGCGGCAGCACGAGGTCGACACCCTCGACCGGGAAGACATCCGTCGTGACCGCCCCGGGGATGCGCTCCTTCAGGAAGCCCGCGCCGGAGCCGAGTTCGACCACGTCACCGGCGCCGGACGGAAGCCGGGCCCGGATGAGGTCGTACCACTCCGAGTAGAGGCGCGACAGGAACCGCTTGCCGCGGATGATCGCGCGCCGACGCGACGTGGTTTCGGGATCGTCGACATCGAGCCCGGCGGTGAGCGGGTGCTGGAGCCAGCGTGTGAGGAATCCGGCCATGGTCAGACGAATTTCAGGCGGCGGGCGGCGAAGGCAACCATCCGCAGCAGCAGAAGCCCGTGCCGGAAGCGGTGGATGTTGGTCGAGCCGTAGGTGCGCTCGCGGTAGCGGATAGGCAGGTCGACGATCTTGAGCCCGAGCTTCGCCGCGCCGAAGATGAGGTCGTAGTCGCCGAACGGATCGAACTCGCCGAAGTAGGCCCGGTTCGCGGCGATCCGTTCGTAGTCGGCGCGGGTCAGGACCTTCGTCCCGCAGAGCGTGTCCTTCACCGGCTGCCCGAGCAGCCACGAGAACGCGACGCTGAAGAACTTGTTCGCGAGCAGGTTGAGGAACCGCATCGCGCGGCCCTCCATCGGGTAGACGAGCCTCACGCCGTTGATGAAGTCGCCGCGGCCGTGGACGAGCGCCTCGTAGAACCGCGGCAGGTCCTCGGGCACCACCGTGAGGTCGGCGTCGAGGATCATCAGGATATCGCCGCGGGCCTCGCGGAAGCCGAGGCGGACGGCATCGGCCTTGCCCTTCCCGGTCTGCCGCAAGAGCCGCGCGTCCCATTCAGGGTGCGCGGCGATGGCGGCCTCGGCCGCCGCATGCGTGCCGTCGGTCGAGTGTCCCTCGACGATCACCAGCTCGGTCCGCGATCCCATCCGCGGCACGCGCGTGAAGAAGCTCGGGACGTTGCCCTCCTCGTTGCGGGCCGGGATCACGACGGTGACGGAGGGCGCGTCGGGCCCCGCGACTGGGCGGGGATCCGGCATCGGACGCGCCACGACGAGATGCGTCAGGCACAGCGCGTTCGTCGGCCAGATGCGCGCCAGCACCCGGTTGAAGAGCGGCTCGACGAGCGGGACCGGGAACGGAAAGAGGAACTCCGTCGTGCTGCGGACCGTCTCGCACCCGGTGAGGTAGAGGAGATTACCGACGTCGCCGGGTGTCAGCCAGTTCGGCGATGGCGCGAGCGTCGCGGCGCCCGCCGCGCGGGCCCACTCGAGCGGCTTGCGCCACAGGTGGCTGAAGAACGTGACCAGGATGCGGCCGTCGGGGCGGCAGAAGCGGCGCGCCTGCTCGAAGGCGCGCTGGACGTCGAAGAGGTTGTTGACGAGATCCGACAGGATGACGACGTCAAACCGCTCGTCGGTCGCGTACTCGAGCGCATCGGCCACTTCAAACGTCAGTTCAGGATGGCGCGCCCGGGCCTCGGCGACCATCGCCGGGGACAGGTCGATCCCGACGCCGCGCGACGGGCGGACCGCCGCCAGGAGGTCGCCGGCGCCGCAGCCCATCTCGAGCACGCGCAGGCCGGGCTCGACGTGGAACCGGAAGACCTTCTGCAGGTGCCGGTGGTAGTGCCGGCCGGCCGGGCTTCCGTGCGGGCGCCGGAGTGCCACGCGCTCCCAGTGTTCGGTCTGCGCCGACCGGAAGGCCTCGAACGCAGGATCGCGCCGCATCGACACCGGGCTTCCGGAATCCGCGGATGGAATACTCACGGCATGGCCTCCGGCGGCGTCGCGCCGCCCTCGAAGAACAGCAGGGCGCAATAGGCATACCACTGCCTCGCGGCGTTGCCCGACCTTCCCTCCGGGAACAGGCGCGTCGCGGCGCCGGGCCGGTGGAACGGATTCCGCTGCGCCCGCCATGCGCCCCGAAGCTGCGCGCCCAACGGACCGCGGCACCACTCGGCCCACGGAACGCCAAAGCCCTGCTTGGGACGGTCAATCAGGGCATCCGGGACGTACTTCCGCAGGATCTCGCGCAGGATCCGCTTCTGCCGCCCCGATCCGTCGATCTTAGCCGCGTAGGGCAGGCGCGCGGCGAACTCGACGACCCGGTGGTCGAGGAACGGACACCGGCATTCAAGCGCCCAGGCCATGCTCGCGCGGTCGACCTTCACAAGGATGTCGTCGGGCAGGTACGTCTTGAGATTCATGTACTGCAGCCGGCTCAGCAGGTCGGCGCCCCCGGCGCGCGGGTACCAGCGCTCGCGCGCCGCGTAGGGATTCGCACCGCCGAGGCGGGCCCATACCTCGTCCGACAGGATCCTCCGCAGCTCGCGCGGACTCATCTTCATCTCGAGGACGGTCAGGTTCCGGTCGCGGCAGGCGCGGCGGTACCATTCGTCCGCCAGCCGCCGCAGGAGGGGCCTCGGCGCATCAAAGATCCGCCTCTGCTCCGCGTCGCCCCACAACTGGAGTGCCTTCGCGTAGGCGTGGTAGCCGGCGAACAGTTCGTCGCCGGCATCGCCCGTCAGCGCAACGGTGACATGCGCGCGAGCCAGCTTGGCGAGGAACCACGTCGGGATCGCGGAGGAGTCGCCGAACGGTTCGTCAAAATGACGCGCGATGGTCTCCACGTGCGGGCGGACATCCTCCGTCACTCGGAGGGTCCGGTTGGAGAGGCCGAGGTGTGCGGCGATCGCCGCCGCGTGCTGCGACTCGTCGAACGCCGCGGTCTCGAAGCCGATGGTGAACGACTCGAGATTCGCGCCGACGGCCCGGGAGGTGAGCGCGGCGACGACCGTGGAGTCGATGCCGCCGGAGAGGAACAGCCCGACGGGCACGTCGGAGACGAGCCGCAGCCGGATCGCGTCACAGAGCAGCGCCTCCAACTCCTCCGCCAGTTCCGGAAGCGGCGTGGTCCGGACCGGTCCGGTCCCGAACGGGCAGTCCCAGTACTCGTGCGTTTCGAGGCGGCCGTCCTGCCAGACCGCGTAATGGCCGGGCAGCAGACGGCGGATCTGCGGAAAGATCGTCCGCTCGCCGGTCGCGTAGCCGTAGGTCCAGAACTGGACGAGCGACGCCGCGTCGGCATCCGCAGGCGACGCGTCGACCCGGCCGCTGGCCAGCAGGGCCTTGATCTCGGAGGCGAACAGCAGCGAGCCGTCGGGAAGCTGCGCGTAGAAGAGCGGTTTCTTGCCGAGACGGTCGCGGGCCAGCACCAGCCGCCGCGCGCGTGCGTCCCAGATCGCGAAGGCGAACATGCCGTTCATGCGCCGGAGCGTCGGCTCGATGCCGTGGTCCTCGAAAAGGTGGACGATCGTCTCGGTGTCGGTGTGCGAGGCGAACCGGTGCCCGGCCGCCTCCAAGCCGGCACGCGACTCGGCGAAGTTGTAGAACTCGCCGTTGTAGACGATCCAGACGCTGCCGTCCTCGTTGGACATCGGCTGGTGGCCTGCGGGGGACAGGTCGATGATGCTCAGGCGGCGCTGCGCGAGGCCGACGGCACCGGGCCCGTCCACCACGCGCCTGCCGGCCCCGTCCCACAGTTCCTGCCCCGCATCGTCCGGCCCGCGGTGCGCCAGCGCGTCGCGCATGGCGCGGAGGCGCGCGCCGTCGAGGAGGGGCGCCTGGCTTACGAATCCTGCGATGCCGCACATGGAGGGACCGATGGGTTCGCCGCGCTACGGGGCCGCCGCGGCGCCGGCGGGAAGACTGAAGACGAACGTGGAACAGCCGCCCTCGGGAGCCGCGTGGATTCGCTCGAGGACGAAGCCGCGCCGCCGGAAGAACCCGAGCGTCTCGTCGTCGCCCGCGACCTCGTAGGGCAGCCCGCCGAGCCAGTCGATGAGGTCGTGGTAGACGTTCATGCCGCGGATCCGCTTCTCGTTCCACGCGAAGGGATTCTTGAACCGGAACACCCGCTGCAGCATCAGGTTGGCGATCCACCGTGCAACCATGATGCGCTTGCCGAGCGGCGACGACGCATTGTAGCGGCGCTTCAGGGCCAGGTCGGCCGGGTAACGCGGCCCCTTGGCGTACAGCGCGATGAACAGCCGCCCGCCGGGCTTCACGAGTCCGGCCGCGTTGCCGAGCGCCTCCCACATCGCGCCCGTGTGGTGGAGAACGCCCCACGAGTAGACGAGGTCGAATCGGTCGAGCGTCGTGAGGAACGCGGTGTCGAGCACGGACCCCTCGCCAACGGTCCATACGTCCGGGCGCCCGGCCTTCTCCCACATCGACCGCGTGGCGGCGACGCTGTGGGGGTCGATGTCGAACGAGCGCACCACGGCCGCGCCCATGGCGAGGAACGCCATCGAGTGGATGCCGGAGCCGGAGCCGATGTCGAGCACGGTCCGCCCCCTGACGGTCTCCGCGCCGAGCCACGTTTCGAGATCCTTGCGCGCCAGGTCGATCTCGGCTGCCTGGACCGTCGTGACGTAGTCGCTCCAGTTCCGTCCGAATGAGAATGTGATGGTCTCCCCGCTCATGATCCTCCCTCTCCCGCGCGAACGCCGGCGGCGCCGCGCATCATGCGATCGTAGACGGCCAAAGTCCGGTCCGCCACGGCGTCCACGGAATAGCCCGCCTCCATCCGGCTCCGCGCCCCCCTGCCGAGGCTGCGGCGAAGCTCCGAGTTGTCGAGCATGCGAACCAGCCCCGCGGCGAGCGCGGCCGCATCGCCGGCCGGCACGACGAGGCCGTTGACGCCGTCCTCGACCACCGCGCGGTTGGCGGCGATGTCCGACACGACCGCCGGCACGCCCCAGCTTTGCGCCTCGAGCAGCGCGTTCGACATCCCCTCCTGCCGGGAGGGCAGCGCCAGCACCGCGGCCCTTGCGTAGAGAACGCCGGGGGCCTCCACGAAGCCCTCGAACGACACCGAGGCGCGGCAGCCGGCGGCCTCGAGCCGGTTCTCCCACGGCGCGCGGTCGCCGCCGCCGGCGACCGACAGCCGCGCGGCGGGCCGGGCGCGATGGACGAGCACCCAGGCGTCAAAGAGCACGTCGAACGCCTTGTACGCGTGCTGCGTCAGGTTGCCGACGTAGAGGACCCGGCCCGGATCCTCCCGCCGCGCAGACAGGTCCGGAAGCTCCGTGCTGTTCGGGATCACGTGGACGGCAGCCGGCGGCACGCCCGCTGCCCGCAATTCGCCGGCCATCGCCTCGTTGAGCGCGATGAATGCGGCGAGGCGGCGCTCGCGGTCCCACCGGCGGCGGAACGGCACCGTGCGGCGGATCTCCGGCAGCGCCGGCAGCGTTGCGACCTTGCAGAGCACCGGCAGGCCGTGGCGGCGGCCCAGCCGGACCGCAAGCCCTGCGATCCATTCGGACGTGTGGACATGGATCAGGTCGTAATCGTCCGCATGTCGTGCGAAGTGGCGCGCAGCCGACGCTTGAAAGCGGAGCGCGTTGAGCCAGGCCACCACCGCGGAAGCGGCGGCAGAGACGCGGCCGGGGGGCAGACGCGGACGCTGAGGCGATCCGCCCCGCGGAGCCTCGGCGGCCGGAGGTCGCGCGGCGGACTCGCGGCGGACGCCGTCGAAGGTCGGCAGCCGGACGATCGGCACGCCGTCCTCCGTCCCGTTCTCCGGCGCCCCGCAGGCCGGAAGGGCCGTCAGCACCGTGCAGGCCGCCCCGCGGCGCGCGAGCGCCGGCGCCAGCTTGCGGCACTGCCGCTCGGTGCCGCCCTCGGGGCCCGGCCTGTAGTTGTAGATCAGCATGCAGACGCGCGGCTTCATCGCGGCCGTTCCAGCATCCGCTCCGACCACTCGATCCCCGTCCCGCGGACCCGGCGCAGGGCCTCGTCGGCGGCGCCGTCGCCGTTGTCCACGCGGCACACGGGGATTCCGCGCCGCTCGTATTCCCGCGCCGCCAGGCCCATGCAATGACGGCCGTACTCGAGATGCGCGAGCAGTTCCGATTCCGTGCAGGCCTCCCACAACAGCGGCATCGCGGGCCGGCGGCGGAGGCGCGCGGCGCACGCGGCGGGATCGGGATCGACCCAGACGACGGCGTACGGGGCCGGCGCGTGGCGGACGTAGCGTTCGACATCCGCCTCGCACGGTGTCCCGGGCGGGAGGCAGCCGAGCATCGTGATGACGCCCAGCGCGAAGCCCTCGTCCACCAGCGCCCCCTCGTCCGGCGCCAGGTGCGCATCGAGCAGCTGCCGCTCGGCGCACCGCCGGAAGAACGCGTGCAGGATGCAGCGCCGCCACGCCTCCGGCACCGGGCCGCGGTCGAGCACCTCGAACCACAGCGCGAACAGCGCGACATGGTCGCTGGCAAACGCGTGAAGCTCGGCCAGCGCATGGCGCACGCCTGCGACCGGCTCCCAGACCGGATACGGCAGGCGCTTGAGGAAGTTCCGAAGCATCCCGTCATCGCGGCGGCGGATGCAGCGCAGGACGGCCTCCGCGGCCGGACGGACCGCGAGCCCGCGGCGGCGGGCCTCGCCGGCCAGCGCGCACGAAAGCGTGCTCTTGCCCGATCCGGGCAGACCCATGAACTCAAGGATGCGGGTCATGAGGAGGAATCCTCCTTCGGCCACAGGTCGGGCCACGACACAGGGTTCCTGCCGCCTTCGACCTCGTTCGTGTCGACCCGCATGAGTTCCATCGGAACCTCCGCCGGCCACGGGTTCACCCCCCGTCGCATCGTGAACCCGACCTCGCATCCGAGGGCTTCGCACTCGGCGATCACGTCGCGATTGTACGAACTCGGCGAGCCATAGGGATAGCTGATCCAGCGGGGACGGTAGTCGTGCCCGATCGCCTCCCGCAGAAACTCGGCATTCATCCGGAGGTTGTCGCGACGCGCACCGGCCGCCTCGAGAGCCAGCTGGGTGTGCCAGTGGGAATGCAGGGCGATCGTATGCCCGGCCTCGTGAAGCGCCCTCGTCATGCCGGGGGTCAGGTAGTGCATCGCCGCGAACTCCTCCTCGGTGCCAAGGCGGGCCGCGAAGACATCCCGCACGACGGCGGGCCTGGTCTGTTGGGGGATGACGGCGTTGAGGAAATACTTGATCCGCGCCACGGCCGGCGTGTCGAAGCGGTATTGGACCATGGCCTTCTCCATGGGAACATCCGCGAGCGTGCCCCCGACCCCGCGGCGACGGGCACTGGATTCGAACTCCGGCGCGAGTTGCTCATAGGAGAACGCCGCCGAAAGGAGGTGGACCATGTGGACGGACAGCATCCTCCCGCCATCCCACGGCCCGGTGTTGACGGCGAAGATCGCACGGATGCCCATCTCGTCGAGGATCGGCGCCACGTGATCGTGATGGTCGCGCAGGCCGTCGTCGAGCGTCAGCAGGCAGGAGGACCCCGGAATCGTCCCCTGCCCGTGCATCGAGGCAAGAACGTCCCGCGGATCCGGGAACTCGAACCGCGTCCGGAGACACGCAAGCTGCCGCTTGAAATCGGCGATCGTACGGAAATGCAGACCGGGGAATCGTGCGTCGTTCGCCTCCCGGACATGGTGGAAGGACACGGCCAGCAACACGCCGCGGACCTTGCCCCCCTCGCGCACGACCCGGGGTTCCGTGACGCCCCCGCTCATGACCGCATCCCCTTGTCGCTGACGGGCACGACCCCGAGGTCGCTCACCCGGAACACGCGGTCCGCCGCCTCCGCGACCGCCGGCTGATGCGAGATCGCCAGAATGGTCGTGGTGCGTGCCAGCCCGGACAGCGTCACGCACAACGCAGCCTCGGTCGCGGGATCGAGCGAGGCCGTTGCCTCATCGAGGATGAGGAGGTCGGGACGGCGGACCAGTGCGCGGGCGAGCGCGATTCGCTGGCGCTGACCGCCCGAGAGGCGCGCACCGCGCTCGCCGGCGGGCGTGTCCATGCCCTGCGGAAGCGCGGAGACGAACTCCCAGGCGCCGGTCTGGCGGAGGGCCTGCTCGACATCCGCCCGCGACACGTCGGCCTCGCCCAGCGTCACGTTGGCGAGGATGGAGTCGTGCAGAAGCAGCATCTCCTGCGGCACGTAGCCAATGCGGCGGCGCCAGCCGGTGAGCGAGATCTCCGCGAGCGGCCGGCCGTCGATCAGCACCGCCCCCTCCTGCGGCGCATGCAGGCCGGCGATCAGGTCGAGCAGCGTCGTCTTGCCCGCCCCCGAGGGGCCGACGAGCGTCGTCCATTTCCGCGCGGGAAGCGCCAGGGTCACATGACGCAGGACGGGCCGTTCCCCGTAGCCGAACGTGACGTCGCGCAGTTCGATGCCGTCCTTCAGCGGGTGCGGGGCCGGCGCGCCGCCCTCCGGCTCCCGGCGCGCGAGGGCCTCGTCCATGCGGGCCCGGATCGAAACGAACGCGCTCTCGTAGCCGACGAACCGCTGGTAATGCTGGATGATCTGGTTCACCTGGTTGAACAGGCGTGCGAAAAGGAACGCGAGCATGAGCACCGCCGGAAGGGGCATGAGATCCCATGCGACCACCGCGTACAGGCCGCCAGCCATCACCGCGACCATGACCGGCTCCTGCGAGGCCGCCACGGTGGCGGCCGCGCGCACCTCGGTCCGCTGCGCCGCGTTGAGCGCCTCGGCCTCGGCCTCGAGGTAGCGCACGAGCGCCGCCTCGCGGGCCATGGCGCGAACCGGCTTGAGCCCGTGCAGCATGTCGACGATCCGGCCCGTCACCGACTTTAGCAGCGCCACCTGCTGCTTCCCCGCGCGCCGCGTCGTGGCGACCAGCCGGTGCATCAGGCCGACGAAGAGCAACCCGGCCACAAGCCCCGCGACCGCCGTCTGCCACGACAGCAGGAACGCCAGTGTCGTGTAGACGCCCAGTTGGACCGCGCACGCAAGGATGTAGGCCGCGCTCTGGTAGGCGCCCGAGGCCTTCAGCGCCTCCGAGGCGATCGCGTTGGCGAACTGGCCTGCCGGCTGGGCGGTGAAGTAGTCCCACCGCGCGCACACCATCGCGCGCAGGAGACCGACGCGCAGATCCGTCGCAACGCGCGACACCGTGAAGCCAACCTGGTTCATCGCCACCCAGTAGAGGACACCCTTGAGCGCCATGCCCGCCACGAGAATCCCGAGCAGCGCCGGCAGCGAGGGTTCGACACCCGCCGCGGAGAAGAGTCTGAAGATCCAGTCGCCCAGTCGGCCGCCCGCATCGGCCGCGCCGCCCGCTACGCGCTGCAGAAGCGGGAGGAAGAGGGTGAGGCTCGCGCCCTCGGCCACGCCCGACAGGATCAGTGCGCCGACCGTCGCCAGGGTCCGTCCGGGATAGCGGCGGGCGAAATGGCCGAACACGGCGGCACTCGCGCGGAGCCCCGGGCGCGGGGGCGCGTCGGGGGCGACGGCGGATGTGGAATCTGGGGCGCTCATGCAGGGCGGATCCGTACGATATTCCGGCCCGCGCCGGTGATGCGGATGTTGCGGAAGCGACCGGCGGTACGGGCGAACGACGCCGCGACCGCGCGCGCCTCCTCCACGGCAAGGCCCGGGAACTTCTCGCGGTAGAACCGGATGTCCGCCGGGTCGGGCCGGCGCACCACGCGCAGCCACGCGCGCCATGCTCGCTTGATCCAGGGGATGCGCGGCAGCGTGTACGGGCGCTCCGCGAAATTGCGTCCGCGGATCGCCTCCAGGATCTGCTCGCAGGCCGTCGGCCCCTCAATCGCGCTGAGGTGGCCGCGGATCACCGCCGCCCCGCCGTCCGGCGGCAGCGGCAGTCCCGCGTCGCCCGCCTCGACCGCGCGGCCGATCGCCGCAAGAAGCTCGGCCTCCGTGAACGCGCTGAAGCTGCAGGCGATCGAAAGTGCACCCTCGAACTCCGGCCGGCTCGCGGCCCGGTAGGCGATGGACGGACGGCCGAGCAGATAGGCCTCGATGCCCGTCGTGCAGTTGAACTGGATCATCGCCTCCGCCGCGCGGATCCACTCGACCACGTTCCCCTCCTTCGAGACGACCGTCCGCGGCAGTCCGGCCGCGAACTGCTGCCAGGGCTCCACCGCCTCCGCGGGACACGGGCGTATGACGATCGTATGATCCGGAAAGCGGCCCGAGATCGCGACCACGGCCTTCTGGAAGGACTCGTACCCCTCCCGCTGGAACGCTTGCCAGTTCTTCAGCATGTCCCCCTTGTTGCGCAGCGGATAGGGATCGAACACCTTCGCCGCCGCTTCCGGCCCCTTCGCGAAGTTGTGGAACGCGAAGTTCGTGTTGATCAGCAGCATCCGGCCGTGCCGCGCGCGTAGTTCCGCAACGCGGTCGTCGCAGTAGCCGCGGAATCCGGGGCGCAGCAGATCCATGCGCGGATTCCCCGCCGCGAGCACGCGGTCGGCCGCCTCGGGATACCGCTCCAGAATGGTGCGCCGCTGGTTCGGGCCCCACGCGAAGAAGAGGTCCGTCAGGGCGAACGCCTCGGGGTCCATGCGCGTGACGTGGTAGACCTCGTCGCTCAGGTAGAGCAGGCCCTCCTCATCCCACGCCGCAACCTGATTGCCCAGCCCGCGGCAGGTCGCGAACCACTTCCGCTTGGTCACGGCGGTGCTCTTGTCGATGTAGACGCCCCGGCCGAGCCGCGGCATGCGCTCAAGCAGCTCGATCTGGCCGCCCAGCACCGTCTCGAACCCCTGCTCCGCCGCGAAGAGCGAGAAGAGCATCTTGCTGTGGAATTCGCGGACCTTGATCTCGATCGGAAGGAAAATCCGGTTCACGCGCATCCCCCGGAGGCCGCCTCGACGGCAAGGCCCAGGTTGACCAGCTGCCACACGGGAAAACTGTTGTCGCCGCCGTCGCTCACAAACCGCCGCACGACCCCGCGCGCAGCGTCCGCGTCGAGCCAGCCGCCGCCCCACCCTTCGATGGCCGCCTCCACGCGCGCCGACGCCCACGCCGCCAGCGGGCCTCGCAGCCACTCGCGCTGCGGCGTCTGCACGGGGCGCTTCGGGGCGGACGAGACGGACTCGGGGATGATCCGGCGCGCGACCTCGCGCACGAGCCACTTGCCGCGGCCGTCGCGGATCTTGCGGTGCGCCGGCTGGCGAAGCCCAAGCTCGACGATGCGGTGGTCGAGAAACGGCTCGCGCAACTCGCGCGAAAAGAGCATCGACACGCGGTCGTTGAAGCGCAGCGCGCGCGGAATCTTGGCATGGCGCAGGTCGCGGTACTGCACGTCGCGCAGCGCATCGCCGGACGGCCGGGGCGCGGTCCACGCAGGCGCGAGCTGAGCAAAACCGGGCCGTAGCGCGCCGGACAGCGACGCGCCGGGATCGGCGGTGCCCTGCACCGGGCCGCGGGAGGCGTCGATGGATGCCGCCCGCGCGTGGTAGTCGTAGCCGGCCCACGCCTCGTCAATCCCGTTGCCGTCGAGCAGCACCACGACACCCCGTTCGCGGGCGGTCGCATGGACGCGCGCCATTCCGAGCGTGGGCATGCCGCCGAAGGGGCCGTCCTGCGTCCGCTGCACCGCCGCGGCCAGCCCCGGCACCCGATCCGCGTCGAGCCGGCAGAGGTTCCACGGATGCCGCGTCGACCGCAGCATCGCCTCGATCCACGGCGTCTCGTCGTAGGCTGCGTCGCCACACGCGAAACTGAAGGCCTCGACCGCCGAGTCGGGTCCTTGGATGCGGTGCACGAGGCCGAGCAGCAGCGACGAGTCGAGCCCGCCGGACAGGCAGATGCCGACGGGCACGTCGGCGCGGAAGCGAAGACGGACCGACTCCTCGAGCAGCGCGAGAAGCTCGTCGGCCACCTCGATGTCGCCGCGCACATCCGGCGCCGCCCGGACGGCCGCCGCCAGGTCGTACCACGTTCCGACGCGCAGTCCCTCCGCCGGACTCCACGTCAGCTCGCCGCCCGGCGGCAGCGACCGCACGCCCTCCCAGAACGTCGCCTCGCCGTGGTCCGAAAGGCCGTGCGCCAGGTAGGCCGCCCACGCCGCCGCGTCGGGCCGCGCCGGGACGCCCCCCGCATGCAGCGCGCCGGCCTCGCTCGCGATGTGCAGCGCCCCGTCCGCGCCCTCGTGGTAGAGCAGCGGCTTCACGCCGAACCGGTCGCGCGCCGCCCACAACCGCCCCGCACGGTCGTCCCACAGCGCGAAGGCAAACATGCCGATGAATCGGTGCAGGCACGCCCCGCCCCAGCGCTCGTAGGCGGCGAGGATGACCTCGGTGTCGGTGCCGGTACGGAACGGATACCCGGCAAGCTCCGCGCGCAACTCGAGGTAGTTGTAGACCTCGCCGTTGAACGCGAGGGTGAGCCGGCCGTCGCCGGAGACCATCGGCTGGTGGCCCGCGGGGGAAAGGTCGAGGATGCTCAACCGCGTCTGCGCGAGCCCCCCGCCGGCCGCGGCGAGCGCCACGACGCCACGGTCGTCCGGGCCGCGATGCCCCATCGCCCCGGCCATGCGCGCCAGCGCAGCGGCCGCGTCGGGAATCCCGGCGCAGAAGGCTATGCCGCACATCGGAGGCCTCCGGGGTCGGACGTCACGGCGTCTCTCCGTAATCCGGGAACCACGCGCCGGTGCGGGGGCTGTCGAGCAGCCGCCGCAGGTGCGCCGCGTCGAGCCCCGCCGCCGCGGCGCCGGGATCGGCCGCGAAGGCGGCGAGCAGCCGCACGTGGAACGTCTCCATCGCGTGCAGGCCGTCGCGCATGCAGCGGTCGTCCATGCCGAGGGCCGCGGGCGACGAGGCATCGACGAACACCGCGCCCGCCTCCCGGACGCGCGGCGGAAGGTCCTCCCGGTACTGCCGCCATGCGGCGCGCAGGGCGGGGTCCGCCTCCAGCGCGACGACGGCGGCGGACGGATACGGCGGCGCGAAACAGAGCACCGTGACGCCGCGCGCGCGCAGGGCGCGGAGGCAGCGGAGAAAGCGGACGATACGGTCCTCGGAAAGCGCCGGCACCGGTTCGAAGCCGCGCGTGCCGGACCGGATCCGCTCGAGCACGGCCGGCCGCTCGCGGTCGACGAACGGGGCGCCCGCAGGCTCGGTCTCGCCGTAGTCGAAACTGCCGTCCTCCCGGAACCCGGTCCGCCGGTTGCGCGCGAGAAACCCCCACGCGTTCACCGCCGCCGCATCCCCTCCCCGCCACGCCCCGGCCAGCACCGACCAGTTCGGACGCGCGGGATCGGAGGAGCCTCCGTTGCGCAGTACTTGCTGGAACAGGTGGGCGTGGGCGAAGCCGTCGAGGCCGTCGTCGGCGCGGATCGCCTTCGCGAAGGCCCGGACGCGCTCCGCGCCGGCCGCCGCGCGGTCGTTGAACCACGCGAAATCGGCGCCGACAATGGCGCAGGCAAGCCGCCCCTCCGCGGGGAGCGCGGCGACGGCCTGCTCGAGGTCGCGCACGTGCTGGACCATGCCGCCGGCGTTGACGAAGTCCGCGGCGCGTGCGCCGAACATCCCGCGGCGGAACTGCATCACGCGCGAGTTGCCGAGCGCGACGATCGCCGGGTCCTGTCTTCGGATCGCGATCCACTTGAACCGGTAGAGACCCTGGTCGAGGAACTGCCGTCCGAAGAGTGCGCCCGGGCGGCCGGCCATCGCGTCATGCACGCATCCGAGCGGGGTCGTCTCGCCGGCGCGCCACAGGCCCGATTCGACCGCCGCCAGCGGCAGCGCGATCGGAAGGGCCCAGGCCAGGGCGCGGCGCGCAAAGCGGTAGGGGGTGACGTCCATCGGACTCAGAACTGGAAGTAGATGAAGGCCGTGTGGCGGAATGTGCCGAACAGCAGGATCGCCGCCGCGAGGCCGTAGTAGCCGGCCCAGCGGACAGGCGTCGGGAGCGAGTCGATCTCGAGCGGATGCGCCCGGCGGCGCTGGATCCATTCGACGGCGACCATGGCCAGGATGAGCAGCTTCACGCGCAGCGCGTCGAAGACCAGGGCGTGGAGGTCGAACGACCCGGCCATCGCGCGGAAGATGTCCGCGGCGTGCGCCAGGCTCTCGGCGCGGAAGAACACCCACGCAACGAGCGTCAGCGCGAACGTCAGCGCGATGGCCGGCAGGTCCGTCCAGCGCGCGTCCGGTGCCGGCGCCGGGGCGGACGCCAGCCGGCGGCGCAGCAGGACGGGCAGGAAGTAGAGCCCGTTCAGAAGCCCCCATACGACGAACGTCCAGTTCGCGCCGTGCCAGAGGCCGCTGACAGTGAAGGTGATCAGCACGTTGCGGACCGTGACCTCCAGCCCGCGGCGGCTGCCGCCGAGCGGGATGTAGAGGTAGTCGCGGAACCAGGTCGACAGCGAGATGTGCCACCGCTGCCAGAACTCGGCGATGTTCCGTGAGAAGTAGGGATACGCGAAGTTGCGCATCAGCCGGAACCCGAAGAGCCGGGCGCAGCCGCAGGCGATGTTCGAGTAACCGGCGAAGTCGCTGTAGATCTGGAACGCGAAGAAGACGGTGCCCAGCAGCAGGCGGCCGCCGTCGGCCCCGGAGTCGCGGGCGTAGACCGCGTTCACGTACTCCGCCGCGCCGTCGGCGATCACCATCTTCTGGAAGAAACCCCAGAGCATCTGGCGGACGCCGTCCTTCGCGCGCGCCACGTCGAACACGCGGGCCTCCGCGAACTGGCCCAGCAGGTTCGTCGCCCGCTCGATCGGCCCGGCGACGAGCTGGGGGAAGAAGCTGACAAAGGCCATGAACTCGACGAGCGTATGCGTCGCCGGGCACCGGCCCCGGTAGACGTCGATCGTGTAACTGAGGCTCTGGAACGTGTAGAAGCTGATGCCGACCGGAAGGATGACCTGCAGCGTGACGAAGCCGGCCTCGATGCCGAACCCCGCCAGCATCTGCGCGAAGCTTCCGGCGAAGAAGTTGAAATACTTGAAAAAGCCCAGCAGCCCGAGGTTGCTGAGCAGGCTCAGCACGATGAGCGCCTTGCGCCGCCCCGGCGCCGACGCCGCCGCGATCCGCCGGCCCAGCCAGAAGTCGAACAGGCTGGAGGCGAGGATCAGCGACAGAAAACGCCAGTCCCACCAGCCATAGAACACGTAGCTGGCGACCAGCAGCAGCACGTTCTGCCGTCGCCGGTCCAGCGCCCAGTAGAGCGTGAACACGACCAGCATGAAGACGACGAACGTGAGGGAATTGAAGATCATGAGACCGGCCGCTGCAGGGCGGCCCGGACCACGTCAGCCGCGCACCGCCAGCACGCGGTGATGACCCCATCCGTGAACCCGCCAGTCACGCTCCCGCTCGTCGATGCGTCCCGCGGCGAAATCGGCGGACGCCGCCTCGAGGTCCGCCAGCGCCGCCCGCGCCGCATCGCGGGCGGCTTCGGCGTGCGGACGGAGCGGGGCGAACAACGCGGGAGCCGACGGGGCCAGGGCGGCCTCGAACACCGCCGCCATCTGCCCGAGTTCCTCCGCCTGAACTTCCACGCTGGATTCGTGGTCGAGCTTGCCCTTGGTCCAGCGCTGCACGTCGCGATAGCCGTGGGAGGCGAACAGGTCGCGGATCTCGTCGCCGTCGTAGAACGCGATGTGAGGCACGAAGAAGTCGTCGAGGAACGTCCGCTGCTTGTTCGCGGGCAGGCCGGCCAGCCGGATCGCCGCGTCGACGGCGTCGTAGCCCATCGCCTGGGCGTGCGGACGGATCTTCATCACCGTCGGCCAGCGCAGACCTCCCTTTCCGTACAGCAGCACGAAGCACCGCCCGCCATGCTTCAGGATGCGGGTGATCTCGCCGAATCCGCGGACCGGATCGGGCGTGTGATGCAGTACGCCGTTGCACAGCACGAAGTCGAACGTGGCGTCCGGGAACGGCAGTTCAAGGGCCGATGCGCACTGGAACCGCACATTCTCGAGGTCCCCGGCCCGCCGCCGGGCATCGCGCAGGCCGTCCTCGGATATGTCGCAACCGACGACCTCCGCCGCCCCGAGGCGCGCCATGGCGATCGACAGCCGCCCGCCGCCGCATCCGACGTCGACGCAGCGTCGCCCGCTCAGGCTCCCCAGGTCGAAGCCGTTCGCGCGCAGACGCTCGTAAAACAGCTGGACGGATTGCTCGAACATCTGGTCGTCATAGCGGTGCCAGAGATCGCCGAAGAGACGGGCCGTGGCCGGGCGGTTGGTGTCGGGGGAGGCGGTCATTCGGTGCATCCTTTCGTGCCCGCGCCGGCCAGCCGCTGCTCGGCTTCGGTCCAGTCCTGCGGGGTGTCGATGTTCATGGACTCGTCGCGGGAAAGAAGGAACGGCGCGCAACGCGAGCCGTAGAAACTGCGCTGCTCCAGGATGACCGGCGCGCGCGTGACGAACAACGTGCCGTCCCGCCGGTAGGCCTGGGGCACGTCCTGCCGCCGCGTGTAGCGCGGCCCGTCGGGCATGAAGTAGGTCAGGAACCCGTCGTCGCCGACCTTCATGAGGTAGTGCGGGCACAGGTCCTTCGGCACGGGCACGACCGTGCAGACGGCGTCGTGCCCCTCCAGCATCGCGAGCGCACGGCGGATGTGCTCCGCGGTGCGCAGCGGCGAGGTCGGCTGGAGCAGCACGAGCACGTCGGCCGCGTAGCCGCCCTCCGCGAGCGTGCGGAGCGCGTGGATCGCCACGTCGATCATCGGGCTCGTGTCGCCCGCGAACTCGGTCGGGCGGAGGAATGGAACCTCCAGCCCGATGCGGCGCGCCTCGCCGGCGGCCGCTGCATCGTCCGTCGAAAGCACGATGCGGTCGAGCACGCCGGACGCGCGGGCCGACTCGAACGCGCGCTCGATGAGCGAGCGGCCGAGGAGCGGGCGGACGTTCTTCCCGGGCACGCCCTTCGAGCCGCCGCGGGCGGGGATCAGGCCAAGCACCTTCACGCGCCCGCCCCCCGCCCGGCGTTCTGCACGGCGCGCAGCTCGCGGCGCTGCGCCGCGGCGAATCCGGCCGGCGGCAGCGCGCCGGGCTGCGGCTCGCACGCGCGGCAGATCCAGGCCACGAGGTGGTGGTCGGCGCTGTAGGCCCGCCGCAGCGGCTCGAAGCCGGCACGCGCGAGGTAGGCCTCCGCCGTCTCCTCGACGAGCGAGTACGGATGGTCGATCTTGGTCGCCTCCTCGACGCTGCCGCGCTTGAGGTACGCGGCGCGGAAGTCGACGATGTCGACGACGAACAGCCCGCCGGGCGCGAGGATCCGCCGGATCTTCACCAGCGTGGCCATGACGTCGAGCAGGTGGTCGATCGTCTGGAAGAGGCCGATGACGTCGAACTCGCGGCCGCCGGGATCCCAGGTCTCGACGAAGCCCTCGACCGACTCGATGCCCAGCGCGCGCGCCTCGGCCACCTCGTCCGGTGCCGGGTCGATGACCGTCCCGCGGAAACCGAACCGCCGCGCGAAGTGCGCCGCGATGACGCCGGTCGATCCGCCGACGTCCAGGAAGGTCCGAGGCGGACCGGCGGGCACGAAGGGCGCGAGGAAGCGCGCCATCTCGTCCGCGTAGGTCTCCTGCTCGGCCTGGATCGTGCGCGCGTCGATCCGCCGGCCGTGATAGGCGCTGACGAGCGGGCGGTAGACGGATTCGTAGAACCGGCCGTACGCCGCCGCCGTCATGCGCGGGTTGAGCACGGCCAGCCCGCAGCGGTCGCACATCGCCGTCTGCGCGGGGAAGCCGTAGCGGTCGCGGTGCGTCAGGATCGTCCACCGGTCGCCGCCGCACAGGTTGCAGCACTCGATGAACGCGGTCTCCTGGGCGGCGTAGTCGTAGCCCAGCGCGGCAATACGCTCGGCGCGGGAGGGGGCGGCGTCGCTCATGCGGTCTCCTTCGGGCGGGCGGCGGCGAGGCGGTCGCGCAGCTTCTCCGCCATGAACAGCTCGGTCGCGGCCATCGATTCCGCGGTCGCCCCGCCAATGTGCGGGGTCAGCAGCAGGCGGTCCGGATGCGCGCGCGCATAGGCCGCCAGCGGATGCGCGGCGGGCGCTGCGGGACCGGCGAAGGGCTCGCCGGAGAGCACGTCGAGCGCAGCGGCGGCGACACGGCCGGACTCCAGCGCGGCGCGCAGCGCGGCATCGTCGACGAGCTCGCCGCGGGCCGTGTTGACGAACAGCACGCCGGGCTTCATCCGCGCGAAGGCGCGGGCATCGAGGAAGCCGCGGGAGGCGTCGGTGAGGGAGGCATGCACCGACACGACGTCGGCCTCGGCCAGCAGGCAGTCCGCCGGGACGATCTCCACCCCTTCCGGCGCCGCCGTCTCCGCCGCGGGATCGGCCGCCAGCACGCGCATGCGGAAGGCGAGCCCGTAGCGCGCCACCATCCGACCGAGACGGCCGAGGCCGAGGACGCCGAGCGTCGCGCCCTGCAGCTCGCGCCCGCGCAGCGCGTCGCGGTCCCAGCCGCCGGCGCGCGTCTGGTCGAAGGCTTCGCCCAGCCGCCGCGACAGCGCCAGCACCAGCCCCCAGGCCAGCTCGGCCGTGGCGGTGATGCGCTCGAGGAACGCGGTCTCGCCGCGGAGGCTCAGCACGGCGACCCCGCGGCGCGCGGCCGCCTCGAGGTCGATGTGCGTCAGCCCGGTGGTGGGCGTGACGACCGTGCGCAGCCGCGGCGCGGCGGCGAGGACGCCGTCGTCGATCCGGTGCGCCAGGCGCGTCCACAACACGTCCGCCCCGGCGGCCAGACACAGCAGGGCGTCACGCGATCCGGCGGCCTCCTCGCGGAGTTCGCCGATGGAACGGAGCACCCCGCGCGCCGCCTCGCTGAAGCGGTCGGGCTCGACGTTGAGGATGACGGGGCGGCCGCTCATGCGCCGTAGTGAAGGCTCTTCTGAATGCGGATCTCGGAGCGGGCCAGCAGCTCCGCGATGCGCGGGCCGGCCCGGCCGTCGCCGAACAGCTCGCAGCGCGGATATCGCCCGTGCGCGATCTGCGCCTGCACGGCCTCGCGGATCGCAACGCGGTCATAGCCGGCGTGCCGCACGTTCGGCCCGTGCTCGCGGTGGTGCTGGCGCGTGCCGATGTTCACGGCCGGCACGCCGAGGAACGCGCCCTCGCGCAGCGCCGAGCTGGAGTTGCCGATCAGGCAGGCCGAGTTCTGGATCAGGCGGGCGTAGTCCTCCACCGCGAAGTTGCGGAAGAACTCCAGGTTGGGCGGACTGTGGCGCTCGCGGTACATCCGGAGGCCCTTCGACACGTCGTCGGAGCCCGCGTCAACGTTCGGCCACAGCCACGCCGTCTGCAGGCCGAGCCCCACGACGCCCTCGAGCGTCTCGTTGATCTGGTCGAACCCCTGCCCGTACTCGGTCGTGACCGGATGCTGCAGGACGACGACGTAGGGTCGCGACGGGTCCAGCGCTGCGCCGACCCCGCCGTAGCGCCGGAAGAGGTCCTGCGGCAGCGCAAGGTCGAGGTCCGCCAGGATGTCGATCGCCGGGCAGCCGGTGCAGTGCACCGTCGCAGGGTCCTCGCCCATGCGGACGAGGTTCTCGGCGGACCGCTGCGTCGCGGGGAAATGGATGTGGGCGAGCTTCGTGATCGCGTGGCGGACGCTTTCGTCGATCGACCCCGTCACCTCGCCGCCCTGCGTGTGCGCGAGCGGGATGTTCATGTAGCTCGCCGCCACCGCCGTCGCCATCGTCTCGAAGCGGTCGGCGACCGTCAGCACGATGTCCGGCCTCAGGTTCTCGAAGATCGTCGCCAGTTCGAGAATCGCCATGCCGGTCGACTTCGCCATGGTGGTCGGGTTCTCGCCCTCGACGATCGAGTAGACGGTCGCATCCGGCGTGAAGCCGTCCGCGCGGATGATGTCGATGACCTTGCCGAACCGGTGCAGCAGCGCCGAGGCGCCGACGACGAGTTGCAGCCGGAGGTCCGGCCGCGCGCGGATCGCGGTCAGCACGCTCTTGATACGGCCGTAGTTGGCGCGGCTGTTGACGACGACACAGACGTTACGAGGGGTCATCGAGATCCTCCGGGGTGAGCAGGCGGTCCGGCGTGACGTCGCGGCGCAGCCGGCGGCCGGCCAGCCGCCCCGCCTCCGCGTAGGGTATGCCCGTGCCCGGCTTGCGCGGCACCAGCATGCCCGCCTCCAGCACCGTGCCGGCGGCCAGCGCGCGCGCGGGCGCGACGCTCTTGGTGAACAGCCCGCGAACCTCGCCGAGCGACTCCGCGGCGCGGTCCTTGTCGACGGGATGGCGGTCCATCACGGCAAAGGCGTCGCGCGCCTGGACCAGCAGGCGGAGTTCGTCGGTCGTGACGGACGCCGCCGCATCGGGGCCGAAGAGACGGCGGTCGAGGACGACGTGCACCTCGAGCAGGTCCGCCCCGCGCGCGAGGGCCGCAAGTCCGGGGAATACGCGCCCGGAGTGGTCGGACAGGCCGACGGGCACGCCGTACCGCCGCCGCAGTTCGCCGATCACGTTGAGGCCGGCCGCCTCCAGCGGCGTCGGGTAGCGGCTCGCGCACTGGAACAGCGCGAAGGGAAGGCCGCGCGCGCACAGGGCCTCCGCCATCGCATCGATCTCCGCCCACCGGCTCATGCCCGTGCTCAGCAGTACCGGTCCGCCGGCCGCCGCGACCGCATCGAGCAGCTCGACCGACCGGTACTCGCCGGACCCGAGCTTCCACGCCGGCATGCCGAGGCCGGCCAGCAGGCGCACCGCCTCCACGCTGAACGGGGAACTGAGGAAGATCAGGCCGCGCTCCCGCGCGTGCGCGGCCATGCCGGCCCACTGGTCCGGCGTGAATTCCATCCGCTTCCAATAGTCGTACCGCGTCGCGTCCTGCCGGCTGAACTTCACACGGAAGGGCTCGTCGAGCGTCGACTCGTGCGCCGCCAGGTGCGTCTGGAACTTCACAGCGTCGGCCCCGGCGTCCGCTATCGCGTCGATGTAGGCGTGGGCGTTGCCCAGCGAGCCGTCGTGCGCCTGCGCGATCTCGGCCACGACAAGCGCGGGGTGTCCCTCCCCCACGGTCCGGCCGGCGATGGTCACGGTCGAGGACATGGTGCACCTCCCGGAACTGCCGCTCCCCCGCGGATCACGACGCCCCTCCCAGCCACCGGACCAGCGGGTTGTTCAGGAGCCGGCTGAAGCGGCGATGCAGCTCCTGCGAACGATGGATGCGCGAGCGGAGGAAATGCGCGTCGGAGGGCTCGCCAACCGTGCCTCCCGCCGGGTCCGGCCCGAGTCGACCCGAGACCTCCTCCAGCGCCTCCCCCGTCACCGCCAGCTTGCTCCGGATCAGCTTGAGGAGCCCCGCCTGGAGCGCGGTGCCGATGTTGGCCACCGTCCGGTAGTAGTGCCGCCGATCCCCCGCATGCCGCACCCGCTCGATCACCCCAAGGTGCTCAAGCTGCCGCGTCGCAATGCTCATCGCCGGCTTGCTCATGTCCAGATCAGCCACAAGTTTCTCGAGGGGAACCTCATGCGGACGAAGGTAGAGATAGACCAGAACCTCGCCGAGCAGCCGGCCGAGGCCGAGGTCCGCCGCCGTCTCCCCGCCCAGCCGGATCAACTGCGTGCGGATCGCATTCAGGTCCGCCGTGTCAACCACGGCCGGGACAGGCTTCCGCCCTTGGTGCTCCGTCAGTCCGGAGCGCTCACCAGACCCTTGGCCGCGCTTCCCGATCATGCCCATCCTCCGGCCGCCCTTCCCCGGGCACACGCCGGAACGTGCGTTTAATATTTAATAAACGATAGGTGTGCAAGGCAAATCTTCACGGCCGTACGGCCCGCCGCCCAGCCGGCGCACTCGATCCGACGCATCCTTGGTCCCGGCTCCGCCGCTCCTGGCCTGGACCTCCCGGCTCCGCTGGTCCCTGCGTCGTTGAGGAGGGCTCTTGCCACCCTATCCAACCACATCCACCCACCTTCGTTCGCGGTACCGCTCTTGCCTTCGCGCCGCCGTTTTGGCAGCGTCGAGACAAGGTGCGATTCGAGTGCCGGTCTGGACGGCGCCAAGGGGGATGATGGCCGCGATCGAGAGACTTCTGACCAAGGCGCTGAAGAGCCGGCTCTTCCCCGACGGGTTGCGCCTGATGATGCTGTTCGTCTTCCTGCCCATCCTCTTCGGCCTGCTCTTCGGCCCCGCGGACCGGCACAGCCCCGTCCATCTGCTCGTCTGGATGACGTGGTGGCCCCTGATCTGCGTGCTGTTCCTGGTCGCGGGGCGGGTCTGGTGCGCCATGTGCCCGTTCTCGCTGGTCGGGGACTGGGTCCGGCGGGGCTCGGGCCTCGGATACGCCGTGCCCGACTTCTTCAAACAGATGGACGGATGGCCGATCCTGATCGCGTTCTTCCTGCTGTCCTGGATGGAGGAGATCACGAGCGCCGCCGACTCGCCCCGCGCCACCGCGATCGTCCTGCTGCTGCTCCTGTCGGGCGTCGTGGTCTTCTCCCTGTTCTTCCGGGGACACACGTGGTGCCGCTACCTCTGCCCCCTCGGCGGTCTCAGCCTCGCGTACGGACGCACCGCCCTGTTCAAGATCCGCTCGAATCAGGCCGCATGCGCGGAATGCACCACGAAGGACTGCGTCGTGCCGGATGCCCGGTATCCGGGCTGCCCGATGCACCTGACGCCCTTCGCCACGGAGTCGGCCGCCAACTGCAAGTTCTGCGGGATCTGCGTCAAACGCTGCACGAACGATTCGTTGCGCGCGGCATTTGAGGCGCCGTCGAAGGACCTGGCGGGGCGGACCGCGGTCGCGCCGCCGGTGCTCTGGATGATCGTCTTCCTGGCGGGGTTCATCAGCTATCTGAATGCCATGAAGAGCCCGCGGTGGCCCCTGGAGGCCTTCGTCCACCATTCAAGTCATCCCATTCTGGACCGGACCGCGTTGATGGCCGTGGCAATGGGCGCCGGCTATGGCGTGTTCCGGTTGCTCGTGAGGCTCGGGGCACGGCCCACGGACACTCTTCCGCCCTCCCGAATCCTGGCGGCCGGGACCCTGCCGATGATTCCGCTGCTGCTGCTGGGCCACCTCGGCTATCTGGGCACGAAGCTCTGGGCGGACGGCGACACTCTGCTGGCGTCCCTCGCAAAGCTCCTTGGCGTCGCGCCATGGTCGGGCGTGGAGGCCTGGCTGGGTGCGCCCTGGTCCGGGTACGTCAATCCGGCCCTGATCTTGTTGGGCCTTGCGGCCGCGCTGGCGGTC
>CAYRFK010000016.1:0-1744 GCA_964423465.1 uncultured Verrucomicrobiota bacterium | reverse complement strand
GCCGCAAGCGTATCCGTGGCGGGGCTCGTCGCGGCTCCGCGCGATGGCTGGGCCATCCTGTGGCCCTTCGTGAGCATCGTTGCCTCGCTGTGGATCCTGGCGATGCTTGCACGGCGCTCCGCCGCGCAGCCCTCCGGAACCGCGGAGTCCAAGGGCGAGTTCAGCGCGACCCGTTCATGGATCCTTCGCGGCGCGTTCGACACCCGGCAGGAGGAACTGCTGGAGTGGATGCTGGATCAGGCGGCCCATGCGGGCTGGCGCATTCCGCCCGTCGTGTCGCTGGCGGGGGCCTGCCAGGAAGTCGTCACATTCCTTCAGCGAACGCTGCCGGAGGGCAGCGCCATCACGGTCAAGGCCGTCCTTCAGAAGGGCAAGGGCGTCATGACCGTCTCCCATGAAGGGCGCCCCCTGACCCTGCCGGACTACCACGCCGCGCCAAGCCTCGAGGCGCTGGATGATACCTCCATGGCTGGGATTGAGCTGCGGCTCGCCGCGGCCCAGGTCGAACACATGAGCTACCAGGCCCGCCTGTCCGATCTGCAATGCAGCTTCACGCTGCGCCAGACCTGCTGACCGTCGCCGGTCCCACGCGGTCGGCCACGCCATGGCCGGCGGCGATGGACCGCAGATCGAGTCGCGGCCCGGTACGGACGAAGCCGCCGGTGAATGGGTGGGACGCGATGAAGGCGGGCGTGTCGAGATCGATAAAGTCGAAGCCGCCGAAGCCCGCCGCGACGCAGGCGGCCATGGACATCGCGAGGATGGATTCCACGTTGCCGCCCATCATCAGTCCGAGGCCCTCCGACCGCGCCGCCTCGATCACGTCCAGCGCCTCGCCCACCCCGGCCTTCATCAGCTTCACGTTGACCACCCGCACGGCACGCGCGGCGGCGAGGCGGTGGACGTCGGCGGCGCACCGGACCGCCTCGTCGGCCGCGACGGTCAGTCCGGACTCCTCCCCCAGCGCCCGCATGCCCTCGAGATCCGCGGCGGGCAGCCACTGCTCCAGCAGCGCCGGCCGGATGCCCCTCTGACGGAGTCCCTTCAGCAACTCCGCCGCAGCCTCGCGCGAGAGCCCCGCGTTGCCGTCGAGAATCAGGTCGAGCCCCGGCGCGGCCCGGGCCACAGCGTCGATGCGGGCCAGGTCGTCCGCGACGCCCGCCGGGCTTCCGACCTTCAGCTTGAGGGTGCGGAAGCCCTCGGCGGCGATGGCGGCCGCCTCGCGTCCGCAATCCTCCAGCGTCCCGCCCAGCGCAACGGTCATGTCGGTTTCAAGCTCGCTGCAGGCCCCGCCGAACTCCAGCCAGAGCGCCCGTCCCTCGCGCCGCGCAAGGGCGTCGAGCATCGCGGTCTCGACGGCCGCCCGCGCCGGCCCCTTCGCCACGAGGCCGCCGAGGGCGCGCCACCCGGTCGCGTCACGGCCCTCAAGCATCTCGCGCGAGCCGGCGAGCGCCGCGAGCACCGCCTGCTGCGTCATGCCGTCGTAGGCCGGCAGCGGCGCGGCCTCGCCCAGCCCGCGGGTTCCGTCCGCCAGGGTGACGGCCACCCGCACGTTGGCCGCGCCATGCTGCACCCCGCCCGCAATTCCGAACGGGCGCAGCAGGGGAAGATCGAGGGGCGTGGTTTCGATCGAGACGATCGTCGTTGGGATCGGCATGGTCCGGACTGTGCCCCCTTCCCGCCCGCCGGGCAACCGGAAACGCCGTTCGGCGCCGCAGGAGGATTCACACGGAGGCGCGGAGGA
>CAYRFK010000015.1:0-42356 GCA_964423465.1 uncultured Verrucomicrobiota bacterium | reverse complement strand
CGGATCACGCGGGACTGACGCGCCGCCGGCTTATGCGGGTCCCCCGGACCCGGGGAATGACTCGCAATGAACACATGGGTTCGAGGCATCGCGTGGAGTCTGTCCGTTCTTCTGCCGGCCGCATCGATGATGCTGCAGGGCTGCGGAGGCGGTGAGGGAACGGCCTCGCCCTCCCCGCTCGGCAACAGCCGGCATCCGACGGGCGCGACCAACGCCACCGATACCGCCGCCGCGCCGGTTGCACAGCAGGCGAACGACGACGATGACGGCTCCGGCTCGCCGCCTGACGTTGACGGACGCTGGTCCGGCACGTTCACCGACGCCGTCGCCGGCACCAGCCGGTCGATCAAGGCCACCATCAGCCAGGACGGTCGTGCCATCGTCATTACGACCAACCTCAGCGGCACGGGCGCGATGTTTACCGGGACGATCAACTCCGACGGCGACATGGACCTCATCGACGCATCCGACGGCGAGGAGTGGACCACGCACAGCGGCCCCGTGAGCGAGCATTCGGTCGTCATCCGGGACTACGTCTCGGGCGGTCTGCTGAACACAATCGAATTGACCCACTGAACAGGGATCTGACAATGAATCGTACCGTTCTGTTTGCAGCCGCCCTTCTCGTCGCCGCTTCCGCCGTCCCCGCCGCCGACGCGCCGCCGCGCCGAACGCGGGCCGATTCCTTCCTCGGCATCCACTTCGACTTCCACGCCGGCAGGGACTGCACCAACGTCGGTGCGCGCACGACGCGCGAGATGGTGACCACGATCCTCGACAAGGTCCGCCCCGATTACATCCAGATCGACTGCAAGGGCCACGCCGGCTACTGCAGCTACCCCACGAAGGTCGGCAATCCGGCACCGGGGATCGTCGGCGATCCGCTGAAGGTGTGGCGCGAGGTCACCCGCGAGCGCGGAGTGTCGCTGTTCATGCACTACTCCGGCGTCTGGGACTACCGCGCCGTCGAACTCCACCCCGAATGGGCCGCCCGCAACGCCGACGGGAAGCCGAACACCAAGGCCACGTCGGTGTTCGGACGCTATTCCGACGAACTGCTCATCCCGCAACTCCGGGAACTGGCCGGCGTGTACGGGGTCGACGGCGCGTGGGTCGACGGCGACTGTTGGGGCGTCACGCTCGACTACGGCGACGTGCCCGTCCAAGCATTCCTGAAGGCGTCCGGCGCCGCCACCGTGCCGCGCAAGGCCGGCGAGCCGTTCTGGGACGAGTGGAAGGAGTTCAATCGCGAGGGCTTCCGCCGCTACCTGCGGCACTACGTCGATTCCCTCCGGCAGTCGCACGCGGACTTTGAGGTCATCAGCAACTGGGCCTTCAGCGACCACATGCCCGAGCCCGTCACCGCGAACGTCGCGGCGCTGTCCGGCGATTTTGCCCCGGACGACAGCGTCAACTCCGCCCGCTTCGCCGGCCGCTGCATCGAGAACCAAGAGCGGCCGTGGGACCTGATGTCATGGTCGTTCAGCCGCAAGACGCGGAAGCAGAAGCCGGCGGCGCAACTGATGCAGGAGGCTGCCGTCGTCCTCGCGCAGGGCGGGGGCTACCAGGCCTACTTCACGCAGAACCGCGATGGATCGGTCCGTCTCGCCGAGATGGATGTCATGGCCGACGTCGCCCGCTTCTGCCGCGAGCGGCAGGCGTTCGCCCACCGGTCCGCCGCCGTACCGCAGGTCGCGCTGCTCTACTCGACTGCCGGCCACTACCTCGGCTCCGACCGCATCTTCCATCCTTCAGGCGGCGACGGCATCGGCGTCCTCAAGGCGTCGCTGCAACGCATGCTGGACGCCCGTCTCGGCGTCCAGATCGTGAGCGAACACCACCTGCGCGGCGCGATGGCGAAGTGGCCGCTCATCGTTGTGCCCGGCTGGTCGCGCATGGAACCGGCTTTCCGCGACGAACTGGCCGCCTACGCGAAGGCCGGCGGACGGCTTCTGTTGATCGGCGAGGGGCCGGCCCGGCTGCTCGACACGGCTCTCGCGGGCGCCGATCCCTCGCACATGGCGCGGATCCCCACGGCGGACGCCGCCCTGACGGATGCCGTGAATCGAATGCTCCCCGAGCCGGTCGTGCGCGTCGCGGGTACGGGCAGCATCGACGTCAGCCCGCGTCATCTCGGCGGCAGGCTCATGGTTCACCTCATCAACACCGCCGGCCCGCACGCCGCCGCGCCGGATGGCGGCATCGCCGCGATTCCGCCGGCCGGGCCGCTGACGGTCTCCATCGCCCTGCCCGGGGCGCCGAAGTCCATCGTCGCACAACCCGGCGGCGCCTCCCTGCCGGTCCAGTGGTCCGCCGGCCGCGCCACCGTCACCCTCCCCCGTCTCGACCTCTACTCCATCCTGGTCGTCGAGGAGTAAGCCGGCACCTCCACGCTGCCGGATACCGGGTCGGATCGGAAACGCCAGGGCGTCCCGCCGGCCGTCACGGTGACCAACGTCGATCCTCCCGCGTCGCCCTTCGCGTCGAGACTCACGGGCGTACCATCAACCGACACCGCCCACACGAACGTGCTTACGCCCGCCACGCGGCGGAAGACGGCAACCGGGACGCGGTCCGCCGTGCTCTTCCCCACCCCCGTACCGGTGATGGCCTCCGTCGCCGTGCCGCCGGCGAGCACCAGCCTCGTGGATGTGCCGCCCGCACCCGACACCTCCAACGACAGGCCCGCTTCGGATGTCCTCGTCGTCGCATCGCGGAGGTGCTGATAGCCGGGCTGCTGCGCCGGGGCGAACGCAGCGCCGTCCGGCAGGTTCCGCCATGAGCCCGCAACATGGCAGACGAGGTCGATCGTGCGCGGCACATCCGCCGTGATGTGGTCGACAAACACCACGACGCCCGTCCGCGACATCACGACCGTCCGCACGTGGCGCACGCCGGGATAGACCGATCCCGCATCGGTCATCACGAAGTCGAGATCGCCGGCCGATCCGAACGCAAGGCACTTCCCGGCCGCCTCCGCCTGGCTCTTTCCGTCGACGACGACCGTGTTGTGCGCGAAGGTCGTCTTGTCCCAGGACTTGTGCAGCGGCGACCCGTAGGCGTGCGTGCCGGCATCGGGCAGCAGCCAGCGCCCGCCGGCGTAGACCACCGCGTTGTTCTTGTCGTAATGGCCGTGTCCGCCGCCGTGCGGCCCGTACTTCAGGCACACCCACGTGGCATTCGTTCCCGCGCCCTTCTGGAGGATTGCGTAGCCCGACGCCTGCGCGTTGCGCGAGCCGGCCGCGGCCGCGACGCTCCCCGTGACCACGCCCGCACCGAACCAGCGCGCGAGACTGCCCGTCCGCCGCGCGACCGCCGGCAGCGCGGCGAACCCGGGATCGCCGTACCGGGCAAACGCCAGTTCGTACGAGTCCGCCCGGTCCCCCAGGTCCACCTCGCCGCTGTCGTTGAAGGCCGGCAGGCGCAGCGCCGGTGTCGCGAGTCGCAGCGGAGCCTCGAACATGCGGCGCAGCTCGGGCCCGTAGAGATCGATCCCGCAGTTTCGCGCGGCCTCGGTCAGGGGCCAGAGGCCGTCAATCGTGTAGAAGTGATAGCCCCACGCGCCCTCGAACCACGCGCCGTCGGCCTGCACGCCACGGGCCATGTTCACGCGGTAGCCGTGGCGGCCGTCGATCGCCTCGTCGATCAGAGCCCGGTCGCCGAGCAGGAAGCCGGCCAGGCCGACCGCCGAGTTCCGGTGGCACTGGATGTTGTGGATCGTCGGCTTCGACGACGTATTGCGAACGGTCTCGTCCAGTGCCGGACGGATCAGCTTCCGCTCGACAGACTCCCGTTGATCCGCCGTGAACGTGTCCCAGACGAAGTCCGCCCCCTGCAGCAGGGTCGTGAGCCAGCCGGCCTCGGTCAGCGACTGCGACGCAACGCGCCCCCCGGTGCCCGTCTTCTTCACCGGCTTGCCGTGGTTGTCGTGGCGCTCGTAGGTCAGGTAGCGCTCCGCGTAGGCCAGCACGATCGCGCGAGCGCGCTCCGCGTAGCGCGGCTCGCCGGTGACCGCCCACGCCAGCCCCATCTCGCGCGCCTCCGCGGCGAGGGAACCGTGCGCGCCCATGATCCCGTTGCCATCGAAGTCCAGCACCGCCTGTGCGGGATCCCCGCGCAGCATGTGCGGCCCGACGGGACACTTGTGCTCCCATTGCCACGGCCCGAGCGCCTTCCCGCGCGACAGCCTCGCGCCGTGCTCCGGGCAGACGTAGTTGTGGCTCCAGTTTCCGCCGCGCGGCGGCAGTTCGAGCGGCCGCGCGAGGTCCCTGTCGAGCGACGCCAGCGATTTCGCCCACGCCTTGCGCCAGGGCTCCGTCCCCATCTTCGTCTTGAACGCCTCCAGCCCCGCCCGGTTGAACAGCAGGCGCGGATGTGGCGGCAGGTTCTCCGGCGCCGTCCCGGCGCGGACGGAGGACGGATCGACGGCAACGAGGAGCGTGATCCCCAGCGCGAGACGGGACAGTGATTCCACAGCTTTCAAGAGAGGTCTCCTTCATCCAGCCCGCTATCGCCGTCCTTCCCGTTCGGGAAGTACGAAGTCGCCACTGCATCGGCGTGGCGAAGCTCGATATATTCCGCTCGCTCATCCACCGGGCCGTCCGCCCATTGCCATCGCAGGTGCTTTCCCATCATGTCTTTCCGCCAAAGAAGAAGACCATCCTATCCTTTGGCCTGACAAAGATGATCTCTGCGGCTGATGGTCGGACGCCATGGCAGTAGATGCTCCACGGGTAGACATAGATCTCGCCGGACCGCAATTCAGCCTCCGTCGGGAACCAATCGATTTCATGCAACCAGCCCCCGACGAAAGAGACAGCGTCATCGAGAACCTTGGGCAACTGGTCCCCGCGATACCACCGGCGGCTCAACTCGTCAGTGTGGGCCGTGAGCTCTTCGACTGTGACGTTTGTGATCTTGATCGCATACGCATCAAGATGGTCCCCGGTGAACGACCGTGCAGAGACGTGACTTCGGATCACCTTCGCGATTCGGTTGTCCCCAAGATTGCACCAGTTCAGCACGAATCTGACGTCGTGCGACGATGCCTTGTCCGTCCTGGTTCGATTCCCGACACCGATGCCATATGCAATCACACCTGCGATGGCCATAGCAGCGATCAAGGACAGTCCTCCCCACACGAGGAGTATCCATCTGCCGATCTTCAGCCATCGCTTCATATTCTCCGCCCGCCAAACGTCAGGATGCCAGTGCATTCACCTCCATCCATTCCTTGAGCTCCATTTGCAATCGCGATCGTCACAAGCCGACCAATCCTCCAATCACCTCTGGATCCGTATACATCCGACGGGCCGTGCGTTACAAGTTTCGAGGAACGCCGGGAGCCGGCCCGGGTAGCGCCACGGCTACGACGTGGCGCGTCGGGGCGTTGGCAAGTGCGGCAGCGCCGCAGGTCATAGCCCTGCGGCTACCCTGATCGCGCACCGCAGCGGCCCCAGGACATCCGTCCGATCCGTGAAATCCGTGGTTCCGTCCGGCCTCGCCCCCGCCCCTTGCACGCGACAGAAGCCGGGACTGAAGAGGCATCGGATCAGTGCGGATCAGTGTCCATTAGTGGTTTCCTCCGGGGGCTGACGCGCGGCCGCGTGGAGCCGCTGGAGGTCGGCGGCGGTGCGGGCGAGCCAGTCGCTGTCGGGGCGGGCGTAGGGGCGGAAGGTTTCGAGGCGGCCCTCGTGCTCGTCGTGAAAAAGAGCGCGGTGGAGACCGAGACCGGAGGCCGCGGTCGAGTCGATGAGTCCGGCGGAATCATTGGCGCCCATCTGGAAGAGCACCCGCATGCCGAAGGCGGCAAGGGCCTTCCGGCTGAGGAAACGCGTGACGCTGGCGCTGCTGTCGCAGGTGGCGAGGATATGAATCCCGTGCTGCGGCCCCTCGCGGACGAGCCGGTCCCATTGCTCGCCGGGCGGCGGGCCGGATGCATCGCCGTCGCCCGCGAAGCTGAAGTCCTCCTCGAAGCGCAGCTTCTTGAACCGCTGAAGGCCGTCAACGAGTACGAAAATCGACGGGGCCGCCGAGGAATCGTCCAGGGCCTCACGACGGTCGAGTTCACCGTGCAGATCACCGAGGACAGCGTCCAGCGTCGCATTCCGCGCCCGTTCGACGCCGTGAGGAACGGCGGACGCGACAGTATCGAGGAAGGAACGCTGGGGCGTGTCCGGGGCCGTTCCGTCGAACAGGACGAAGCGGACGCTGTCGCGGGCGTGTTGGGCGGACAGCGTCAGCAGGGCGACCGAAAGAAGCGTCAGGGCCGTCTCCTCCCGCTGGCCGACCACCAGCAGATGGCTGCCGCCCTGCCGGCTGAACACGGCCTCCGTCGGCCCCTTGATCGCGTTGGGCGAGCCCATCCAGACCCGCGCGGACGCGCCGGGCCGGGGCGACGGCGCATCGAGCATCGAGCGGAGCGGGAGGTTCTCCTCGATCGAGGCCGGTGCGTTGCCTTCAAACACGACGGGCGCCATCCGGGACCACGCCCCGCCTTCCGCCATGCGCCGGACTTCCTCCAGACGCTGGTCCCGCTCGTCGTCGGACAGCCACACGATCTGGAACGGGCTGTTGCCCTCCAGCATGCCGGCGGCGTCGTTGTAGATGGCCTCGCCCGGCCGCGTCAGCAGCCGCGGCGCGGGATTGCCCTCGTCCATGATCATGTAGGCATCCGCCTCGTTGCATTGCAGAGCGATGCGGACCACCATCTGCCCGAGCGTGGTCCGCGCCAGTGTGTAGGCGCCGCCCAGCGTCTGCGATCCGAGCAGCACGTGGACCCCGAACGCGCGGCCCTGACGGACGAGCCGGTCCAGCAGCAGCGCGGCCTGTTGGGAGATGAAATCGTCCTCGACGAAGAACTCCTGGAACTCATCCACGATCAGCAGCGTCCGCGGAATCGGCTCGCGGCCCCCGGCCTTCTTGTAGCCGCGGACGTCCTGCACGCCAAGTTCCCGGAACCATTCGCCCCTTCGCCGCAGTTCGTCGTCCACCCGCTGCAGAACGCTCAACCCGAACTCCCTGTCGCTCTCGATCGCGACGACCCGCGCGTGCGGAAGGCGATGGGATGCGTAACACTTGAACTCGACGCCCTTCTT
Source organism: uncultured Verrucomicrobiota bacterium (assembly GCA_964423465.1). Classification (GTDB taxonomy): domain Bacteria; phylum Verrucomicrobiota; class Kiritimatiellia; order PWTM01; family PWTM01; genus VGWF01. Next base: position 35,259 of record CAYRFK010000015.1, on the reverse strand, counting down.
GAAGTCGACGAGGTAGAACTCCACCTGGTCCGGCCGGCACCACAGCGCCAGATTCGTGATCAGGACGTGGAACAGCGTGGACTTGCCGGACCCGGTCTTGCCGACGATCAGGGCGTGCTGGCGCGTGTCCTGTCCGAGAGCGAGCATCTGCAGCTTCGTAGCGCCGGTACGGCCGATCGCCACCTTCAGTTCCGACGTCGTCTCGCGCGACCAGCGTTCGCCGTCCGCCGGCGCCACATGCGAGAACGGGACCTCGACCCGCGTGGAGTCGATGCTGGCCCGGCCGACCCCGTGCAGCAGGCGGCTGGCGGTCTCGGCGTCCGGCGGGGCATCAAGCACAATCTCCGTGCCGGCCGCCGGGGCGCCCTCGAGATGGAACGCGCCGTCGACCAGCCCCAGGCGGACACTGCGCCCCCGGAGGTCCTCGAGAACGGCCTCGCGGGACACGCGCTGCCGCTGATCCCAGTGGACGATCGTGTAGACGCCGCAGCGGCCCCCGCTCGCGGCGATGCCGACCAGCCGGTCGATCGCGATGTCGGAGAAGCCCGCCGGGAAGTCGGACACGACCAGGAACCTGTACTTCTCGGCGATCTCGCCGGCCTGGTCGTTGTACTCCGTGATGGTCTTGTACTCGTTGCGCAGGTAGGTCTGGATGACCTTCTCCATGTGCTCGGTGATGTCCGCGAGTTGCTTCTCGATCTGGGCGGGCTGCGTCCAGATGCGGCCGTTCACGAGGGTCTCCTCGTAGTCGGCCAGGTGCATGATGCCCGCGAAATTCTGGCCGAGGTCGACGGGGTCGATGATCGTGAAGGCCACCTTGCCCGGCGGGGTGCTGGTCAGCAGTCGCATCACGATGTTGTTCATCACCGCCGCCACCCGGTCCCGCGCCGGCCCGCGGGTTTCGAAAAGGACGGACCCCTGGTCCGGAAACGTCAGCAGCAGCGGCACGGCAAGGTCGGCGATGCGCAGGGTTCCGAACGGCGCCGCGTGGACGAAGGCGGCGGGTGGGATCCAGCGCTCCCAGTCGCCGGCCGACCACTCCGGGAAGCACTCTTTCACGACAGCGACCGCCCCGGCGGCCGCCTCGCGAACCCGCTTCAGGGCGGCCTCCCTTTCGGCCGCAAGCACTTCGAGGTCGCGGCGGAGGGACGACTCGATCTCCGCGATTTCCACCTCGTGCGCGGCTGTCAGTTCCGTCTCCTCGCGCGCCGCATCGCTGCGAATCGCCGCCAGCCGCCGGGGTTGCCCGCCGGCGATCCGCCGGAGGCAGTCCTGCAGCATCCGCTCGTTCCGTGCCCGCGCGCGGTCCGTCTTCTCCTTCACGGCCGTGGGGCCGAGCAACCGCCAGGAATCGGCCTTCTCAGTTGTCGCGCGCCATTCGCGATCGATCCGCTCGTGGAGATCCGCGTATTCGCGGTCCACACGCTCGCGGTCGACATGGCGCTGCATCGCGGCCTTCTCACCGCATACATCATGCAGTTTCGCCGCCGCCGCCATGTCGCTCGCGATCCCGCGGGCCGCCGGCGCGAGGCGGTGCTTCCCCACGAAGTGGAGGGCTACGGTCAGAATGCACAGCGTCAGCGCGGAGAGGCCGGGGATGAGCAGACTCGACGCCGGAGGGCCCGCCACGAGCAATCCCACGGCCGCCGTCCCGTGGATCGCGAGAATCACGCCGGCAATGACGCCGGGGCGCCATGTGCCAAGCAGCCGGAGCCGCGCATCGCCCCGAACGCGTTCGAGCGAATCCCCCACCCGCTGGAGACACTCGTCGAGCCGCGCCATCAGCCGGTCGACCGGCAGGGCAAGGTCCGGGGCGGCCACCTCTGCCGGCTGCAGGGTGCGCGCCAGCAGATCGCGGTGTCCCCGAAAGCACCGCCCCGTCGATTCGGTGAGGGCGGACAGCCGGGCGTAGCGATTTGCCAGGTCGGCGAGAACGGCGTTGTAGGCGGCATCGATCCTCGCCAGGTCGGCGGGGTGATTGGCTTCCAACTCCTCCTTCCACGACATGAGGCGCTGCTTGCGCGCGCCCTCCTCGGCCTCGACCCGCTCGGCCCGCTGCTGCCGGCTCGCAACGCCCGCGCGGGCGATCCGCTCCGCCCGGGCCATGTGGCGGCGTTCGGCGGCGGCGCGCTCTCTCTGGACGTCGCGACCGGCGGCTGCGAGCCGATCCTCCAGCCGCTCGGCCTGCGATACTCCCGCCTGCCGGAACGCCACGCGCGCCTGCATGAGCGCCGCGCGGCACACCTCGTCTCGACGCCGTTCCCGTTCGGCAAAATCCCGGGTCACGCCGTCGAATTCACGGACCCAGCCCAGTGCCTCGCAGACGCCCGGTAACCTACTCACAATCCCGCCTGATCGTACGCATGAGCACATCCAGTTCCTGCATGGCGTCGACGGTCGCCGTCACGCTCGTTCGAATCACATCCACAATCTGCTTCTCAAAGGCCTCGCCCTTGCCGTCCCGCCAGTGCGGGCGTGTCAGCTCCCACTGCCGCATCAGGTCGACCGTCAGAGCCTCCAGTCTTCCGCCCTGGTTCTCAAGGCTCATGCGGAGCCTCCGGCGAGGGCGAGGGCTCCCCCGATGCACTAGATTCCGCGACGGGGAGGGCCTCGCGCGGCGCCCGCGCCGACCGGTCGCTGTAGTCGCCCAGCGTGGCCACGACGTTGGCAAGATACGCCATGGACCGGGGCATTTCCCCAGAGAGCAGGTTATACATCCGCTCCAACTGCCGGGCGAGCGGATCGATGTGCCGGTCGCAGGTCAGGCTCCACCGCTTCACCGCGGCGAGCTTCGCCTCCGCCTCCCGGAGCGCCCGCCGCGCCTGGCGGTACGCGGACTCCTTCGTGCCGCCCGACCGCTGATCCGCCAGTTGGCACCGGAACCATTCCTGCCGGGCGTCGTCGAATGCTCGCTCCCGGGCGCGGACCTCCATCTGCCAATGGACCTTCTGGTCATGCTTGATCCAATCCTTGAAGCGTTGAACGACTGTTCCGGCCTCGTCGAGGGTCGTGCACGCCTTCTCCCGGAACACCACCATGCTCCGGTGGAAGGATTCCAGCGCCTCGATGGACGTGATGTTGGCTCGGTCGGTCATGGCGGTGGGCGCCGGCGGACCCGGACCTCCGGAACCGCATGCGGCGCCGTTCCGGGATCATCGTTGGTTCAGGTAGTCCTCGATCCTCTGGGCCTTCCGCAGCAGGTAGGGCGCGTGCTTGCCCGAGACATCAAGGAACCGCCGCAGGGCCTTCATGCCCAGCTTGAATTCCTCGGCAAACTTTTCGTGCTCCTGGTCCTCCCATGACTCGCCGAGCGAGGCGAAGCGGGCCTGGAGGGAGCCGACGCGCCCCTGGAGGTCGTCGTGGAAGCGCTTCAGCTCGGTGGCGAAGTTCCGGACGTCGGCCGGATCCATGATCGCTTTGGGCATGTCGATATCCTGTGTCCCGCAGCATGCGGCGCCGGGATTCAACGCCCGCCGCCCGAAAAGCGCGTGACGCAGTGAGAGTGCCAGATCGGGAGGGACCGGACAAGGCGGACGCCTCGAAATGCCGGGGGAGACGACCCTACGGAGCGCCGGCGTCGTGCAGGGCCTCGCGGGCCGCGGCGATGACGGACTCCTCGACATTCGTCGACAGCGGCCCCGGTTGGCCGTAGTAGATCATGCTCGTCTCGGGCTCGTAGCCACCGCCCCGCAGCACCTCGAGCGATGGAATGTAGCAGCTCACATCGTTGCAGTACCCCGCGACCACCAGGTTCTCCCGCGGGAACTCCCGCTTCAGGCGCAGCGCGTAGTCCACCACGACCTCGCCGCTGATGCCGACCAGGGTGAAGTCGGCGCCAAGCCGGATCGCCTGCGCCTGCAGTGGAAGAGTCCGCACCGGCTCTCCGCGGTCGTAGGCCGCAAGCATTCTCTGCGCGCGACGCTTCTTGTGCGCGGACGGCGGCTGTCCATCCTCCCCCGCCGCCTCGCGCTCGAACGTCGCGCGCGTATGCGGCGCGAAGTCGAGATCGGCAATGCGGTGCGCGGTGCGGACCGGCGGCTGCACAGCTCGCAACGGCCCCGCGAGAGCCGACTCGACCGCCGCCGCCAGATCCCGCCCGTGCTGCTCCATCCGGCTGTACTCGCCCCGCGGGTTCGGATTCTGATCGCCGGCGCACAGGATCATGTAGAGCGCCGTCGCGCCCGGATGCGTGGTTTCGACCGACCGCTGCGCGAAGCCCCCGAAATCGCTGTCGATTTCCGTGAACCGCGCCTGCAGGCTGGTACCGTGGCACGCATACCCGAAGAGGACCGCGCGCAGCCGGCCATCGGGCGCGGTCACGCGGAGCACGGGCACGTCCGGATCCACAGGCCCCGCCGGGTTGATGCCGAGTTTCACGCCGGATGCCGCCGGCTCGCGGCGGTTCACGGCGATGGTGGCGCGGCCGTGCCCGGAGTCCAGGCGGGCCGGGGCGAGGTCCGCCATCGCCGCACCGACCACCGCGACGAGATCATCCACAAGACGTCGGCCGTACTCGTGGATTCGGGTCTGCTCCGCTGCATCGAAGGAGAAGAGCGCGGACAGGTTCGACCGCACAACCGGACCATAATGCGTGTGCGAGGTATTGAAGAGGACCTGGTCGCGACGCAGCCCGTGCGATTCGCGGAGGCGACTGGCGGCCTCATCCGTCATCTCACGAGGGAACCCGATCAGGTCGGCCGTGACGATCACGACGCGGCCTCCCGCGCCGTCGTCGATCGCAAGAGCCTTTGCCCAGAGCCTGTTCTGGACCGTCGCCGCCGGGTTCGTCCGCGCCGCGTAGCCCGAGAGCCAGAACGGCAGCGGAGGGGTCACGTCAACGCGCGACACACCCGCACGGAAGCCGTCCGCCGCCGCCGGAAGCGCCATCGCGATGGCCAGGATCACCGCCTTCATGACATGGCTCGGTCAGGCGCTCTTTGCCAGAACCGCCGAGTGCGTGCGGATCTTCCCGATTGCCGCGACAACGCGGTCGACGCCGGCGCGGTCGGAAAGCAACAGCGTCTGCGGCAGCGCCACCGTCGTCTCGCAGACCAGCTTGTTGCCCCGCAATGCCTGCAGGCTGTCGCGGTAGGCCTTGAGCCGCTCCGCGCTCCACAGCCGCTTGAACCCGCGCGAGGCGATCGCCTCATCGAGAAGCCCGTCGAAGTACTGCTCGCGATAGACGCTGGAGCACGGGATACCCTCGGCGTTCAACGCCTTCATGAATGCATCGCGCGACAGGCCGGCGAACTCCGACGCATCGTAGCGGAACGGGTAGAGATGCCAGACCGGACGGCTTCCATCCGGCAGCTTCATCGTCCGGATCCCGGGGATCTGCTTGAGTTGCTCGCCCAGGTAGTCCGCGTTGCGGCGGCGAACCGCCGTATCCTCGCGCAGCTTGCCAAGCTGGTTGAGCAGGATCACAGCCTGGGCCTGGGTCATGCGGTAGTTGCAGCCGCGCGTGAAGAAGGCCGTGCCCTTGTTCGTGCCACAGGCGCGGCCGCAATTGTGGAACGAGTTGCACTTGTCGACGAGGGGCTCGCTCATGCCCGTGACGGCGCCGCCCTCGCCCGACGGCAGGTGCTTCGACTCCTGGAAGCTGAAGCAACCGAGGTCGCCGATCGTGCCGCATTTCCGGCCCTTGTATTCCGCCAGCCACGCCTGGCACGCATCCTCGACCACGGCGAGCCCGCGCTTTTTCGCGATCGCCAGGATCGGATCCATGTCGCACGACATGCCGAAGATGTGCACCGGCATGATCGCGCGCGTGCGGTCCGTGATGCGGCTCTCGATCGTCGTCGGATCCATGGTGAGGGTTGCAGGGTCCGTGTCGGCGAAGACAGGCAGCGCACGTGCGTTGAGGATCGCATTGTATGTGGCGATGAACGTATAGGGCGACACGATCACCTCGTCGCCGGCATCCACATCCATCACATGGAGCGCCACCATGAGCGCGGTGGTTCCGCTCGCCGTCGCGAGGCACTTCTTCGCGCCGAGAAGCTGCGCGTAGGCGGTCTCGAAGTCCTCGACGTGGCTGTCGGATCCGCGGAACCACTTGCCGCTGCGGTAAACCTCCAGCAGGTCCTCCTCCCACGCCCCGCGCCACTGGGGCCATCGCGTCCAACCGCCCGTGTGGACCGGCGTTCCGCCCAGCAGCGCCGGCTTGTCCGCCTGCGGTGCCGCGACGCGTGGGGCCGCAACGGCCGGGGCTGCCGCCGCCAGCAACGGCGAGAGCCGCGACACCGCGTGCGACATGCCGGCGCCGGCCGCGGAGGTGGTCTTCAGGAAGGAACGGCGATCGATGGGTGTATTCATTGTATTCATGGCTCGTCCTCGCGTCCGATTGTGGTCCCCCCGCACAGCGAACGCAAGCGGCGAACGAAGGCAAAACAAGCGGTTCGCAGGTTCGCAGGCTCTGGGGTTCGATCGCTCGTCCACGCCTCAACCCCGGCCGGCGGCTTCGAGCCGGCGGACGACGGCGGGGATCATGTCGAAGCGGTCGATGCGCACGCCGACGGCGCCGCCGCCGGGATGAGGTTCGACGAACTGCAGGGCGGGCGTGAGGCCGAACCGGTCATAGAAGGCGCGGCGGATGAAGTCCTTCACGACGTCGCCCGCGACCCGCTCGGTGTCGATGTGAACCTGGAAGTAGTCGCCCTGCCCCGCCGCGTTGACCCGGATCGCCACGGCGTCGTCGCCGAAGGCGCGCCGAAGCATCGCCTCGACGAGGTCGAGAAGCGCGAGGCCACGGAAGAAGCTGCCGCCTTCGATGTCCGCGAATGCGGGTCCGTCATCGCGGTCGAGGTCGGCATCGGTGAGACCGCGATGGAAGTCGAATGGCACGGCTTCGGTGCGGGCGAGCCACGCGTCGAGCAGCGCGGCGCCTTCAAGGCCGCGCTCCCAGTCGGCCCGACGGACCATCTCCTCCGCCGGCGGCAGGCGGGCGGGATCGATCGTGAAGCTCCGGTCCCCGCGCTGGGAGCGGGCGACGCACGCGATCCACTCGTCGGGATGCCGGATCATGCGGAAGCACCGCGCGACCTCCAGAAAGAGATAGGCAACCATCGCGCGCAGCGGAACGCCGTCCTCCTCCACGATCGTTCCGTCGGCGAGTCCGCGCCGCAGCCGCGGCGTCCGCCACCCGGCGAACAGCGCACCGATCGCGGCGTCGGCCCGGGCGGCGGCGTCGGCGGCGGACACGCCGGGTTCGGCGGCCCACTGCGCCACGAGGCGGTCGCGGCCGGCCAGCACCCGGGCGCGGAGCTCCTCCTGCGTTGCGAGAAGCGGAAGGGCGCGTAGGACCGCAACCACCCGGGCGCGGGCCACGGGGCCGATCTCCCCGTCGCGGACGAGGTCCTCTTCCACCAAAGCGAAGAAATCCGTGTGGGGCGGCAGGGCGCTCAGGATGGCGGCCATCTCCGCAGCCTTGCCGGTCAGCTTGCGCATCTCCGTCGTCGTCGGCACGGGGGTCGTCGCATCGGCGGCGTAGGCCCCGCCGGACCAGCGCCATGCCTCCCGGTCGCGGTCGACACTGAAGGGGAAGATCATGCGGAAGCGTTCCGCGGGAACCGGGAAGACGCCGATCGTGCGGTAGTTGTCGCGAGGGTTCGACGAGATCAGCGCGCCCTGACCGTGCTTCCCCTTCTGCTCCGTAGCCTGGTCCAGCGAGCCGGCGCGAACACCGGTGCCGTACTCCGCCTGACAGGCGAGGTGGACGAGCGTGTCCGGCGGGATGCCGAGCCCGTAAAGCACGTTGATGGCGTTCTTCACCGCAACGGTCAGCGCGGAGGAACTCGAAAACCCGCCGCGCGGAATCGCACCGGTCGAGGCGATGCGGATGCCGCGGAACCGGCCCTTGCCGAGACGCTGCTGCACACGCGCGCCCTCCGGGCCGCGCCGCAACGTGCGCATGGAGGCGATGGCGTTGCAGATCAGCGAGAACGGCCGGCGCATATTGTTGGCGACCCACAGCGAAGGCGGTGGCAGGGGCAACTCCCGGTCGCGACGCGCCTGGAGTTCCTGTTCCGAGAAGTAGCCCAGCGAGAGCAGAAGGCGCTCCGCCATGTGTGTACCGAACTCCTCGTACTTGTAGAGATCGTCGATGTCCTCGCCCGGATACATGCCGGGTGTGGCGGCGGGTACGGCGTCGATCTTCTCGCGGAACTGGAGGGCGGCGGGAAAGTGGCGGATGTGACCGTCGTCCGAATCCTGCGCCACCATCGCGATCTGTTCGCGCCCGTCCGGCCCGGCGGCACCGGTGGGCATCTGCCACGCGGGGCCGTAGAAGCGGCCCATGTCCGGGTGCATGAAGGCGATCCGCAGGCGGCCGCCGGAGATGCCGATCGCGGCGGGGCGGTCGGGATCGAACCCCATCCCCTCGCGCTGAGCGGCCTCGTAGATCTCGCGCAACTGGGCCGCGATCGAGGCAGTCTGGCCCGGCGAACGGTCCGCGGCGATCGCCTCAGCCGCCGCGGCGGCCGATACCTCGGCGGAGGCCGCCACGGACTCGCGGGCCGCCGGCAGCGACTCGATGCGCGCGAGGTCGGCAGGCCGGGTCACGTCGGAGCAGAGCAGCGCGTACTCCGGCTCCGCCTCCGTCACGGTCACGGTCCGCACGTCGCCGCCGGACTCCGCGATCTTCGCCACGAGATCGGTGATGTAGTACTGCCCCTGTGCGTTGTCGTTGTGCAGCGAACCCAGAAGGCGGAGCGAGCGGGTGCGCGTGATGTAGAGCGGACAGTTCCCCTCGGTGATCTCGTCGTAGCGCCGCCGCGCCGCCGGGTCGCCGATCGCGTCGATGTCGCGCTGCTCGAGGATGCGCTCGATGCGACCCGCGTCGTCGCGAAGCACGCGGCCCTTGCCGTGCTGTGCGGGCGGCACGTAGCGGACAGACAAGAGCGTCAGGTCCGCCTCGCGCCCGCCCGCCCGGTGCGTTTCCAGAAGACGCCGGAAGACGGTGTCCGGCACGACGCGGTCGCCCATCGTGATGACCAGCAGCGGATCGGCCGCTTCGAGTCCAGACACGCTGAGTGCCTCGAATGCCGCAAATGCCGTTCCGCCGGCCGGATTGGCGCTCAGGACGTAGATATTGTCGCCGCCGAGGCGTCCCATGACCTCTTCGTGGGCGTACCCGACGAGGCAGATGCATGGCGCGGGCTGGATGCTGCGGAACGAGTCGATGGAGTGCCGGGCCAGCGGGATGCCGCGCACGGGCTGCACACACTTCGGCGCCGTGCCGAACCGTGTTCCCTTGCCCGCCGCCAGGATCACGAGGGCGATCCGTGCATCCGGCGGAAACCCGCAGGCCCCGGGATTGAGAACCTTCCCCGGATCCGGCGGCGCCGCCTGCTCCAGCGTGCGACGCGCCGCCACCCCGTCCTCCGCCCGTGTCTGTGTCATGACGCCGCCCATCGTGCGGAAACGCCCGCCCGATGTCCAGACCCCGGAGCGGCGGACGTCAGACGATGGCGAACGGCGTATCGGGGACGATGCGGGCCGACGTCTCCGCGAAGAGACGGATCACGGCTTCGACATCGCCCGTGTGGATCATCTCGCACGAGCTGTGCATATAGCGGTTCGGAACGCTGACCAGGCCGGTGATGACACCGGCGCGGTTGACCTGGATGAGATTCGCGTCGGTGCCCGTCGCACCGCTCTGCGCCTCGATCTGGTAGGCGATCTTCCTTTTCTCCGCCGTCTCGACCAGCAACTCGAAGAGGCGCGGATGCACATTCGGCCCGCGCGTGATGACGGCGCCGGAACCGAGCTTCACCCGGCCGAAGCGCTTCACGGCGTCCTCCATGGAGGGATAGTCCGTCGCGAACGTGACATCCACGGCGATGCCGATCTGGGGATCGATGCCGAACGCCGCGGTGCGGGCGCCGCGAATGCCGATCTCTTCCTGGACGGTGGCGACCGCATGGATCTCGGCCTTGATCTTCATCTGCGAGAGAAGGCGCGCGGCCTCCAGGACGATGTAGGCCCCGATACGATTGTCGAATCCGCGTCCAACGAGGAAGTCGCCCTGCAGTTCGCCCATCTCGTGATCGAGCACGAGCGGATCGCCAATGGCGACGAACTTCTCGGCTTGCTTGCGGTTCTTCACGCCGATGTCGACCCAGAGACTGTCGAGCTTCGTCACCTTGTCCCGCTCCTCGGGGCGGATCAGGTGGATCGGTTTCTTGCCGATGACGCCCGGCACGCGGCCCTTGCGGCCGCGGATCACGACGCGATGTCCCTGCGGAATCTGCGAGTCCCATCCCCCTATCGGCTGGATCCAGAGGAATCCGTTGTCGTCGATGTGCGAGATCAGGAAGCCGATCTCGTCGTAGTGGCCCGCGAACATGATCCGCGGCGACCCGCCGGGATTGACCACGGCGTGGCTGTTTCCGTGCACGTCGTGCTTCACCGAGGCCGCGAACGTCTTCGCCTCCGCCTGCCAGACCCGCGCCGCCTCCTCCTCGTAGCCCGACGGGCTGATGGCTGCGATCATGTTCTTCAGAAACCGTTTCGAGTGGTCCTTCATGCCTTGCCCATCCTTCCAAAGGGTTCTCTAAACGTAGCGCGCCCCCTCCCCCGATTCAAGCCGCCGGGTCCGCGGATTCCCGCGCTTCGAACCGCAAGGCTGCCGGGCTCACCACGCCCGGCTACAGCGAACGGCCCCGGGCAGGGACGGCTGGCCACGGCGGAGCGCAAGAATGCACCCGTGCCCTTCATCGGAACGGCGGGCCCGCGCTCTCGACGAGCAGGCCTTGGTAGCCGGCGGGGATGACGAGCCGCCCATTCCAGAAGGCGCAGGCGCCGGGATGCCCGGTCAGCGCGTACCGGCGCTCCAGCTTCGGATGTCCGACGTCGCGGATGTCGAGGAAGTCGACCGCGCTCTCGTGGCGGCGCGAGAGGGCAAGCCGCGTCCCGTCCGTGGACGGCCGTCCGCCCATGCGCAGCCCCTCGACGCGATGCGCTAGGATCTCCGAGGCGGGGCGGCGTTCATTCGGCTCGATCAGCCGGTATACGCCCCCCTTGACCAGCAGCAGCCGGTCGCCCAGCGCACAGGCGCCATCGGTCCAGCTGTAGTTCGTGGCATCCGGTGTGTTTCCGGCAAGCACCGGCACCGCGCCCCCGATGTCGTACCAGGCAGGCCCGCTGCGATGCCAGTGGGCGCAAGAGACTGAGATGATACACGTCGTTCGTCCCGGACCACACGTTGGCGCGGCGGAGATCGCCTTCGAGCCGGACCGCATGCGCTCCGGTCGCACCGCACGCGGCCCACGCAATGTCACCATTCACCATGACCGACCGCACCTGGCCCCCGGGCTTGTAGACCCGGAAGTCGGGATCCGGACATCACACCCATCGCCGCCATCACACCCAGCATCGCTCGCATGCTCGCCATGGTCGTGCCCCACCAGTTCTGGAGGCAGAGAACGCAACACGAGATCGCGGCCGGATAGTGTCGCCCCACGGCATACCCCGAACGCGCGGGCTCCCCCTCCCCGCGCGCCCTTTCGTCACGCCTCCGGCGCGGCCGCGATGTCACCGCGTCGCATGGCCTCGGCGGTCATGCCGCGCGATCGGCGTATCATCTTCGACGCGTTGTCGAACAGTTCTTGCCATGTGCGCTTCGTGCGCGCCAAGCCGAGTTCCTGGGCCTTCATCCCGACGTCCGCGGCCTCGCGGGGGAAGACCTCCCAGTCGTCCATCGTCGGCAGGATCCGGTCGGCCCGGATGTCGCTACCGGCCGACGCCGCAAGCGACTCGGCGGCGGCGAAGCACATCTCGTCGGTGATCGTCCGCGCCCGCACGTCGAGCGCGCCGCGGAAGAGCCCCGGGAAGCAGAGCGAGTTGTTCACCTGGTTTGGGAAGTCGGAACGGCCTGTGGCGAAGACGGTGACGCCCGCATCGGCGGCCTCCCACGGCCAGATCTCGGGGATCGGGTTGGCGCAGGAGAATACAATCGCTCCGGGCTTCATCGCGCGCACCCACTCCGGCTTGATCGTGCCGGGCCCGGGCGTGGAACAGGCGATGACGACATCCATGCCGCGCAGCGCCTCCTCGATGCCGCCCTGCCGGCCCTCCCGGTTCGTCGTCCGGCAGAGGTTCCACTTCGCGGCGAACTTGTCCTTCACCGCCTCCACATCGGTCCGGTGCGCCCCGAGGATCCCGCGGCTGTCGACCATCAGGCACCGGCCCGGATCGCCGCCGCGCCCGAAGACGAGCCGTGCGGCCGCGGAATTCGAGGCCCCGGCCCCGACGAACGCGATCCCGACATCGCCAATCTTCTTGCCCACGACCTTCAGCGCGTTGATGAGGCCCGCCAGGATGACCGTCGCGGTGCCCTGCTGATCGTCATGCCATACCGGGATCTCGGCCTTTTCGCGAAGCGTGTCGAGGATCTCGAAGCACTTCGGCTGGGCGATGTCCTCGAGATTGATGCCGCCGAACGAGGGCTGCACCGCCAGCACGAACTCGATGATCTTCTGCGGATCCTTCGTGTCGAGCATCAGCGGAAACGCATCCACGCCGCCGAGGTACTTGAAGAGCAGCGCCTTCCCCTCCATGACCGGGAGTCCCGCCTTCGGCCCGATGTCGCCAAGCCCGAGCACGCGCGTGCCGTCGCTGACCACCGCGACGGTATTCCACTTGTTCGTGTGATCGTAGACGGCCTCCGGGTCTGCCGCGATCGCCTTGCAGGGGGCCGCCACGCCGGGGGAATACCAGATCGCGAAGTCGTCGAAGTCGCGGACGCGGCACTTCAGGCCCGTTTCGATCTTGCCGCGGTAAAAGGGATGCAGCCGCATCGCCTCCCGCGACGGCGCCTCCGCCTTGGCCTTCAACGCTTCCACGCTCAATCTGGGTTCCGTGCTCATGTCGCTGGCTCCTTCCAAAAGCAGGCGGCGAGTATCGCGAATGTCGCGGCGCGGGGCGATAGAAAAAGCGGGGCCGCGGGCGCCTACAACAGGCCCGGCCCGAAACGTTCCCCGACCTGCCGATGGAGGTCCTTGATGGCCTCGGCGCGGTCCGCCGGACACACCAGGGTCGCGTCGGGCGTGTGGATGACAATCAGGTTCTCGCACCCGATCGTGGCAATCAGGTGCCCCGGATCGCTCGAAGCGACCAGCGTCCCGCGCGTGTCCATCAGCAGCGTCCGATCCGCCCCGATCGCGTTCCCGGCGGCATCCTTCGGACACGTCTCGGCGAAGAACGGCCACGAACCGACGTCGAGCCAGCTCAGGGCCATCGGGATCGCCGCGACCGTGACCGCGGGGTCGCGGGATGCCGGCTCCATCACCGCGTAGTCCACGCTGACCTTTTTCAGCGCCGGGTAGACCTCGTCGAGGACGCGCGTCCGGTCGGCCCCGTCCCACGCCTCCGCGATCCGCATCAGCCCCGCATGCGTCTCCGGCTGGTAGCGGCGGATGCAGTTGAGAAGCGTGGATGCGCGCCAGATGAACATCCCGCTGTTCCACAGGTAGGCGCCCGGCCCCGCCTTGAAGTACGTCCCCGCCACATCCGCCGCGGGCTTCTCGCGGAACACGCGGACGCGACGCGCGTCGCCGGAGAGCGTTTCGCCGAGTTCGAGATAGCCATAGCCCGTCGCCGGTCCGGTGGGCGCGATGCCGAAGGTGACGAGCGTGTCCGGCCGGCTCTCGACCAGGTCAAAGCCCGCCCCCACGATCTCCAGGAAACGTCCGACGGGCTCGATCACGTGGTCCGCCGTGAACACGGCGATCACCGCGTCGGGGTCGCGCTTCGCAAGCACCGCGGCGCCGAAGCCGACCGCGTTGACCGTATCGCGACCGACGGGCTCACCGAGGAAACGGTCCGCCGTGAATCCGGGCAGGGAGCGCAGGATCACGTCCTCGTGCGCACGGCCGGCGCAGATCAGCCGCTGCGGCGCTGGCACGAGGCCCTCCAGCCGCTCCAGTGCGATCTGAAGAAGACTGCGTCCACCGATGAAGGGAATGAGCTGTTTCGGCAACGCCTGCCGGCTCATCGGCCAGAGCCGCGTCCCCGATCCCCCGGCCATGATCATCGCGTAGCGCATGTGTCTCCCCTTTCCTGTCCGGCTTCCCCGTCGCACCGGTGCCCGAGCCTATCAGGTTCGCCATGCCGCCGGAAGACGGGAGGCGGATTCAGGGCAGGGTCTTCCCGATGACGAGCACTTGCCCGACGTAGAAGGAGATCCCCTCCGGGAGTTCCTTCACCTTCAGGACCGCCGTGTGCACGCCCGGCGCCTGCTCGGGCAGATAGAAGAACCGGGCATACCTGCGGTGCGCCTCGGTCTGCGGACGCCGAATGACGAGCGGCGCGGGCGCGCCGTCGACCGTCACCTCGACCGCCATGCCGCTCCCCTGCGGAATGTCGCTGAAGCCCAGCGTGGTGCCGTTCCATTTCACGGTGAGGGTTTCGCCCGCCCGGCTGCATTTCACCGCCCCGCGCAGCATCGCGTGCGTGCGGCCAAAGTCATCGCGGTAGACCGGATCGCTGTCCACGTCCACCGGAGTCCATCCCGGGCTTCGCTCGAGTTGTGCCACGGGCAGCAACGAGGCGGTCTCCCAGCAGTGCGGCTCCAAGGGGTCGGGAAGGCGGTGCGCCCCCGCGGTCCCGATGGCCCGCATCGCGAGCATGGACCTCACAATGACGTCGCGATAAATCCCGTGCCCCTCATCGCCGGGGTGCACGCCGTCGGCGGAGAAGACCAACTTGCCCTCCACCGGGGCGCCGGCCTTGAAGATCAGGCCCCCCTCCTTCTCACGCCGGGCGATCTCGACGCCGAGGTCGATCGACGGAATGCCATGGGCGTTGGCTACGGTCTCCATGACGGGCGTGAACCATGGCGCCTTGCCCACCTGAAGATCCTTGAGCATTCCCTGCGACACGGTGTAGACGAGGCAGATGTCGGTCCGCGGGTTCGTCCGCCAGACCTGGCGGACGATGCCCTCCACCGACTTGGCCTCGTAGCCGCCGCCCCCGTTCACCCGGTGCTCCATGAACACGAGGTCCGGGTCCTTCGCCAGCACATCGCCCGCGATCCGGCAGGCGCCATAATCGGAGCCCGTGCCCGAGATCGCAGCGTTGATTTCGACGAATTTCGTCCCCGGATACTGCGCCTTGAACCACGCGAAGGTCTTCGGACGCCAGCCCGCCGCCGCCGTGATGCTGCCGCCCAGGTAGGCGATGCGCACAGGCCCGCCCGAGGCCGCCTTGGCGAAGAAGTTCGGCAGGCCGTCCCGCACGCGCAACTCGCAGGGGACCTTCGGATCATTCACCGCAACCGCGCCGGCGGGGACCGGGCCGCGATTCAAATCCTCGGCGCTCCCGGTTACCGGAGCCCAAGCCGCCACCGCACCCAGTACCGCAATCGAAACCGTCATCCGATTCTTCATGCAAGGAAGGGTGGCGGAACGGCCCCGCTGACGCAAGCCGCCCGCCGGAATCGGAACGCTGCAACCGGAGGAACGCGGTTATCCGTACCTCCGGATCACGGCCTTCACAATGCCGCCGACCGTCAGCGACCGTACGGGGCGGATGGGCTTGTACTTCCGGTTGGCGGGCTCGAGGCGAACCCCCTCGGCGTCGCGGACGAAGTACTTGAGGGTCCACTCGTCGTCGACCTGCGCGACGACGATGTCGTTGTTCTTCGGCGGGCGGCCGCGCTCGACGAGGACAAGGTCCCCGGGATGAATGCCCGCATCGATCATCGAGTCGCCGCTGACCGTCAGGAGAAACGTCGCCTCCGGCCGCCGGATCAGGAACTCGTCGAGGCTCAGGACATCCGCCAGTTCCTCCTCCGCCGGCGACGGGAACCCCGCCGCGACGGCGCCAAGCAACCGGACGGTGCCAGTCAGCCGCCGCGTCGGCGCGGCCTTGCCGCCCGGCCCCTTGCGGATGTAGCCCTCGCGCGCCAGCCGGTCGAGCAGTCCGAATGCCGCGTTCTTGGAACGAAACGCCAGCAGGGTCAGCAGTTCAGCATACCCCGGCATCCGCCCCTCCCGGCGGCAGAAGTCCCTCAACCGCCGGATCTTCTCATCCCATGCAAGCCGTTTGGCCATGTCCGTATCCTCCGCCGGCCCAGTATACTGAACGATGGTTCCGTTTCAAGGCCGGATGCACAAATGGCACGGGACGCCTCTCGGAACCTGCATGGCTACCGGGATCCATCGAACGGCCGGGCCGGCGGCCCGGCCCTACCACGGACTTCTCGGGAACGATGGGCTCTACACCTTCTCCGGCACCGTGAACGGCGCGCGGTACTCGCCGCGGAGCATCCGGTTGGCCTCGTCGTCGCCGGTCACGGTCTGCTTGACCGGATCGAACGCCAGACTGCGGCCGAGGCGGTAGGACACATTGCCGAGGTGCAGCAGCGTGCAGGAGATGTGGCCTTCCTCGACGGGCGCGTTGAGGTTCTCGGTCTTGCGGCTCTTCACGCACTCGATGAAGTTCGCCCACGTGTTGCCGCCCTTGCTGGCCTCCGGGCCGGCCTCGAGCGCGTCGCCCATGAACGTCTTGTAGGCCGTGTAGCCGTTGACCGCAAGATAGCCCTTCTCCCCGTAGAAGAGGTTGCCGATCACGTTCGTTGCGCCCTGGCGCTTCGACTTCTTGTCGTCCTTCTTCCCCTCGGCCTTCGCTGCCTCGGGCGCGGGCGCCTGGGTCGCGCCGATCGCCACGGGGATCTCGTCCTCGCCAAAGAGCCGCGTGCCGATGCCGGACTCGGAATGCGTGATCCAGTGCCGGACCTCGAAGACCAGGATGCGCTTCTTCCCGTCGGGCAGGACGAACTCGTAGGACACGTTGAGGAGGTTGGGCGTCTCCTGGTCGTCGTCGAACATCACCTTGGCGCCGGTCGCGGAGACCTTGGTCGGATAGGTCACGCCGAGTCCCCAGCGCGCAACGTCCAGTTCGTGGATGCCCTGGTTGCCGAAGTCGCCGTCGCCGGTGTCCCAGATCCAGTGCCAGTTGTAGTGGAACCGGTTCTTCGTATAGGGCTTCATCGGCGCGGGGCCGGTCCACAGGTCGTAGTCGACGCCGGCCGGAACGGGCGCCTCGGGCTCCTTCCCGATGCTCTTGCGGCGCTTGTAGCAGAGGCCGCGGGCCATATAGACCTCGCCCAGCAGTCCCTCGCGCATCTTCTGCACGGCTTCCTGCACCGCCGCGCTGCCGCGGCTGTTCGTGCCGTGCTGTACCACGCGGTTGTACTTCTTGGCGGCCTCGAGCAGTTGCTTGCTTTCAAACCAGCGGTGCGACAGGGGCTTCTCGACGTAGGCGTCCTTGCCCGCCTGGCACGCCCAGATGCCCATCAGCGAGTGCCAGTGGTTCGGCGTGGCGACGGAGACCGCGTCGATGGACTTGTCCTCGATCAGCTTCCGGAAATCGACGAACGTCGCCGGCTTCGCGACCTTCATTTTCTCGAGGTCCTTCAGCCGCTTCTGCATGACGGAGTCGTCCACATCGCACAGCGCCGCGATCTCGACATCCGGCATCTTCGCGTAGTTCTCGACATGGTTCCATCCCTGCCCGCGGACGCCGACCACGGCGACGCGCACGCGGTCGTTGGCGCCGAACACGCGGCGCGGGTTCGTGATGATGCTCACCCCGGCCCATGCGGCGGCGGTGGTCTTGACGAAACTGCGGCGGCTGATCGCGGTCGTCGGCTCGGGCATGGTGGTGCTCCTTCTTTCGTTGAGGCAGCCATGGTTGCCCCGAGCCCCGCCCGGCGTCAAGCCCCGCCTCGCCTCCCGCGAAGCCATCCGGCGACCACCGACGCGGCCGAGACGAGGAGCAGCCCGGCCGCGATCGGCCGCGTGAAGAGGAAGGCCGCGCTGCCGGACGACACGATCAGCATCCTCCGGAAGTTCTCCTCCGCCATCCCCCCGAGGATCATCGCCAGCAGCAGTGGCGCCGCCGGATACCCGCCCCGCCGCATCGCGACGCCCAGCAGGCCGAACGCGAGTGCGACGACCATGTCCGCCGCCTGCCCCCGGATCGCAAAAGCGCCGAGCAGGGACATCACGAGGATTCCCGCGCGCACGAACCGCGGATCGGCCCGCAGCGCGTTCTTCATCAACCGCGCGGTGAACAGCGCGCAGGCCAGCACCGCAAGGTGACCGAGGAACACGATGCCTAGGATCGAGTAGGCCAGCGGCGCATGCTCGCGAAACAGCAACGGCCCCGGCTGCACGCCGTGCAGCACGAAGGCGCCGATCAGGATCGCCGTCACGGAGTCGCCCGGGATGCCAAGCGACAGAAGCGGGATCATCGCCCCCGAGATCGCCGCACTTTTCGCCGCCTCGGGCGCCGCGACGCCCTTCACCTCCCCCTCGCCGAACCGCTCGCCCCGGCGCGCCCGCTGGCGCGCGAGGCTGTAGGCCAGGAACGCCGCGATGTCGCACCCGGCGCCGGGCGCGGCGCCCACGACGGTTCCGAGTAGGCCGGAGCGGACCGTCGTCCACGCGCACCGGCGCGCATCGGCCGGCGACGGCAGCGCCGGGACACGGATGTCGACACCCACCGCCCCCGCCGTTGCCATGCCGCGCGTGCCGAAGATCTCCGCCATGGCGAAGAGGCCGATCAGTGCCGGGATGAACGGCATGCCCTCCATCAGGGAGGCCTGCCCGAGGATGAAACGCGGATAGCCGCTGACCGGATCCATCCCGACCGTCGCCAGCAACAGCCCGCCCACCGCCGCGATGGCGCCCTTGAGGAGCGACCCGCCCGACAGGGCCACGATCGTCGACAGGCCGAAGACCGCCATCGCGAAGAACTCCGCCGGACCGAAGCTGAGCGCGAACCGCGAGATCTGCGGCGTCAGGAAGACCAGCAGCAGCGTCCCAATGATCCCGCCCGCAGCCGCCGACCACGCCGCCACGGCGAGCGCCCGGCCCGCCTCGCCGCGCTGCATCATCGGATAGCCGTCGAACAGCGTGGCCGCCGACGCCGGCGTGCCGGGCGTACGGAACAGGATCGCCGTAATCGAGCCTCCGTAGATCGCGCCGCAGTAGACGCCGATCAGCACCCCCAGCGCCGGCATGATGGAAAGCTCGAACGTCAGCGGCGTCAGCAACGCCACACCCATCGTCGCCGTGAGCCCCGGAATCGCTCCGATCAGCATCCCGACCAGTGTCCCAAGCAGGAGGCACAGGATCACATCCCATGACGCGACCATGCCCGCACTCTCCTGCAGCACGTCGATCATCCGAGGCATCCCTCCGGCAGCGGCAATTGCATCCATACGGCAAAGACCGTGTAGAGGATGACCGCCAGCACCACGCCGAAGGCCAGCGCGCGGCCCATCCGGCGGTGGCCGGACGCCGCCAGCAGCGCCGCGGCGAGCAGCGCGGTGGACGAGATGAACCCGAGACGCGGCAGGACCACCACGTAGGCCGCACAGAGCGCCGGCATGATCCAGAAATGCCCGCCGCGCATCTCGTCGGGATCGGATGGCCGAGCGGACGCCGCGATCCCGCCCGAGGCGGACTCCTCCCTCGCGATCTGCACACCGCGCGCCACCGCGAGAACCGCCAGTGCCGCACACAGCCCCATCGGCATCGTCCCGGGCCCGGCGGCCTCGCCGGGATCAACCGGGAACCTCCAGACCGCCGCCGCCAGCGCTGTCGCCGCGGTCAGGAGGACCGCCACCGGAACCAGTCGTGCCACTCCGCGCACCGTCATCGGATCATCCCCAGGGTGCGCATGACCTCCCCCACCTCGATCGTCTGCCGTCGCATCAGCTCGCGGAACTCGGCGCCCGGCCGGATCGACAGGTTGATACCGGTCCGCCGGGAGAACTCGGCGACCGCGTCGGACCTCGCCGCCCGGTCGAACGCATCGACCAGCACGCGGCGCGCCGCGTCGGGTACGCCCCGCGGCAGCGCAAGCCCCCGCCATGTGCCGAACAGGAGGTCGAGTCCGGACTCGCGGAACGTCGGGGTGTCAGGAAAGCCGTCCGCACGCGCATCGCTCATCACCGCCAGCATCCGCAGGCTGCCGGCCTTCACGTGGGTCATCAGTTCCGCGGGGCTGACGACCACGGCGTCCACGTGGCCCCCGAGCAGCGCCGTCACCGCGGGCGTCGCGCCGTTGTAGGGCACGTGCCGCACGGCGACACCCGCCCGGTGCGCCAGGAGCGCCGCCGCGAGGTGCCACACCGCGCCCGGCCCCGAGTTGCCGATGCCGGGCCGCGGACCGGCCTTGCACCACGCGATCCAGTCGGCCGGCGTGCGGGCGGGATGGTCGGAACGCACGGCCAGCGCGGCGGGATCGACATTGAGCAGCATCAGCGCGTCGAAGTCCTCATGGTCGAACGGCGCCAGCCCGCGCAGCGGCAGGGAGATCACCTCGAACGTCACGGCGACGCCGGTGTGGCCGTCCGGCACCGCCATCCGCCCCGCCGCGAACCCCACCGCACCGCCGCCGCCGACGAGGTTGTTGATGACGACCGGCTTTCCGAGCAGCGGCTCGGCCGCGTGCGCGACGTGGCGCAGCAGAAGGTCCGTCCCGCCGCCGGGCGCGAACGGACAGATCAGTGTGACCGCCCGCTCCGGGAAAACGCCCGTCCGGCGCGACCGCATCCAGCGCCGCACACCCAGCCCCCCCGCCGCGGCCGCCACGCACGTCCACGCCGCCGCGTCGCCGAGAAACCTCCTCCGGTCCGGGTTCGTTATCGCTTCGGATGGATGCACTGCACCTCTCATCCGTCCGTCCCATCCGCACTCATGGCACGCCGGTCGGCGTGAGGAGCCGTTGTCCCGGGAGCGGCCGACGACCTGCGGATCGCCTCGGGCGGAAGAGCGCGATCGTAGATCCGGACGTCATCGAGCCATCCGTCGAAATGGGCCGGATGGCCGACATCGAAGTTCCCAAGAACGAGGCGGGCATCCGTTGCGCCGACCGGACCGGCCCGCTCCATGGAACCACGCTCCTCGCCGTCGACGTAGATGCGCATCGTCGTCCCGTCGAACGTCCCGGCGAGATGGACCCACCGGCCGACCGGCAGCGGCACCGAGGCTCGCAGATGGTGGCTCCACGCGGTCACCGGCACCTGGAAGCAGGGATGTCCGTTCACCACGCCCATCCGGTAGCCGGCCGTCTCGCCGCCGCCGAATACGCGGTTCACCATCCATGCATTCGGCTGCCCGGCCTTCTCCGTCCTCACCCAGCACTCGACACTGAGTGCGTTGGTCGGTGAGAGCCGTGGATTCCCCGGCACCGTCACGCCGCCGCCGTCGCAGACGAGCGCCCGCCCGCCCTGGCCCGGAGCGCGCTTGATCCGCGTGAGCGCCCCGCCAAGCCTGTGCCCGGAATGGTCAAAGGCCACGGGGCCGTCGCCCTCCTCGTCGAACGTCCACCAGCCGATCAGCCCCTCCGGCGTCCCGGGCGCGACCACCTTCCGCGTCAGGAGCGGCCTCAGCGCCGCCTCGCGCTCGTAGTGTTCGCGGATGGCCGTGTCGTAGGGACCGAGGCCGATGTCCTCGGGGATCAGATCCTCGTGCGCCTCCGGCGCCGTGGAGAAGACCCGGCGCACCGCATCCAGGTAGCCGAATCCATGCTCGCGGTACGGCGCGAGATAGTGTCCCTCGCCCCACTCGTTCCAGTTGTCGAGAAGCAGCATCCGGCTCCCGAGTTGCCCCGCCGGCATCGTGGCGATGATGCTCTTCGCCTCCCGCAGAAGGCCCTCGAACTCCGCGGGCGGGATCTTCCAGATGCTGCCCTCGTCGCGCCAGCCGCTCCACGCCTGCGACACGGTGATGACCTGCGGCAGGATGGCCATCGCCTGCGTCTTCCGGATGCAGTCCAGTTGCACCTGCACGGCCCGTGCGGGCGGAGGGCTACCCGGCACCGGCCAGCAATAGGCGAACGAGTAGTCCAGCCCCAAGGTCTTCATGTGCTTCAGATGACCCGGATCGAGCCCGCGATACTCGCCGAGGATATGCAGGCCGTCGAAGCCCGCATCACGGCATGCCTGGCGCATCCGATCGAAGACCTTCGCCACGTTGGTCACGCCGCCGAGGTCGTCGACCAGGAACTCGGGGCGGTAGATGAACAGCACGGGCTTGTTGTCGACCTTGAGGTAGCCCGGATGCTTGAAGTAATTCTCCATCCAGAACGGCATCAAATTGCGCATCAGGTCGTTCTCGTCCGCCACGCCCGCGCGGCCGCGGTCCTGATTCTCCCACATGATCGTGTACTTCATGCGGCTCATGAAGCGCGACTTGAACAGTGCGTCGTGAATCGCGCTCCCGAACCGCATCTTCACCGGGCCGCCCTGTCCGTCACGATACCAGCAGTAAACGAAATAGGAGATCCCGTGCTCGACCGCCCACTTCGTCTCCCAGTCCGACACCTCCGGGTTCTCCTGCGCGTAGAACCCCAGCGCGGGCGTGCGCTCCGGATGCTTCAGCACGTTGAGCCACATGCCGGGTTTGTCCGCCTCCCAGAGCGGACAATGATGCGCGCCCACCAGAATCTCCGTCGGCGCGGGAACCGGCTCGGGAATGTAGGGCAGCTTGCGCATCGCGACGGCGGGCTCGAACCGGATGGACAGTTTCCTCGCATCCACCACCTTGCCGCCAACGTCGATCCGGACCCCCACCTCGGCCTGCCCCGCCGCATCCGCTTCCAGCATCCACGTCACCGGCCGATCCCCGTCGTTCAGGCCGAGCCGGACCGTCATCGCGGCCGCACCCTCCGTGATGCGTACCCCCGGGGGCACCGCAAGGCGCGCCGTCGCCTCCACATCGAAGTCCCCTTCATTCACCACTACCGCCGTGACAGGGGTCGGCCGCATCGCGCGGCAGATCGGGTGGACGGGTTGGAAGGTGCGGATTGCAACGCCCTCCCGCGTGCCGGCCCCCGCGGACAGTACGCAGGCGACAACCAAGGCGGCAGCCGAGCGGCACACGGATGTTCCCCGGAGCAGGCTCATGACGCAGGCCGGCGCTTCATCTTCACGCCCTTCTTGCCCTTCCTGGAGTCCTCCTCCACCGGCCCCGCGCCCGGGGCCGGCATCGCGCGGGGCGCCGCGCCCGCCCGGGCCACGGCCTCCTCGTAGGCCGCCAGAGCCGCGGGCAGCATCGGCTCCAGTTCCTTGTAACGGCGCTCATGCGGCGGGTGTGTGGAAAGGATGCTCAGCGGCGGCCATTCGCTGCCCTCGGACTCGTCGAGCCGTTTCCAGATGCGCAGCGCAGCACGCGGGTCGTAGCCGGCGCGCGCCATGTACATCATGCCGATGCGGTCGGCCTCCAACTCATCCACGCGCGAGTACTTCGGGATCAACAGACCCTCGTAGACCAGAAACACCCCCGAGGCCACCGCCATCAGGTCCTCGTCGCCGGCGATCTCGGCGTAGAGGCCGAGTCCCCCGAGGATCAGCTCCATCGGCATCTCGCGCGTCATGGCCTCGGTCGAGTGACGGCATTCGACGTGCGCCATCTCGTGACCGAGAATCGCCGCCAGTTCGTCCACATCCTCCACCATGCCCTCGTCCGGATCCCACAGCCCCGTGAAGGCGACCACCTGCCCGCCCGGCAGCGCCATCGCGTTGACATCCTCCGTCTCGAACAGCGCCACCCGGTAGGGAAAATTCGTGAGCCCGTTCGCCTCGCGGATGCGCCGCACGACCGCCTCGACGCGCCCGAGCCGCGCCGGGTCCTTCACCAGCCGGGATCCGTCCTCCTTCATCTCACGGATGAAGTCCTTCATCCCCTCGCGCCCGATCTGCACATCCTCCTTGAGTTCGTAGATGTTGTTCGTGCGGCGCCCCGTGACGAGATCCGTCGTCGCGCACGAGCAGAGCATCACCGGCAGCAGCAGCGCTGGAAGGATGCGGACGGGAAACGGCATGGTCTTCATGACGAATACCCTCGCCCACCCCGTCCACGAACGCAAGCCGGCGGCGCCCCGATCACCGCCACACCAGCATCCGGACGCCGCGCGCGGGAAGGTCGAGAAACATCGCACCGTCAGTGGAGGCGGACGCCGCAGGGACGGAACCGCCGGAGGGGTCGACTTCGACCATCGGACGGCCCGCGGATTCGGAGGGAACGGACACGGAGACGGCGATCGGACCGTCGGTCACGTTGACCACGAACACCGCAACGCGGCCGTCCGGGGCGCGCCAGGCGCTGGCGGTGACGGCGGGCTGGACGGTCGACAGGCTGCGCTTCTGGACGATCCACTCCTGCGCAATCCCCGGCACCGCGGCGCCGTCCCGCGCGGTCACGGCCGGCGGCCGCAGCATCTCGCCGTACGCCAGCCAGTCGAGGCCGGCCTGTCGGAACGCCGCCAGCTTCGCGAGCCACTCGAACTTGGCCCGGTGCGCCGGCGCCTCGCTCCACGACGTGCCATGCCAACCCAGTTGGCCGCCGAACTGGAAGAGCATCGCCTCCTTCGACCGGAACGTCACACCGGCCCGGATCTCGGGCTCGTGGATGTAGAGGCCGAACTGGGCGACATGCTCGTGGTACACCGCAGGGAAGAACGGCACGCTGTCCGGCAGCGCGCGGTTGCACATCAACATGCCGTCGAGCAGTCCGATGTACGGCTCAGCCGTATCCTCGGTGGTCAGCGCAATGTCGGGCCGGATACAGCGGGCATTGTCGCGAACCGCCTTCAGAATCTTCCAGTAGCCCGCGACGTAGTGGTCCCCGCCGCCGCGCGGATGGCCGTGGGACGCATCGTGGCACAACTGCGCGCGGGCCGCACCGATCTGGTCGAGGTAGACCGCGTCGACGCCGACCTCGCGGAAGAGGCGGTCCGTCACCGAGACCATCTTGTCGCGCCACGCATCGGTCCACGGACAGGCCGTCGAGTGGTCATGCCCGGCATAGTGCTCGATGTAGGCCGATCCGTCCTCCTTCTTCATCGCCCGCCGCGCCCCGTCCTCCGCGGCGTAGCTCTGCGACTGCGGGTCCCACAGGTGGCCGTTGATGTAGGGCATCACACGGACGTCCCACGCCTTCATCTGCGCACGCACGGTCGGGACATAGTCATTCGCCGGGAAATAGTCGGGATAGAAATTGTCGAACGGGATCGTGTGCCAGTTGTACCAGTGCAGCGCCATCGGGAACGGCACGGCGGCGCGGATCCGCGCGACGGTCCCGGTCAGCGCCGTGCCGTCGCGCGCACCGTCGTGATGCCACCAGACCAGCCGGCGGAACCACTCCGGCGAATCGGCGCGGCCGCGGTTCGCCCCTCCCCCGCACCACGCCTGCCTCGTGGCCCAGTCACGATAGCGCCGCGCCAGATCGAACCAGTCGCCGGCCAGCGCCACGGTCTCGACTTCGTAGGGCCATGCACAGGTGCGCGTCCGCCCCATGTCGCGCGGGTAATGCCGCACCTCGAGCGAAACGGTGCGGCCATCGGCGCCGCCAGCCACAACCAAATCCTTCGTGAAGCATCGCCCGTCGCGCGCGATCATGCCGAGCGTCGCACCGTCGCGTGTCAACCCGACCACCTGCATCGTGGACCCGCCGCCGGGGTAGCGGCCTTCATAGCGGGCCCCGGCCGGACGCGGCAGAACCCGGCCCCAGCCGTCGGGCACAAACACCGCGTCCCCCGGCTCGTCGCCGCCGCGCCGGCCCAATCCGTCGAGAACGGGCGCATCCAGGCGCCAGCAGGCCGCATCGCCGTCCGTCACCTCGCCCTCCGCGCGCCACGCCAGCGACGGCCCCTCCGGCCGCAGCGCGAGCTGCACGCGAACCGGCACCGTGCCGCCGCAGCGGCCGGAGTACTTCAGCCGCAGTTCGCCGCCCGCAAACACGGCCGAGTCGAGCGCCGCCTCGTTTGCCGTGAGCACGCTCTCCATCCCCTTTGCATCCCGAACCGTGAACCGGAACATCGAGCACGGCTTACGGACGAAGTCCGTATCAGTCGCCAAGTGATGCAAGGACGTGAGCCGCCCCCGGGCGTCCCATTCGAGCAGCACGTCATCGGTCACCAGCAGCGTCCCCCCGCCCTCCGCCGGCAGACACTCCACCGGGCCCGGAAGACCGCGGGGAGCCGGCGGCCGGGTAAGTCCGGCCTCGATGACGCGCCGCGCGTCGGCGACCCCCGTCAGAGCGCGCACGTCGGCCACCGCGCGGGCAAGACGCCGAAGCTCCACGGCGCGCGCGGCCCGATGGCCCGCCCCTCCCAGCGTCGCGGCGATCGCCTCGCGGGTCGTCCGCGAACGATCCTCCAAATCGCGGCAGACCGCGCGAAGGGGCGCGAGACGGTCCACCTGCGCCGCGACCTCCGCCAGTCAGGTTTCACGTGCCGATCCCGGCCCGAAGTAGAGGTAGCGCTCGAACTCAACCCGCGGCACCGCGAATTCGACCCACGGTCCCATGACATACAGGAGCCCCTCGCCATCGTGGATGCGCGCACGCAGGTCGTCCCGATCCGCAGCATGCGGATTGATGACGCCGACGGTGCCGTTCTCCATCGACAGCGCCGCCCAACGGCTGAACCTCTGCGACCCGCCCGCGTGGGTCACGTTGGACGACAGGGCCGGTTCTCCGCCCGACCAGCGCAACGCGCGAACCGGCACCGCGTTCGAGGAACTGCCGGCGCCCTTCCCCAATCCAGCCGCCGCTGCGCGCACCTCAAGGATGTGAAGCTCCTTCCACGCGAAGGCCGCCGCCTGCGTGACGACCACATCGACCCGGACCAGCGGCGAGTCGCGGTGATAGGTGAATCGATAGCGGGCCCGGGGCGCGGATGGATGCTCCGAGAGGCGGCCCTCCGCCATCCGCGTGTACTTTCCCTCCACCTCGACCGTGGCGAAGAGAGGTCCGTTCGCGACCAGCCTGATCGCGGAGTTCGTCGACACCGTCAGAAAGAACTGACCCGCCTCCGGCTCGTAGACGCGGTCGGCATATTCGATGGCCAGGGGATGTGTTCCGCCCGCAAGCGTCACTTCGGACGGAAACCCGCCGGCGCGCCCCGGCGCATGCATGGCCGTCAGCACCCCGTTGTCGATGCGGATCCCGGAGCCGGCGACGCGCGCGATGGCCGTGCGGCCGGTTTCCAGTCCATCGGCGGCATCCTGTGCGACGACGATCCGGTGAAGCCCCGGCCCGGACGGATGCCATGCAAGTCGCACAAAGCCGCCGCCCTCATCGGACGACTGGCTCTCGCACCGCCCGCCCGGTCCTTCCACGACATACCGAATCGCCGGGTCCGGCGCCTCACCGGGCTCGGCCAGAACCGCAGCCAGTTCCCCGACGAGTGACGCCGGAAGTCCGGCCGGTGGCACATCCCGAACCTCGACCGTCAACGCGGAGGCACCGCCGGCCGCGCGAACCGCCAGACACAGAACGGCATAGAAGAGGATCCACCGCCGGCTGAACTGCATCGCCATCACAGGCTGGATGCCCCGCCGCCGTGGTTCACGGTTTCGAAGCCTTCATCGACTCGACATGGGCGAGGATGGCCGTGCGCAGGGCGTCAACCGATGCCTTCGACATGTTGTGTCCGTTCGGAATGTCGTGGTACATCGCCCTCTTCCCCGCCAGCGCATTGTAGGCGGCGTAAACGCTGCTCGGCGGGCACGTGGTGTCGATGAAGCCGACCGTCAGCATACCGGGGCACTTTGCGCGGGTCGCGAAATTTGCCGCGTCGACATAGCGGACGGCGGCGACCACGTTGTCCGGCGGCGTCTCGCCGGTGGCGATGAACTTCGGCCACCCGTTGATGCGCCCGGCCTTGAAACCGCAGTGATCACATCCTGCCGGCACGCCGCCTGCGAAGTAGGTGACGCGAGGGTCGAG
The DNA here is from genome assembly GCA_964423465.1 of uncultured Verrucomicrobiota bacterium. GTDB lineage: Bacteria > Verrucomicrobiota > Kiritimatiellia > PWTM01 > PWTM01 > VGWF01. The sequence continues at coordinate 7,513 of CAYRFK010000015.1, read as the reverse complement.
CCCGGCGGCAACGATGGACTGGTAGCCGCCCTGGCTGCTGCCGTGGACGACGGAGGTTCGGCCGTCCCACTCCGGCTGTGCCGCGAGGAAGTCGATCGCCCGCATGAGACGCACGAACATGCCGACGAAGTGGATGGTCTCCGGTTTGTCCCGGCCGCGCGTGCGATAGTCCATGTACTCGCCGTCCGAGAGCGCCTTGTAATACGACTCCGGCTTCCCGTTCGGCAGGCCGTGCGCATTGATGTCCATCGCCAGCATCCCCTTCTGCGCCCAGCCGGTGGCGTTGAGAAGCGAGGCGCTGCGGACACCGGCGCCGTGGACGAGCAGGATGGCGGGCAGGCTCTTCGGCTTGGCGCCCGCGGGCCGCGCGAGGTACCCGCTGACCGGCGCCCCGATGCACTTGACCTGCGCATCGAAGGACTCCACATCCGCCGCGTTCGAGGCCACTGGCGTCAGTCCGGCCTCCATGGGCACGGTGGAAAGCGTCTTCCGCTTCGCAGCCCAGAAGGCGTCGAAGTCGTCCGGCGGCGGCAGTCCCGGCCGGATCGACAGTGGATCGACCGCCGCGCCGCCGCGGGCCACATGATTCGATTTCGCCGGGTCCGTGAAACTGGCGCGGCAATGAAGGAATCCCGGTTCGGCGAGGCGGCCGCTGACCGTCGCCCTGCCGGCGACCAGCTTTGCGATGCCGGAGGACTCGGGCGGCACGCCGTCCTTGTTGATCACCCACGCGATCTCCGCGCCATCCACCGGCTGCCGGTCGCACTGGAGTTCGATCGTGAAGGCGACCGGCTCCCCCTGCTTGTACACCGCATCCGCACGGTCGGCGGTCACGCGGAGGGCGTAGGTGGCGGCATACGCCTGCGATACCGCGAACAGGGCCGGAATCCATCCCACGAGTCTCTTCATCGATGCACCCCTTTCTAAAAGTTGATCACCTCGGCGCGGGCGGCGCGGCGGAGGACCATCGGGCGCCAATCGTCGCCCGACATCCGGCGTGCAATCTCCACGGCGATGTGGCGTGCGCCCCCGCACGGCGCATCGTTGCGGCCGAGGCCCTGAAGGCATGACGGACAGTTCGTCAGCATTACCTCGAGCCCCGGATGCTCACGCCCGGCCTCCGCCACCGCCGCCGCCTTGCGATGCAGCATGGCGTGGCTGATGTCCGGACGCGACAGCGCCAGCGTTCCGGCCTCCGAACAGCAGTGCGGTACCGCCACGAGAAGGCCGCCGGTCACCGCATCGAACACCTCCGCGGCACGGCCGTCCAGCGAGTCATGGCAGGGCGCGTGGTACAGGCAGTCGCCCCCGCCCGCCGTCCTCACACCGCGCTCCTGCGCGAAGCGCGCGACGTCCATCACGGGCGCCCCGAAGATGCGGCCGGCCTCCATCTGCCCGAGGGCTTCGCGGCAGGTTCCGCAGGTGACGACCACCGCGTCGAACGACAGATACGCAAACATCTCCCGGATTTGCGCAAAAACGATCGTGTCGCGAAGCGTGATGCGACCGTGCGGCTCCACGCGTGCATTCGCACGGTGGGGAAACCCGCAGCAGAGGAACGGCGGGGCAAGGACGACGCGCGTGCCCGACTCCAGCAGGATGTGAAGCGCCGCGAGGGCAACGTCGGACTGCAACCGCTCCGACCCGCAGCCAGGAAAGTAGAAAGCGGTGGCCCGCGCCTCGCCATCCGGCGCCATCACCAGCACCTGATGCGGCCCGCAGGCCGGCACGACGTCGCGCAGGGTCTGTCGCGCCGCCGGCGGCATGGGCGAGCGGAGCAGTTCCATCGGCGCCCGCGGCCCGAGCGCCCGTGCCGCCGTGCGCTGCGCAAACCCTCCGGCCCGCACGACCGCCGCGCGGAAGATGCGGTTGAAGACGGGCGAGCGGCTCTCGAGGTAGCGCAGCGTGGCGCGCGTGGCCGGGGCGGTATGCTTGTAACCCCGCGCCACGAGGATCCCCCGCTCCAGCACCGACACCTCGCCCGTGTCGATCGACACCGGGCAGGGCTTCAGGCACTTGTGGCAGATCGTGCAGTGATCGGCGACGTCCTCGAGTTCCCGAAGGATGCCGAACCGGGCGGAACGCTCGCGCTGCGCGCCGTACAGCAGTGCCTCGATGAGCGCACCGATGGCGAGGTTCTTGTTGCGCGGATGGTAGAACAGGCCGCGCGGCGGATGGAAGACGCAGCAGTTCGGCTTGCACTTTCCGCAGCGGACGCACTGGGCGATCTTCAGCGCCAGTTCCTCGAGCTTTCCGAACTGCAGGATCCGCGCCTCAAGTTTCAGGAGGTTGAACGAAGGCGTGAAGATGTGCTGGACCACCGCCCGGTCGGAGAGCTTCCGCGGGTTCATGAGCCCCTGCGGGTCCACTTGCGCGCGGTAGGCGTCGAGGTCGCGGATGAAGGCATCGTCGAGATACTTGAGCTTCGTGATGCCGATGCCGTGCTCGCCGGAGCAGACGCCGCCGAGGCGGACGACCTCCTCCATGACGCGGTCCACGACCCGCTCGGCGCGGCGCATCATGATCCGGTCGTTCGACATGACCGGGATGTTCACGTGGACGTTGCCGTCGCCGGCATGCATGTGCGTGGCGATGACGATCCGCCGCTTGCGGACATCGTCGTACAGGGCATCGATCTCCGCCACGAGGCCCTCGTACCCGCGCAGCATCTCGCCGAGGTCGGCGCGGACGGCCGCGGGAACGGTGAGGCCGCGGAGGTCGTCCGGCTCCGCGGACGCCAGCCCCGCCTGCGCCGCCTCGCACCGCGCGGCGGCCGCGGCAGCCTTGTCCGCCAGCCACGGCGTCTCCTCCCGCACCGGGGCGTCGCGCAGCAGGGTCGCGGTGCGCACCAGGAAGACATGCTGAGCGTGCCGCTCCTCCTCCAGATTCACCGCAGCGCAGAAACGCGCGAAGGCGGCCAGCGCGGACAGCGGGAGCACGACGTCCTCGTTCAGCTTGAAGGCATTCGTGCGGGCGGCGATGGCACCGAGCTTCTTGCGGTCGTCCCAGAAGCGCCGCGCCTCGGCGCGGTCGCGCGCCTCGAACACGTGCGTATTGGCGTGGCCTTCGAGCGCGGCACGGATGAGGGCGACCCCGCGGGCGGTCTGCGACTCGTCATGTCCGACGACATCGATCAGCAGCACTGCTTTGGGCGTCCCCGAGCGGGCCGCCTTGACCTGGTAGCCGATGGCGCGGACGTACTCGTCGTCGAAGTGCTCGAGCGCCTGGAGGACCTCGGCATCGCCGATCGGGAACGACTGCACGATCCGGTGGATCACGAGGCTTGCCTCGTCCATATCCGGCCCGAAAAACTCAAGGCAGAGCGTCGCAACGGCCTCGTACTGGGGATACAGAACGAACGAGGCCGACGTGATGACGCCGTCGGTGCCTTCCTTCTGGACGCCCGGGAGTCCCTGAAGCGCCTTGTTCGTGATGTCCTTCCAGAGTCCCCGCTTGCGGATGGCGTCACCGCGGAGCTCGAGCGACCGCCGCACGGCGCCGGTCTCGTCGACGATGTCCCACACGAGCACGTCGTCCGGCAGGATCTTCCGCAGCGGATGATTGGTGCGGCGGACCGTGAACCTCACGCCGCCGGGCATGGCGATCTCATAGCCCAGAAGGTTGTCCAGGCAGGATCCCCAGAGGACCGCCGTCTTTCCGCCGGCGTTCTCCGCGATGTTGCCGCCGATCGTGCTGGCCCAGGCGCTGGTCGGATCCGTGGCGAAGACGAGCCCGCGCGCGGCGGCGTACTCCATCGCCTCCTCCGTGATGACGCCGGCCTCGAGGCGCAAGACCCGGCCCGCGATCCGCCGCCCGTCCGGGAGAATAAACTCCCGCGGCTCGATGCCGTGGATGCGGTTCAGCTTCTCGGTGTTGACGACGACACAGTCCGGTTCCAGCGGAACGGCGCCGCCGGTGAGCCCCGTTCCGGCGCCGCGCGGCACGGCGTGGAGGCCGAGGGCCGCGATCGCCGTGAGCAACGGGGCCACCTGCCGCTCCTCCGTGGGCATCACGACCGCCAGAGGGAGATGGAGGCGCCAGTCCGTCGCATCGGTGCAGTGACTGACCCGCGCGAAGGCATCGAAGAGGACATTCTCCCGGCCCACGATGCCGCCCAGTTTCGCCGAAATGCGCTGGCGCTGACGGGGCACAGCGGCGATCTCGAGTCGGAACGCGTCGAGCAGTCCACGGCAGGCGGCCAGGACGCCCACTACGAGTTCATCGCCGCCCGAATGCGTGGAAATGATGTCCAGATCGTCCCCGAGATCCCGGTACAGCCTGCGCCGCCGGGCGGGATCGTTCACCAACTGCTCATAGAGGTAGGCGTTCCGGCGGTGAACGAGAACCTCGCCGATGACTCGCAGCAGCAACCGCGCCGAGCGGCCCGTGACGCGGCGGGAGCGCAGCGCCTCCAGTTGCTGCCACACGGCATCGCCCAACAGCCAGGCGATCGCCTGGCGGTCGTCGGCGGACGTGTAGTTGAACGGAATCTCCCGATGGCCGATGTCCAGATTCACAGGCCGCGATGGTGCCGGATTGCGGCCGGCGAATCAAACCGGACGGCGCCGCGCCATCGTCTCAGTGGAACAGGATCGCGACGCCGGCAAACGCGACCACCGCACCGATGATGGAGCGCACGGTGATGCGCTCGTGGTGGAGGTAGTGGCTGACGGGAATGATCAGGACGGGCGTCGTCGCGGCAAACGTCTGGGCGAGTCCGACAGGGATGAGCGTCATGGCATACATCAGGAGCCACACGCCCGCCACGGGACCGGCGGCGGCACCCAGCGCAACCGTCGCCACCGCGGTGCGGTCCCGGAGCGCGGCGCGCAGGCGGGGGCCTTCGCGACGCAAAGCGGCGAACAGGACGAACCCCACGGTCCCTGCCAGCACGCGGATTGCCGTCGCATCAAACGCGGAATCGATGGTCTGCAATCCCAACTTGGCCACCGTCATGCCCGCCGCCTGTCCGACCGCCCCGCCGAACGCCAGTGCCCCGCCCCGCCAAGTGTACCGCAACGGGGCGCCCGATCCCCGTCGTTCCGTCACGACGAGGGCGACGCCCGCGAGCGTCACCGCCATGGCTCCGTATTCAAAGGCGGACAGGCGCTCTCCCAGGAAAACAGCCGCCAGCACGGCGGTCATCGGCGGCGCCAGCGACATGATCAGGAGGCTGAACCGCGGACCGATCTCCACCAGAGCGCGCATCAGGCACAGGTCGCCGAAGAAGAAACCCACCAGACCCGAGAGGGACATCCACATCCAGCCCGATGCATCCACATCGAACGGCAGCGGCCGGCCCGTCGTGACCAGACCGATGACCGCGAACATTGCCAGCGCGAGGGTCATGCGGATCACGTTGACCGGCAGGGATCCGATCCGGGATCCGGCCATGGAAAACGAGGTCGCGCTGACGGTCCAGCAGATCGCCGTCAGCACCGCCGCCCATTCGCCGGAGTGGGACACGTGCGGCTACTCGAACCGCGGGGGAACTTCCCACATGTCGACCGAGCGGCCCATGTGGTCCTTGAGCACCTTGGTCGCCTTGGCGAGTTGCTCGACCGCGCCCGGCGGAATCACCAGCATACCGGCCTTTGCATTGCGGCGGGACTGGAGCGCATTTTCGGCGCCGACGATCGCGGAGGCGACGCCCTTCTGTGCACCGATCCATGCGAGGGCGACATTGCTCATGGGCTCACCGAGATCCGCGGCGATGCGGCGGATCATCCCGATGGCCTCGAATGTCTCCTTCTCGAACCCGGCATGCTTGTGCGGCGCCGCAGCCCGCTCGTGGTTGAAGTGACGGCACCGGGCGATCCGCGGCGGAACGTCATCGGCTCGCTCGTTGCGCCCGGACAGGAGCCCAAGAAGAAGCGGTGCGCGCGCCAGGAGGGACACCTGCTGCTTCACGCACATCGGAAGCACCTCGGCCTCGGCGGCCCTGAAGAGCAGGTTGTAGCTGACCTCGACGCAGCAGGGCGGGTTCGGGGCCTTCATGGCGCGTTGCAGGTTCAGGGAACCGTAGCGACAGACGCCGTACGCACGGATCTTGCCCTGCTCTCGGATCTTCTCAAGCTGCCCCAGAATGTCGGCGGCGGGCAACCGCGGATGAGGAAGATCCACCATGTAGAGGTCGATATAGTCCGTGCCAAAATTGGCGAGACTCCGCTCGACCGCCAGCCCCAACTCGCGCGGTGGATGATTTTCCGGCCCGGTCTTCGTCGCCAGGATGACCTTGCCGCGCACCTCCGAAATCGCGGACCCGATGCGCCGCTCACCCAGCCCGTCGCCCTCGGAATCGGCCGTGACGAAGAAGTTCACACCCTCCTCGAAGGCCGCCTCGATCGCACCAAAAGCGTCCTCGTCCGACGGAGGCTCCGTATCCGGGCGGCCGCTGATCGCGTAGCCGCCGAAGGCGATCGTGGAGACCTCGATCCCGGTCTTGCCCAGCTTCACGTATCTCATGACACCCTGCTCCCTGCTCGCCGCCGATGGCAGCAATCCGCAAAACCGACCAAACCGTCCGCTTCAGAGTACCCCCGCCCCGCCCCGCCGTCGATACCGCCCGAAGCCCTTGGGAATTTCCTCGCACGGCCGTCCGGTCTCTGACCTCCGACCTCCGACTTCCGACCTCGGCTCTCGGACCTCGGACCTCAACTCCTCACCCACCCGGCGGATCGGCCTCCACGACGCGGTCGTCGGGGCAGGCCCGGATCGACCCGCCGGGCGGCACGACGATAAACTCTTCCTGCGGCCACGGTCCTTCGACCAGCCTCCGCAGCACGCCGAGATCGCCCTCGATGGCCGAGAAGCCCCACCCCCGCTCCGCCGCACGGTCCCGCGCGACCGCCTCGAACGCGGCATCCGGCGCCACGCCGGTCCGGATGTAGAGGTAGGCCGAGTAGTGGCTCGCGCCGCCGCCAAGCGCCTCGACGATGTAGCGGGCGTTGTCCTCGCCGTACTCGCGGACCATGTCCTCATAGGGCATGTCGAGCCCAAGCTGATGCGGGATGCCCGCCTGCCGGAGCTCGCCCTGCACCTCGCCCCGCTCAATCCAGCCGGGGGTCAGGAAATAGGTGCCCGGATGCGCGTCGAACACCTCGCGATATCGCAGATGCCCGCCGACGAATAGGCCGATGCAGTCGTGGCTCCGGGGCAGCACCAGCGGGATGCCGCGGGCGCACACACCGGCCAGTCCGTTGTTGCACAGCCCGTAGCCGAGAAGGATCCGTTCGTACACCGACGAATCCACCGCGTCTACCCGGGCCTGAAGACGCTCCCGCATCTCCGCCGCCTTCAGATCGTGGAGTCCCTTCGGGATGAACTCGAGATCGAGCGTGTGCGGCGACGCCGCCGCCAGCGCGCACAACTCGCGCTGCAGAACCTCGCACGCAATCAGCTTCATGCGCATGGGTGGATCCTCGCCCGTCCGCCGCCCGGCATCACGCCCGGCCGCGCATCTCGCCTCGACCGCCGCCATCGCCGTCGCCCCCTGCCGCCTCCGGTTCCGCGC
>CAYRFK010000014.1:2814-42899 GCA_964423465.1 uncultured Verrucomicrobiota bacterium | reverse complement strand
GCAGGGCGTCGTAGTGGCCGCCGCCGTGGCCGAGGCGGCCGCCGTGCGGATCGAAAGCCAGGCCGGGAACGACGACGAGATCCAGTGCCCCGGCCGGCACCCACCGGGGCTTCGCGGGTTGCCGGATGCCGAGAGGTCCGGCGGCCAGCCGTGTGCCGGCCGGAAACCACGCGAAGCGGTAGCGGCGGCCGGCGGCGTCCCACGCCGGCACGGCGACCCGCCGCCGCGTGCGGCGGCATGCGGCGAGAACCTGTCCGGTGGAGGGTTCGTGCGGCGCGGCAAGGTAGAGCGCCACCGCCCGCGCGGTGCGAAAGACCGGCAGTCGGAGCAGTCGCACCGCGACACGCGCCGAGCGCGCCACGAGGCTGCGCGGGGCGATGGCCTCGCGGACCCGGCGCATGCGGCGGCGGAGGGCCTCCTTGCGCATCAGGATGGAGCGTCCGGCGTTCGTGGCGTCTTCCTCCGGGATTCCCAGGCTTCCATGCGGCGGCGGATCGTGTCCTCGTAGCCCTGGTCGGTCGGGGTGTAGTAGACCTTCGACGTGGGCGCGTACTCCTGGTCGACGAAATGGCCGGGATGGTCGTGCGCGTACTGGTAGCCGGCGTGGCCGAGGTCCTTTGCGCCCTTGTAGTGGGCGTCGCTCAGGTGCATCGGCACGGGCAACACGCGTCCCTCCTCGACGTCCTTCATCGCCGCGTCGATCGCCAGGATCGCCGCGTTGCTCTTCGGCGCGGTGGCGAGATAGGTCGTCGCCTGCGACAGCGTGATGCGGGCCTCCGGCATGCCGAGGAACTCGGCGGCGTGCATGGCGGCGACGGCCACCGCCAGGCCGCGCGGGTCCGCGTTGCCGATGTCCTCGGAGGCCAGGATGACGAGCCGGCGCGCGATGAAGCGCGGGTCCTCGCCGGCGTAGAGCATCTTCGCGAGCCAGTAGACCGCCGCGTGCGGATCCGAGCCGCGCACGCTCTTGATGAAGGCGGAGATCGTGTCGTAGTGGCCGTCCTCGTCGGCGTCGTACAGGATGGCCTTCTTCTGGATCGAATCCTCGGCGGCGGCGCGGGTGATGCGGACGCGGCCGTCGGCGTCCGGCGGGGTCGTCAGCGCCGCGATTTCCAGCGCGTTCAGCGATCGTCGCGCGTCGCCCTCGCAGACGGTGGCGAGGTGCGCGAGGGCGTCGTCGTCCGCCTCGACGCCCTTGCCGGCGAGCCCCTCGGGGTGCTCCAGCGCGCGCCGCAGGAGCCGGATGACCGCCTCGCGGTCGAGGGCCTTCAGTTCGAACACCTGCGAGCGCGAGACGAGCGGGCTGTTGATGAAGAAGAACGGGTTGTGGGTGGTCGCGCCGATCAGCGTGATGGAGCCCTCCTCGACGAAGGGCAGCAGCACATCCTGCTGGGCCTTGTTGAAGCGGTGGATCTCGTCGAAGAAGAGGATCGTCTGGCGGCCCATCCGCAGTCGCTCGCGGGCGCGCTCGAGTTGACCCCGCAGGCTGGCGACGTTCGAACTGACGCCGCTGGCGCGCTCGAAGGCGCGGCGGGTGGCCTTCGCGATGACCTCGGCCAGCGAGGTCTTTCCGCAGCCGGGCGGGCCGTACAGGATGAGGCTTCCGAGGCGGTCGGCCTCGATGGCGCGGCGCAGCAGGCGGCCGGGGCCGAGAATGTGCTCCTGGCCGACGACCTCGTCGAGCGCGCAGGGCCGGATACGTGCGGCCAGCGGGCGCAGGGTCGCCGGCGTCTCCGCCGGAGCCTCCGCATCGTCCGCATCGTCCTCGAAGAAATCCGCCACCGCCGCCTCCCGAAAAAGAAAAGTACCCCGCCTTGCCGTAAGGGCTTTCTCTCTGAACCTTGTGACCAAGGTGGGGGCCTGCCGGGTGGTTTCCTCGTGCCCGCAAGGGGCGGAGGGCTCCGTCCGGACGTTCGGCTCCCTTCAGAGTCGATTATTGGGTCAGAGAATGAAACCCATTCGCGAACAAGGCAGGGTACAAATCCTTCGGGGCGAACCCCGATTCCTGCGCGCTGACAAAGAACACAGGCTTACTGCCGACACGCCGGACCCCGACACCGGATGTCCGGCGGCGGATCCCCCGTTGCACCCGGGCGCCCCCGGGCCATGCGTGCGCGCCACTCCGTACGGCCGGGCACGGTCACGCGTACCGGGGCTCCCACGACCCCGACACCCGCATCCGATCCCGGCCGCGGCGCGAGCAGCAGCCTGACGAACGTTTCAATCCATGTCGCGAGGAACATGGCGATTTACCTCTGCCTTGTCAAAATTCCACGGTGCGTCGCCGTTCAGGCGTCCCGGATTTCCGCCTTCAGGTCCCGGACAACCGCGTCCGCGACCGACTGGTGGATCCGTTGCACTTCATCGTCGGTCAGCGTACGGCCGGCCGCACGGTAGGTCAAGGAGTACGCCATGCTCTTTCGATCCGCGGCGATGCCGCGGCCCTCGTAGATGTCGAAAAGCTCGACGCGTTCGAGCTCCGCGGGCGCGACCGTCCGGATGACCGCGAGCACGTCCTCGTGGCGCGTCGGGCGCGGCAGCACGAAGGCCAGGTCGCGCACGCTGCAGGGGACGGCCGGGGGCGGCTTCGGGGCCGGGATCGCATGGACGCCCGCCGTCAGCGCCGCCAGGTCGAGTTCCGCGACGGCGACCGGGTCGTAGATGCGCCATTCCGCCGCGATCTTCCGCCGCAGCACGCCGCAGCGGCCCGCGTCGGTTCCGTCCACGGTGATGACGAAGGACTGGCCCGCCTCGAATGCGCCCGAGGGTTCCGCGCGAAGGGCGAGGGCGCCGCCGCGCAGTGCGCCGAGCAGGCCGGAGAGGATGCCCTTCAGCCAGCGGAACGTCTCCAGCGGCTCCGGCGCCTGCCGGCGGGCGAGGGGGCCGCGGCCCACCGCGCCCATGAGCCCGATGGCCAGGCGCGCGGTCTCGCGCGTCGGGCCGCCCGGATCCTGCTCGTAGGCGCGGCCGAATTCGAGGAAGGCGGCGTCGGCGACCTGATGCGAGCGGTTGCGGCCGAGCGTCTCGACCAGTTGCGGGATCAGCGAGGGACGGAGCACCGACTGCTCGGCGCTCAGGGGGTTGGGCAGCCGGATCCGGCGCGCCGCGTCGTCCAGTCCGAAGCGGTCGAGCAGCCCCTCCGACGTCAGGCTGTAGTTCATGATCTCGGTGAGGCCCAGTCCGGCCGCAGCGTCGCGCACGAGCGCGACCGCACGGACGCCACGGTCGTCCGCACCGTCCACCACGCGGGCCGCGGGCGTCTTCGCGGGGATCTTGTCGAGGCCGTGCAGCCGCGCGAATTCCTCGACCAGGTCGACCTCGATCCGCAGGTCGCCGCGATAGGTGGGCACGGTCACGTCGAGCGTGTCTGCGTCGCGCACTGCGACGCCAAGGTCCAGCGAGCGCAGCACGCCGGCCGAGGTGTCCGCGTCGGTCTCGACGCCGAGGGTCCGGCGGATCGCCGACACGCGGCACGACAGGGTCCGCGGGGCGACCGGCGCGGGGTAGCGGTCGATGACGCCGGGCGCGACGGTCCCACCGCCGAGATCCGCCAGCAGGGCCGCGGCGCGGCGGCTGGCGCGGTCGGCGAGGTCGGGGTCGACGCCGCGCGCATACCGGTAGGACGATTCCGTCACCAGGCCGAGCGCCTTGGACGTCGCACGCACGCTCGCCGGTTGGAAGCAGGCGCTTTCGAGAAGGATCGTCGACGTTTCGTCGCGCACCTCGCTGCCGGCGCCGCCCATGACCCCCGCCACCGCGACGGCGCGGCCGGGGTCGGCGATGACCAGCGTGGAGTCGGCGAGCTTCCGTTCCTGCCCGTCGAGCGTGTGCATGATCTCGCCCCCGGCGGCGCGGCGGACGACGATGTGCGCGTCCTTGAGCAGCGCGTGGTCGAAGGCGTGCAGCGGCTGGCCCATTTCGAGCATCACGTAGTTGGTCACATCCACCGCATTGTTGATCGGCCGGATGCCGGCGCGGGACAGCCGGTTCTGCATCCAGCGTGGCGAGGGGCCGATCCGCAGGCCGCGGATCACGCGCGCCGTGTAGCGGGGGCACAGGTCCCCATCAAGGACGTCGACGGCCGCGGAGGCCTCGACCGGCTCGCCGGCCTCGCGGAGGTCGCACGACGGCGGCCGCAGGGGCAGCCGGTAGAGCGCCGCCACCTCGCGCGCGACGCCGAGGATGCTGAGACAGTCCGGGCGGTTGGGGGTGATCTCGAGGTCCAAGACCGTGTCCGGTCCGCCGAGCACCTGTACGAGCGGTGTGCCCGCGACCGCGTCGGCCGGCAGGTCCATCAGCCCCGCGTGGTCCTCCGACAGGCCCAGTTCGTCCTCGGCGCACAGCATGCCGTGCGACTCGACGCCGCGCAGTTTGGCGGCCTTGATCTTCGTGCCGTTTGGAAGCGTGGCGCCCTCGGGTGCAAAGGGATAGCGCCCGCCGGCCTTGACGTTCGGGGCGCCGCAGACGACCTGGACCTCCGCCGTGCCGTCGAAGACGCGGCAGACGGTGAGCCGGTCGGCGTTGGGATGGCGCTCGATCGAGCGCACCTCGCCCACGATCAGCCCGGCGAAGTCCGAGCCGACCGGTTCGATCGCCTCGACCTCGATTCCGCCAAACGTGAGCTTCCCGGCCAGCCCCTGCGGGGTGTCCTCGAACGCCACGTACTCCCGAAGCCATTCCAACGGCACACGCATGATTTTCTCCGCATTTTCAGCGAACCGCGCACAGTGTCACCCGCGCGCCCCCCCTGTCAAGCCGGCGCGGGTGAATCCGGGGCGCGCCCTCGATGCGACGGGAATCGATTCCCCGGATCTTGGTTGACGTATTTCGCTGCGGCATCCTATTATGCGGTTTCGTGGATTTGGGAATTCCCTGTTACCCGGGGTAGCCGAAGACCGGGGGCGGGGTTCTTTGTCATTCTGCCATATGCAGCAGGGTGCCCCGGGCAGGGCCTGGAGGAGTGTGTCGTTATGAATAACGAAATGCTGGCGATGTTGGAGTACTTGCAGCGGGAGCGCGGTCTCGACCGGGAGACCATCATCCGCGCGGTCGAGGAGGCGCTTCTGGCCGCAGCGAGGAAGAGCGTTCGCGACGCGACTGAGCTCCGGGTCGAGATCGATCGTAAAACCCTGGAAAGCAGGACGTTCGCCAAGTACAAGCTCGTCGACGTCGTGCGGGCACCCGCGGAGGAGATGCTGCTGGCGGACGCGAAGAAGATCAAGGCCGACGCCAGGGTCGGCGAAACCGTCGAAATCGAGAAGACGCCCGGCGCCTTGGGACGCATCGCGGCGCAGACGGCGAAGCAGGCGATCATGCAGCGCATCCGCCAGGCGGAGCGCGACCGCATGTTCGAGGAATACAAGAACAGCCCGGGCGAGATCGTCAGCGGGACCGTGCGGCGCTTCGAGCGCAGCGACGTGGTGGTGGAACTGGAGCGCGCCGAGGCGACCATGCCCGGGTCCGAGCGCCCGGTGACCGAGCAGTACCAGGTGGGCGACCGTATCCGCGCCCTCGTGCTCAAGGTGGACAACACCTCGGGCGGTCCGATGATCATGCTGACGCGTTCCCACCCCGACTTTGTGCGGCGGCTCTTCGCGCTTGAGGTGTCCGAGATTTCCGACGGCACCGTGGAGATCCGCGGCATCGCCCGCGAACCCGGCTTCCGCACGAAGCTGGCGGTTGCATCCCGGGATGAGAAGGTGGACCCCGTGGGTGCCTGCGTCGGCATGCGGGGCATGCGCGTGAAGAACATCGTGCGCGAACTGTCCGGCGAGAAGATCGACATCGTGCGCTGGCACGAAGACATCAAACAATACGTTTCGAACGCCCTCCAGCCTGCCAAGCTGACGCGCGTGACGGCGGATGCGCTGACGCGGACGGTCAATGTGGTGGTCGCGGCGGACCAGTTGTCGCTGGCCATCGGCAAGAAGGGGCAGAACGCCCGCCTTACCTCAAAGCTGACCGGCTGGCGCGTCGACATCGAGCGCGAGGCTGCGGATGTGACGTTCGAAGAGAAGGTGGCCAAGGCGATCTCCGAACTGGCGGCCGTCGACGGAATCGGCGCCCAGAAGGCGGATGCGCTGGTCCAGGCCGGATTCCTGACGCTCGAGGGCATCCTCGCGGCGGACACGGCGGACCTCGAGGCGGTCGAGGGCTTCGATGTGGCGGCGGCGGCGGCTGTACACCGGGCGGCGGAAGCGGCGTACGAACGAAAGCACGGTGTAATTGAATCATGAGAATGTATGAGCTGGCCAAGGAACTGAACGTTTCGACGAAGGATCTGATGGATCGGCTCCGCGCCGACGGGGAGGACATCTCCATCAATCCGTCGGCCAATGCGTCGATGACCCAAGTGCGCAAGGCGCGCGTGATGTTCGGGGCGGCCCCCGTAGCCCACGACGCCGCCGTTGCGACAGCCGCCGTCGAGCCGCCGCCCGCGGCGGAACCGGATGTACCGGCAACACCCGAGCCCGTGGAGACGCCGCCTCCGGCGCCACCCGCCCCGGAGTCTGCGCCCGTCGCGGCGGACCCGGAGGGCGACAAACCCACGGTCATCCGCGTGCGCGAGCCGATCATCGTCAAGGATCTCGCTGTTCAGCTGAACCTGAAGCCGAACGTGATGATCGCCGAACTGATGCGGATGAACGTGTTCGCCTCGATCAACGAGCGTCTCGAGTTCCGGGTGGCGCACCAGATCGGCCTCAAGCACGGCATTCGGGTGGAGCACAAGAAGAAGGTCCAGGAGGAGAAGCCGGTCCCCCCGAAGAAGAAGGTGGAGGTCAAGGTCGAAGTCGTCGAACGTCCGGAGGAGCTGGTGCAGCGTCCGCCGGTCGTCACGTTCATGGGCCACGTCGACCATGGCAAGACGTCGCTGCTGGACTACATACGGAAGACGAAGGTGGCCGCGGGCGAGGCCGGCGGCATCACGCAGCACATCGGCGCCTACATGGTGCAGTTCCATGACCGGTGGATCACCTTCATCGACACCCCCGGCCATGCGGCGTTCACGCAGATGCGCGCCCGGGGCGCGAACCTGACGGACATCGCCGTCATCGTCATCTCGGCCGAGGAGGGCATCAAGCCGCAGACGCTGGAGGCGATCCAGCATGCCAAGGCCGCCAACGTGACGACGATGTGCGCCCTCAACAAGATCGACCTGCCGGGCGCGAATCTCGAGCGCGTCAAGGGCCAGCTTCAGCAGAACGGTCTGGCACCGGACGACTGGGGCGGAAGTACGGTCTGCGTGCCGGTCAGCGCGGCGACGGGGCAGGGGATCGACGACCTTCTCGAGATGATCCTTCTCCAGGCGGAGATGCTCGACCTGAAGGCCACGCCGCGCCGCAAGGCGACGGGCTACGTCCTCGAGGCGCGCATGGCCCCGGGCAGCGGCCCGGTGGCGACCGTGCTGGTCAAGTCCGGCACGCTGCAGGTCGGGGATGCGGTGGTGTGCGGCAACTACTGGGGCCGCGTGAAGTCCCTCGAGAACGACCGCGGCGTCCGGGTCCGGACGGTGGGGCCCTCGTACGCCGTCCAGATGCTGGGCCTGACGGCGGTGCCCGAGGCCGGCGCGGAATTCAAGGTCGTGGCGAACGACCGCGATGCGAAGGCTTTCTCCGAGGAACGCATGGCGTCGCGCCGCATGGAGACACTGCAGGCCCCGCGGCGGGGCATGTCGCTGGACGACCTGCTCTCGCAGACGGATGCGACCAAGAAGATCGAGCTTTCGATCGTGCTCAAGAGCGACGTGCAGGGGACATTGGAGGCGATCCAGCAGGCCCTGTCGGAGATCAAGAGCCACAAGGTCTCGCAGAAGGTCATCCTGACGGGCGTCGGCAACATCTCGGCCAACGACGTGCTTCTGGCCAAGGCGTCGAACGCGGTGATCATCGGCTTCCACGTGGCCAACGAGACGGGCGTGGAGAAGGTGGCCAAGCGCGAGGGCGTCGAGATTCGCCACTACAGCATCATCTACGAGTTGATCGACGAGGTCCGCGGCGCCATGGCAGGGCTGCTCGAGCCGCTGATCAAGGAGATCCCGCTTGGACAGGCGCTGGTCAAGCAGGTCTTCCAGATCAACAAGAAGGGCGCTGTCGCCGGTTGCATCGTGCGAGGCGGCAAGATCACATCCCGCGCCCGCGCGCGGGTCCGCCGTCAGGGCGAGGTCGTCTTTGCCGGCGCATTGGCCTCGTTGAAGCGGTTCCAAAACGACGCCTCGGAGGTCCGCGACGGCCAGGAGTGCGGCATCCGCCTGGACAATTTCGGGGAATTCCAGGAGGGCGATGTGATCGAAGCCTACGACGTACAGAAGATCGCCCAGGATCTGTAGTTCCGGAGGCGGGTGCCCATGCAGAGCCAGCGGATGACCCGCATCAACGAGCTCCTCAAGCAGGAGCTGGCCACCGCGCTGTACCGGGAGATGGCCGGCGAATCGTTCGATTTTGCCGCGGTCACCGTCACGCGTGTGGAGACCACTTCGGACCTGCGGCAGGCCCGCGTGTTCGTCTCGGTGCGGGGTGATGACGATGCGGCCGCCCGCGTGTTCCGGCGCCTGCACCACCACCGCGGCCGGCTGCAGGATCTCTGCCACCGCGCCGTCCAATTGAAGTACACACCGGTCTTCCGGTTCGAGCGCGATCTTGCCATCGCACAGGGGGATCACGTTCTCGCGCTGATTTCCGAATTGGAGACGGCCGTCGGCCCTGGGGATGGTCCGCCGGAGGCTGCGGAGATTCCGCGGCCGCCGGATCCGGACAAGGAGACCTGACATGCGCCGTCCGCCGCCGTCCGATATTCCCGATCCCGACGGCCTGTTGCTCGTGGACAAGCCTGGCGGCATGACGTCGCACGATATCGTCGATGCCGTGCGACGCCGCTTCCGGTTCCGCAAGGTCGGCCACGGCGGCACGCTCGATCCGATGGCGACCGGGCTCCTCGTGCTGCTCATCGGCCGGGGAACCAAGGTGTCCGACCGTGTCATGGGCGCCGACAAGATTTATGAGGGAGCCCTCCGTCTCGGGGTCGAGACCGACTCCGAGGACTCCGACGGCCGCGTGACCGCGGAGGCGGATCCCTCGGGCGTCACCGAGGCCGCGCTGCGGGCAGCCATGGAGAAGCGCCAGGGCGACCAGATGCAGACGCCGCCCATGGTCTCGGCCATCAAGAAGGAGGGCGTGCCCCTCTACAAACTCGCGCGCAAGGGTCAGACCGTCGAGCGGGAGGCGCGGCTCATCCATGTGTACGATTTCTCCCTGCTGGGATTCACCCCGCCGTCGGCACAGTTCCGCCTGCGCTGCACGAAGGGTACCTACGTGCGCACCCTGTGCGCCGACATCGGTCGCGAACTCGGATGTGGTGCGATTCTCGATTCGCTCCGGCGGACGGGTTCGGGCGCCTTCCGGGTGGCGGATGCCCGTCCGCTCGATGAACTTCTCAATGGCCCGCGCGAGGCGCTGGTGGCCGGGTTGTTGCCGCTGACCGTCCTTCTCCCGCCCTCGTGATGCGCGTCGTCCGACAAGCCTCCGAGGTGCCCCGCGAGGCGGGGCCGGTTGCGCTGGCGGCCGGCTTTCTCGACGGGATCCACCTCGGCCACCGGCGAGTCATCGCGGCCGCGCAGTCCCGGGCGGCCGCCGCCGGGGGGCAGGCATGGGTGCTGACCTTCGACCCGCACCCGCTTCGTGTGCTCCGGCCGGAGTCGGCTCCGCCCCTCATCACCCCGCTTCCGGCAAAACTTCGCATTCTGGACGGTCTCGGAGTCCACGGCTGTCTCGTGCGCGAGTTCACGCCGGACTTCGCCCGGCTCGACCCCGAGGCCTTTGTTGCCGAACTCGCCACGGGGCTTCCGCGACTCGCCGGCATCGCGGTCGGTGCGGGCTGGCGGTTTGGGCATCGCGGTACGGGGGATGCCGCCCTGCTGTCGCGCCTCGCCGCCAGGTACGGATTCGCCGTCGACCTGGTCGACCCGGTCGAGCGGGGCGGATCGGCGGTCTCCAGCACCCGCGTCCGACAGGCGGTCGCCGCAGGGGACATGGCCGGGGCCGCAGCCCTCCTCGGTCGCTGGTTCAGCGTCGAGGGGACCGTCGAGTCCGGCCGCCGGATCGGCCGCGAACTGGGATTTCCGACTGCCAATATCGACGCCCTCCGGGAGTTGCACCCGCCGCCGGGCGTCTATGCGGTGCAGGTGGTTCATGACGGGCGGCGGACCGGCGGCGCCGGCTACATCGGCACCCGGCCGACCTTCGGCCACGGCGGCCACCCGGTGCTTGAGGTATTTCTCTTGGATTTTGAGGGGGATCTCTACGGTCACACGCTCGAAGTGGCATTCTTGGAACGGCTGCGGGGCGACGAGACGTTCCCCGATGCCGCGGCCCTCCAGGCCCAGATCGCCCGGGATGTGGCACGGGCGCGGGCACTTGCCGCCTGCGATTTTAAGGAAATGACAAGCGGCTGATTGACATCCGTGCAAGCTTCCCCTAGGATGCTTGGCTTTGCGCGCAGGATCGCGCGCGACGAGGTGGATCCAATGGAACCCTATGCGGTGATCGAAACGGGCGGGAAACAGTACCGCGTTCAGAAGGGCGACACCCTCGATATCGAGAAGGTGGATGCCGTGGCCGGGGCGAAGATGACGGTGGAAACCGTTTTGGCCGTCTCGGACGGCACGACCCTGACCGTCGGAACGCCGGTCGTGGCCGGCGCCGCCGTGGACCTCGATGTTGTCGAGCAGTTCCGCGGCCGCAAGGTTCTTTCGTTCAAAAAGAAGCGCCGCAAGGGCTATACGAAGACGATCGGCCACCGCCAGAGCCTGACGAGTGTCAAGGTCTCCGCGATCCGTGCGGGCTGATGATTTGGAGAGACGACCATGGCACATAAGAAAGGTCAAGGCACCAGTCGGAACGGCCGCGACAGCAACAGCCAGCGTCTGGGCGTGAAGCGCTACGGCGGGCAGGTTGTGACCGCGGGCAGTATCATCGTCCGCCAGCGTGGGACGAAATTCACCGCGGGAGCCAACGTCGGCATGGGCCGCGATTTCTCGCTGTTTGCGATGATCGACGGCACCGTTGCTTTCGATCGCGAGGGCCGGCGCGTGAATATCGTCGCCGCCCCGGCGACCTGACGGACGGTTCGACAGTCCACCAGCGGGCGGGCATCGGCCCGCCCGCTTCGTTTGCGGCAGCCGCGCCGGTCTCGCGGCCATCCGCCAAGGCCCCATGAAAGCTCCGAACTTCATCGACCGCGTTCAGATCCACGTGCGCGCCGGCGGCGGCGGAAACGGCGTCGCGACGTTCCGCCGCGAGAAGTACATCCCCTACGGCGGGCCCGACGGCGGCGACGGCGGCTATGGCGGGGATGTGATCCTCGTCGGCGACAAGGACGTCGATTCGCTCCTCCATCTCTACTACCAGCCCAACCACCGCGCGCAGCCGGGCGAGAACGGTCGCGGCAAGCAGATGTACGGACACGCCGGCGACGATTGCATCGTCAAGGTTCCGTGCGGAACCGAGATCCGGGATCTCCTCACCGACGAGTGGGTCGGCGAGATCCTCACCCCCGGGCAGGAACTCGTCGTGGCGAAGGGCGGCAAGGGCGGCCTCGGCAACATGCATTTCGCAACGTCGACGCACCAGGCCCCGCGGGAATGCACGCCGGGCGTCGAGGGCGAGGAACGCAAGCTCCGCCTCGAACTGAAGCTGATCTCCGACATCGGACTCGTCGGGTTTCCGAATGCGGGCAAGTCGACCCTGATCGGGCGCGTGAGCCATGCTCGGCCGAAGGTGGCGTCCTACCCGTTCACCACACTGCATCCGAACATCGGGATCATCGAGTACGACGACTACCGGACGCTCCGCATCGCGGACATTCCCGGCTTGATCTCGGGCGCCCACCAGGGCGTCGGCCTCGGCCACGATTTCCTCCGGCACATCGAGCGCACGCGGTTCCTCGTCCTGCTGATCGACATGTCCGGGACCGATGCGAGGCATCCGGCGGACGACTATTTCAGCCTGCGCCGGGAGCTCGAGCTTTATAGTCTGGATCTCGCGGGGCGCGAGTTCGTGACCGTGGCGAACAAGATGGATGTCCCGGAGTCGCGCCAGTTCCTCGCCGAGTTCGTCGCCCGCACCGGCGTGACGCCGATGGAGATGGCGGCGGCGACCGGCGAAGGGGTCGACGCATTCAAGGCCGATCTGGCCGCACGGTTGCTTCCCAAGGTGGGGGCTCCGGCGACGGACGGGCCGCAGCCGTGAGAACGGTCGTCTTCTGGCTGGGCGTTGCCCTGGCCGTGGACGCCCTTGTCGGTCTGCTCGGTCTGGATTACTGGCGCCGGGCCGTTCCCAAGATCCCCATCGGACGCATCGCCGTGGCCGAGGCCGTTGTGTCCTTCGTACTCCTCGCCGGCTATTTCCTCATGCTCGGCCGCTGAGCCCGGTCGTATTCCGGTTTGACGCCATCCCATACGCATCGGTATGGTCGTGCGTATGGCAGCCCGGCGGTCGGACATGGCGGAGCGGCTGGGGAAGAGCGCATTCGATCTCTTCGCGCGCGAGGGGCTTGAAGGCGCGAACCTCGACGAGATCGCCGCGCATGCCGGGGTCACCAAGGGCAGCCTCTACTGGCACTACGGCTCGCGCCAGGAGTTGATCCTCGCCGCCTGCAACCACTACTACCGCCGCTGGCAGGGCCAGGTGCATGCCGCGCTGGCCCCGCTGACGGATCCCAGGGACCGGCTGCGGCGTGCGCTGGACTTCAGCGTGCGCTCCTGCGTTGCCGATCCGGCCAACCGCCGCTTCACAACGGGCCTCTTCGCGCTGATGCAGTCCGATGCCGCCGTGAGATCGAGCTGGTCCCAGTTCTACGACACCGTGCGCGAGTTCTACCTCGGCCTCGTCGCCGCGGCGCAGGCCGCCGGGGCTGTGCCGCCGGGCGATGCGCGGCCACGCGTGGACCTTATGCTCGAGGCGATGGAGGGGCTCAAGCTCCGCGCGACCTTCGAGCCGCACATCGCGGATCCGGCCGAGCAGGCCGCGGTGGCCGCGGGCCTGTTCGAAGCGGTGGTCGGTGGACCTTGGTTGCATACCCGTCAGTATGGTGCAAAGCCCGCGGCAGCACGCCGCGGGGGGAAGGGAGGCGGAGCGTGAGCGGAATCCGAACGTCGGGCGGCGTGCGCATGGGCCGGCGCCGGTTCTTGGGGGCGGCGGCGACAACGCTGGCGGCACCGTGGGTGCTGCCGTCGCGCGTGCTGGGTCGCGGCGGGATCGTGGCGCCCAATGACCGCATCGGGATCGGCGTGATCGGGCTGGGCGACCGCGGGCCGGCGCACATCCGTGCGCTGCTGCCGGTGGGCCAGGTCCGTATCGCGGCGGTGTGCGACGTTTTCCGGTCGAAGGCGGAGAAGATCAAGGGACTGGTCGACGGCCATTACGGATCGGCCGCCGGTTCGGGCTGCGCGGCGGTGCAGGACTACCGCGAGGTGCTGGCGCGGGACGACGTCGACGCGGTCATCATCACGGCCCCGGAGAACTGGCACTCGAAGATGTCGGTCGATGCGATGCGGGCGGGGCGCGACGTGTACTGCGAAAAGGCGCTTTCGCTCACGGTCACCGAGGGGCGTGCCGTGTGCGAGGCGGTGAAGCGGACCGGGCGCGTGTTCCAGGCCGGGACGCAGCAGCGCTCGGACCGCAACTTCCGCTTCGCCTGCGAACTGGCCCGCAACGGCTACCTTGGCAAGGTTCACACCGCGTGGGTCGGCGTGCCCGGCGGACGGGCGCTCGGGGTGCTGCCGGCGGCTCCTGTGCCCGGGGATCTCAACTACGATCTGTGGCTCGGTCCGGCGGTGTTCAAGCCGTACCGCGAAGGGCTCTGCACCTACAACTGGTACTTCGCCAGCGACTACTGCGCGGGCTGGATCCAGAGTTGGGGTGTGCACCACGTCGACATCGCGCTCTGGGGTGCGCCGGCGCTGGCGACGTCGAAGCTGGAGGTCGAAGGGACGGCGACGTTCCCGGACGAGGGCGACGGCGACGTCTCGTACGCATGGCACACGCGGCTGCGCGAGCCGGGGGGCGTGCTGCTGGACTTCTCATCCGACGGCGAGGCGAAGTATGGACACGGGGTGCGTTTCGAAGGCGACAAGGGCTGGGTGCATGTCGTCCGCGGGGGCATTCGCGCCGAGCCGGCCTCGTTGCTGGAGAGTGTGCTGAAGCCGTCCGACGAACGCCTCTACGTCTCGAAGGAGCACCAGCTCAACTTCCTCGATTGCATCCGCACGCGTCGCGAGCCGGTGGCCCCGGCCGAGGCGTGCCACCGGGCGACGACCGCGACGCTGGTCGCGGACATTGCCACGCGGACCGGCCGTCCCATGGTCTGGAACTGGGCGGCGGAACGGTTTGAGAACGACGATGCGGCCAACCGGATGCTGTCCCGCGGCTATCGCAGCCCGTGGACGTTGTGAGGGTGCCATGAAGTGTCACGTGTCGGGTGTCGGGTGTCGGGGTTCTCGCGGCCGGGGGATGCGGTGCGTTGCGGTGGCGCTGGTATTGGCGTCATCGCACCTGGTTCTGGCGGCGGTGTTGCCGGAAGTGACGGAATCGCTAAAGGCACTGCAGGCCTACGAGACCGGCGCCTCGCTGAAGCCGGTCAAGGCGGTGGAGGCCCACGCGATCAAGGTCATGCATGATCCTGCGGCGCGGGCGGATCTGGCGGCCGAGTTGGCTGCGGCGTTGGGCGATGTGGCGACGAAGCCGGATGCGATGGCGTACTTGTGTCGCGAACTCGGTCGGGTCGGCGCCGCCCCCGAGGTGCCGGCGCTGGCACGCCTTCTTGCGGATCAGCGCCATTCGGACGCGGCGCGGCTGGCGCTGGAGATGATCCCGGATCCCGCGGCCGGAAAGGCGCTGATCGATGCGCTGCCGGGGCTTTCGGGTCGCGCGCGGATCGGCGTGATGAACTCGCTTGCGGCGCGTCGTGAGGCCGCCGCGGTTCCTGCGCTGGCGAAGCTGGTGCGCGATTCCGACGGACCGACGGCGGAGGCTGCGGTGCGGGCGCTCGGCGCGCACGGCACGAAGGCTTCGGCGGGGGCGCTTGCGGATGCGACCGGTCCTGCCGCGCGCGAAGCGAAACTCGAGTGCGCCGTTCGACTCGCGGCTGGCGGCGATTGCGCGACGGCCCTGTCGCTGGCGCAGCCGGTGGTCAGGGCGGGTGGTTCGCCTGCCGAGCAGGTCGCGGCGCTGTCCGCACTGGCGAGAATCGATGCCGGGGGGGCTGCGGCGGACCTGCTGGCGGCTGCGGCCGGCCCGGACGATTTTGTGGCGGCATCGGCGATCGGGATCCTGTCGCAGACGGCGGATGCCGCCTGTGTTCGCGCCTTGTCAGCGAAGATGGGTTCACTCGCGTCGGTCCGCAAGGCGCTGATGCTCGACGCCCTCGCGCTGCGTGGCGACGCGTCGGTTCTGCCCTCGGTGCGGCCGTTGCTCCGCGATACGGATGGCGAGGTCCGCGAGGCGGCGGCACGGGCGCTCGGTGTGCTGGGAACGGCGGAGGATGTCGAGTGCCTTGCGGCGTCCGCGGCTTGCGGCAGCAAGGCCGCCGTCGAGGCGCTGACGAACCTTCGTGATCCGAAGGCCGACGACGCCATCCTCTCGAGCGTGGGCCGGTCGGACAGCCAGACCGGCGTTGTCCTGATCGAGGCGGCCGTGGCGCGTCGCAGCGCCGGGGCAGCGGCCATGTTGGCGGGGGAACTCGGCACGACGAACGTCGCCGTGCAGGCCGCCGCTGCGCGGGGCTTGTCGACGATGGGCACGCCCGCGGAGGTCCCCGCGTTGGTCGGGGCGCTGCGCACTGCGTTGATGCCGGCGGCCCGGGAGATCGAACTCGCCATCATCGCGATCGGCCGCCGTGCCGGGGAGGACGCCGGGACGCGGACGGCCGTGTCGGCGACGTTGGGCGAGAAGGATCTCCAAGCGGATGCATCCGCGGCGCTGCTTCGCGTGCTGGCGGGATTGGGTGGTCCCGATGCACTGGCCACAGTTCGCGCGCGGGCCGGCAGCGAAACGGAGGCTGTCCACGATGCCGCGGTCCGGGCGTTGGCGGCTTGGGCGGACGCGGATGCCTTGCCCGATCTGATGGCGCTGGCGAAGGACGCTCCCTCGCCGGTGCACCGGGTCCTGGCGCTGCGCGGCGTCCTCCGGCTGGCGCCTTCCGCCCCGAAACCCATGGAATGGCTTGCGAACGCCGTGCCGCTTGCGGCGGACATCGAGAGCCGCCGTGCCCTGTGCGGCGCGGTCGGACAGGTGTCGGGCCCGGTTGCGATGCGGATGGCGGTTGATCTGGCGAGGGACAAGGATGTCGCCGCCGAGGCCGCGCTGGCGGCGGTGGCCATCGCAAAACGACTCATGCGTCAGGACGCTCCGGCGGTCGAAGCGGCCATGGCGGACCTTGTCGCGCTAAAACCCGGCCCCCCCGCGGAGCCGCAGGCACGTGCGCTGATCCGCGAGGCCAAGGGACAGACGTCCGCGAAGACGATGTCGCCCGCCGACCGAGCCGCGCATGTCGCGGAGATCGCGAAGGCGTTGCCGGCGGGGGAGACGCTTGCGGCCTATCTCGATTGCGGCCCCGAGACGGAGTCGCCCGAGGCCCCGCAGCGGCTCAAGATCGGCGGCGCGCGGCCGTACTTCTGGGATGGAGCGGCGGCCGCAGCGGACGTGCCGTCGGCCTCGGTCGCGTTCTCCGACTCGGAGGTCGCAATCCAGGTGATGGGCCTCGACGCGAAGCGGGCGTACCGGCTGGTGCTGGCGTGGTGGGACTTCGACGGCAACGGACGGAAGCAGTCGGTGTGGGTCATGCGCGACCGTGCCCTGTCGCCGACCGATCTGCCTTCGGGCCGCGCGGGCAAGGGTCCGACCCGGGTTGCGATCGACCTGCCCGGCGCCGATGGCGACATCCGGATCGGGGTGCGTCGCGAAGGTGCGGGCAACGTGGTCGTCGGCGAGGCGTGGCTGATCGACGCCGGGCCCGCCGGCGCCGCGCCGGTCGCGGCATCCCCGCAGCCCCCGGTCACGGCCGGTCCGCGCAAGCGCGTGCTTCTGGCGACGGGACTCGAGTTGCACAAGTGGAAGATCACCGCGCCGCTGCTGTGCGACGCCATCGCGGCGGACGCCCGTCTGGCGGTGGAGGTGTCCGAGGATCCCAAGGCGTGGGGCGCGGCGGACCTGAAGGGCGTCGACGCGATCGTTCTCCACTACATGAACTGGGAGGATCCCGGTCCCGGCGCAGCCGCTCAGGAGAACCTCCGGGCCGCGGTGTCGAACGGCACCGGCCTCGTGCTCGTGCACTTTGCCAGCGGCGCGTTCCAGGGGTGGCCGGAGTTCGTGAAGATGGCGGGCCGGGTCTGGAACCCGAAGCTCCGCGGTCACGACCCGCGCGGCCCGTTCCGCGTGGTCATCGCAGACCGCGATCATCCGGTTACGGCCGGGCTTGCCGACTTCGACACCGAGGACGAACTCTACACGTGCCTCGACGGCGCCACGCCGATCCGCGTGCTCGCGACGTCGACGTCGAAGGTGGACGCCAAGGTCTATCCGATGGCCTTCGTGCTGGAGTACGGGAAGGGACGCGTCGTCCACTGCGCGCTCGGCCACGACGCGAAGGCGTTCGAGGCGAAGGCGGTCGGCGACCTCTACCGTCGCGGCACCGCTTGGGCGGCGGGGCTGAAGGCGGAGTAGGCATGAACCGATGGATTCGATCGGCGGCTGTCGGTGCTCTCGCCGGGATGGGCTGGGTGCAGACCTGCATCGCCGACGGGCAGACAGGGTTGCGCTTCGAGGCGGCCGGCGCGGAGTTCCGTTTCGATACCGGTGAACTGCGCGGCGTGTTGCGCGGCGGGGGGCGTCCGACCGGGCTGACGGAGCTGGTCGACATCGCCACCGGTACGAATCTCGCAGGGCGCAACGGGGTTCTCGGATTCTACCGCCTGCTCGACTCGGACACCCGCTACCCCGACGGATGGAGTTGGACCGGCGGCGCGGCGCGCGTGCTGTCCGACGGCGCCGTCGAGGCGATCTGTCCGGCGGATGCGGCGCACCCGTTCGACCTGCGCGCGGTCTACCGGTGGCGGACGCCGTCGACACTGGACCTGGAGACGACGCTGACCGCGAAGCGCGGGCTGCGCAGGATGGAGGTCTTCGTCGCCTCGTACTTCAACGGTTTCGCCGAATCGCGCGTGTTCGCCAGAACTGCGGAGGGCTCTGCGTTCGTTGCGGCGGACGAGGCGTCGGGCGTCTGGCAGGCCTTCCCGCGTGACGAGGCCGCGATGGCGATCGTGCGCGACGGTCGGTGGATGCGTCCGCCACACCCGGTCGAGTGGACGATCCGTCAGCCGCTGGCGGCACCGCTGGGCCTGCGGCGCGACGCTTCCATGGGCCGGACGGCCCTTGTGATGGCACGCCCGGAGGATTGTTTCGCCGTGCTGACGCCGCACGGGGCGGAGGCGCACCGCTCGCTCTACCTTTCGCTGTTCGGGCGCGACCTCGGGCCGGGCGAGTCGGTGTCCGCCGTGGTGCGGCTCGTGGTCGGGCGCGACATGGCCGATGCGGCGGCCGTGTCGGCGTGGGAGGAGTTTCGAAAACGGTAGGAGGACGGAGCATGAACGAAGGCAATGTCGGAGCGGGCGGGGGGATCAGCCGTCGCGGCTTTCTGGGCGGCGCGCTGGGGGCGGCGCTGCCGCTGGCTGCGATCGCGGCGCCGGTGGCGGAGACGAACGCGCCGCCTGCGAAGCTGCCGGTGCACGACCGGAAGGTCCGCATCGGCCTGGTCGGATGCGGCGGGCGGGGGAAGTGGATCGCGCAGATGATGCAGGATCACGGCGGGTTTGCGATCCATGCCGTCGCGGATTACTTCGAGGATGTCGCGCGCGCCGCCGGGACGAAGATGGGCGTCGACCCGTCGCGGTGTTTCAGCGGCCTGTCCGGCTACAAGCGGCTCATCGATAGCGGCGTCGAGGCCGTGGCGATTGAGGACGTGCCGTACTTCTATCCCGAGCAGGCCAGGGCTGCGGCCGATGCGGGCCTGCACGTCTACATGGCGAAGCCCGTCGCCGTCGACGTGCCCGGTTGTCTGGCGATCGGCGAGGCTGGACGCGTATGCACGGCGAAGAAGCGATGTCTGCAGGTCGACTACCAGCTTCCGACCGACCCGGTGATGATCGAGCTGGCGGCGCGCGTGCGCGACGGCGGGCTCGGGGCGCTGACGCATGTTCTGTCGTTCGGCTTCGGCTGGCATGCGTGGCCGGACCCGCCGCTGGGGGCGACCCTCGAGAGCCGCCTCACGGGGCAGGTGTGGCTGTCCGATACCGCGCTCAGCGGCGACACGATCGTCTCGTACGACATCCACATCCTCGATGCGCTGGTCTGGCTGCTCGGACAGCGACCGGCGCGCGCGTGCGGCCACTCGCGCACGTGCCGTCCCGAGCCGCACGGCGATCGCACCGACACGCTGGCCGTGATCTACGAGTTCGCCGGGGGACCCTGCTGGACGCACGTCACGCAGGCGCTCGACAACAACTGGGACGATCTCACGACGCTGTCGGCGAAGGTCTTTGGAACCGCCGCCACCGTGTCCCTGCAGTACAAGGCCGGGAAGGCGTACCTGCGCGGGGGGCCGAAGAACTACGTCGGCGAGATTGGCAGCGTCTTCAAGGACGGCGTCGCGCGCAACATCGCCGAGTTCCACCGTCGCATCTGCGTGGGGCCGTTCGACACGGTGTCGGCGCAGCGCGCGGTCGACGGCACCCTGACGGCGATCCTCGGTCGCGAGGCCGCGGCCCGGCGGGGTTGTCTGACGATGGACGAACTGATCAAGGAGAACCGCGTGATCGAGGCGAACCTGAAGGGATTGAAATCATGACGACGGGCATGACACGGCGCGAGTTCGTGGTGGCGGGTGCGGCGGCGGGCGCGGTGCTCTCGGCGACGGGCGGGAGTGGTGCGGCGGAGGCCGGGAGAAAGGAAGCGGGAGCCATGAAGATCGGATTCCATACGGACGCGTTCAACTCCTCGTACAAGAGCTTCGAGGACTGCCTGAAGTGGGCGCAGAAGAACGGCGTGCATTACATCGAATGCGGGCTGATCGACGGCGTGAGCTGGATCCATGGCCTCGGCTACCAGCCGCACGTCGCGCTTTACGAGGACCCGGAGTTGCTGCGGCAGAAGATGGAGAAGTACGGCGTGCGGTTCTCGCAGGTCGATGCGGCGTTCCCGCTGTCCGGCAAGGACGGGCCGCTGCGGGGCGTGCCCTACGTCATGAAGTCGATCGCGTGGGCGAAACTGGCCGGGTGCACCCATGTCGACACGACCGACGGCCTGCACGCGCCCGAGGGCCTCAAGGACCCGCAGGCGATGG
Source organism: uncultured Verrucomicrobiota bacterium (assembly GCA_964423465.1). Taxonomy (GTDB): domain Bacteria; phylum Verrucomicrobiota; class Kiritimatiellia; order PWTM01; family PWTM01; genus VGWF01. Next base: position 22,511 of record CAYRFK010000014.1, on the reverse strand, counting down.
ACCTGATGAAGTCGGAGTACGCGCAGATCATCGAGGTGGCCGAGGCCCACAAGGTCATCGTCAACATCGAGCCGCACGGCTACTTCACGACGAAGCCGGACATGATGGAGCGGATGCTCGCGTTCTGCGACAGCCCGTACCTGCGGATGAACATGGACACCGGCAACACCTACATCGCCGGGCAGGATCCCGTCGCCTTTCTGAAACGGTTCATCGGGAAGGTGAGCCACGTCCACATCAAGGACGTTTCCGAGTCGCTTGCCAAGGCCGTTCGCGGCGGGATGACCGGGATCGCCGTGAGCCATTGCGCGCTGGGCGACGGCGTGAACGCGGACAACATCAAGCAGTGCCTCGCGATCCTGCGCGACAGCGGCTACACGGGCGTCCTCAGCATGGAGTGCGAAGGGCAGGGCGGTCCGATGATCGAGAAGTCCCTCGCCTGGCTCCGCGGCGTGCTGAAGGAACTCGGAATCGCGGAGGCGGAGTGAGGAGGCCGTCCGGCCACGTTGTCGGCTGACACGCGCCCCATCGACGTGCTGCTTCCACGCGGAGGGTGAAAGATGGATGTGGAACGCGAGCATTAGGTGGCCGCCGCCTTCCACAGTAACGACACTACACCCCACTACACATCTCCGGTGTCGCCAACCTTAGGGCCGTTACCTGAGCGGCCTCGCGGAACGGATGGCCGGTTGCTCCGGAACGCACAGCGAATCCGACGGCGGATATACAGGCATAATCCCGCCGCGAACAGTGCGGCTATACTGCTTGGTTCCGGAACTGCGATCAATGCGATGTCATTAGGGACGCCATCATTACCAGCCACATAATTGTAGTCAATCGTGAAGCAATTCGCCGCTCCGCTTCCTCCATCAACCCAGAACGTGGTGCCGTTGGTTAGTAGTACACCGTTGCTGTTGAGCTCCTCACCTAAGCCAAAGTCATGTAATTGAAATACCTGGTCATCACAGCCCCAAGGGATTGAAGCGATGGAAATATTATTGTACAGGACGATTGCTTGATCCCTATTGGGTTCCTGCAACCACGCATCATCTCCAGTTCCGTTCAGGTTCAATCTCAGTTGCGGATATCGGCCTGCTCCTCCAGCGTGGCTCAGGCCATTGGTAATCACTATCATATCGTGGCTAGCCGAACTGGCAATATCGAACGTGTTGGTCGAGTCGCCAACCAATGCCAAATCCTGATAGTACTGCGTGGTGGTTGGCCAACCGGGGTGAATCGTTCCCCCGGATGAATTGGTGATACTGCCTTGAAACGAGCCTCCACCCTGAATGATGGCGCCGAAGCCGACTGTCAAATCACCCGCAATTAGTCCGTTATTCGTCACGGCTTGGCCGACGGTCATGGTATAGCCACTGGTCAGACGGCTCACATCCAATGCTCCACCTTCGAAAATGGTGACAGGGGTATTGCCCAGAGACCCCGAGATCCCCAACGTCAGCGTACCGGCGCTTGCGATGACTACGCCGGCACTGAAAGATCCCGTCCCGGACAGCGTCACGGTGCCTTTGCCGATATTGAGCGGCGCGCCACCGGAAATATGCATCGATCCGAATCGATAGGAGCCCCCTTTCATGGATATTTGGCTGGCCGCACCATTGGTTGCATAGAGATGATCGGCCACGACAGATCCACCATCCTCCAATTCGAACATCCCACTGGATACGTTGATTGAACCGGTATTCGAGCTGTTCGTAACAATCAGTTTAGATCCAATGCCCGTAACAAGCAGTAGATTGCTGATCGAACCGGCGTTCGAGCCGATAACGAGGCTATTCGCCACAACCACTCCATCGTTGGTAATCGTCAGCGTGTTGCCGGATCCAGAGTAGCCAACATAGAGCACATTGCTGTTGCTCCAAATCGCGCCTATGCCCGAAACGGTTGCGGCATTGTTGGTGGAGCTGACGCCATAGCCGATATAGCCATTTCCATTGGCAACCTGTCCGCCATGGGAAATTAGCATGGAGGCGACATTGTTGCTGCCGATATAGAAAGCACCCGAACCACCGCCGATCGTCAATCTGGCGTTATCGACAATGGCAGCCACCGTCCCCGCGCCCGATGGCAAGACGAGGTTCAGGCTGCTGCTCGTGACTGCATGATTGCCGAAGTTGCCGTTATCGCCGGACCATTTGATGGTCGTACAGTCCTGAAACGTGATCCCCGGGCGGAAGGGGGTTGCATTGGCGCTTGCACCGGCCAATTCCAGCGTGGCGTTCGTCACAGCCAAGCTGCCTGATACGCTGACGGAAGCATTGGAGACAAGCCGGAGCGTGCCACCATCCTGCACAATCAGCATGCCATGCATGCCGATGACAAGGTTGGCGGATACCTCCAATAGGCCTCCATTGGCCACGGTTACGACACCGGTGGAGAACGCATTGGTTGCCACATACAGTCCGCCGGAAAACGACCCGCTGGCTCCGTCAAGGGTCAAAGTCCCACGGCTGGCATTCCCATATCCAATGAGGCCGGCGCCGTTCACACGCACGGAGCCGCCATTGTTCAGCTTTAGCATGCTATGGATCCCGGCATAGCCTACGAAGAGATTGCTGCTGTTGTTCCACGATGAGCCGACACCGGTGATCGTCACTGTGTTGTTACTGGAACCGGGATGGTTGCCGATCCAGGCGATTCTGTTGAATACAGTGCCGCCGTTGGAGATCACGAGTGTATTGCCCGAACCATAGTAACCCACATTCAAGTCGCTTCGGTTGCTCCAGACCGAACCGCCATCGGTCACCAGGACGGTGTTGCCCTTGGATGTGGCGTTGCTGCCGATAAAGCCGTAGGTGTTGTTCACGGCACCGCCGTTGGCGATCGAGAGCCAGTTGCCGGAGCTCGAGCCGCCGACGTAGAGATTGCTACCGTTGTTCCATGCGGAGCCGGTTCCGGAGACAGTGGCGACGCTGCTACCTCCACCGGCCCGATAGCCGATATGTGAAATTCCATTGGTGACTTGTCCCCCGTTGGCAATCAGCAAAGACGCCACGTTGTTGCTGCCAATATGGAAAGCGCCTGAACCACCGCCAATCGCCAGCTTGGCGTTATCGACAATGGCCGCCACCCCTCCCGCACCCGAGGGGAGGTCAAGGTTCAGGCCGCCGCTGGTGACCGCATGATTGCCGAAAGTGGCGTCATCGCCGGACCATTTGAGGGTTGTGCCGTTCTTGAACGTGATCCCCGGCCGGAAAGGAGTTGCATTCGTGCTTATGCCGGAGAATTCCAGCGTGGCGTTCGTCACTACCAAGCCGCCGGATACGCTGACCGCAGCATTGGAGAGCAGGCGGAGTGTGCCGCCATCCTTCGCGATCAGCGAGCCTCGCGTGCCGATGACCAGGTTGGAGGCAACCTCCAGGATGCCGCCGTTGACGACCGTCACGGTGCCCGTGGCGAGCGAATTGGTTGCCACGTACAGGCCGCCGGCAAAGGACCCGGTGGCATCGTCAAGGGTTATCGCGCCGCGGCTGCCATTCGTGAAGCCGACAAAGCAACTCCCCTGTACCACCAGGCTGCCGCCGTTGCTTACGATCAGCGAGTTGTCCTTTCCTGCATAGCTGACATAGAGTTTTCCGCGGTTGGTCCAGACGGAACCTGCGTCTTGGACGGTGACCCTGTTGTAGCGTGCATTACTGCTCCAGCCGATGTGCGAATCAATGATCCCGATCATCCGGGCCGCGTCGGCAACAAGGAAGGTATTACTGTCTCCTGAATGACCGACATAGAGATAGTTGTTGCTCCACATCGAACCCGTGCCGGCGATCAGCGCGGCGTTGTTGTTGCCGTTGGTTGAGCCAATATACGCATAGTTGAGCAGTACATCTCCGCCATTGGTAGCGATCACTTGATTGAAATTCCCGTTGGTACCCGTTCCCAGGATGAGTTTCGCAGCCAAGTTGCCTTTGCCCAAGGAGGAGCCGGGATCGGTGACCGTAATTGTGTTGTTGCTTCCCAAGACATGTGCGGAGGCATTAAGTACGCTGACATAGCCGCCATCGGCCAGGGTCATCGAATTGTAATGGCCACTCATCGAACATGAAGGCCCCCAACCCATCCTCGACGACCCGGTCACCAATATGACATTACTGGACCCACCCACAACCAAGGGTCCGAACGGGGTTAGCGAACTGCTATCCATTAGGGTCAGCGACGTGATCGTTACTTTCGCGCCTCCGTTGACGGAGGAACCCTGATCCATAACCATCTCCCCACTGCTGGTGAATTGGCTGTACTGATTATCAAGCGACAGATCGGCCCCATTGAGAAGAAGGTGTCCTCCGATACCGACCGTGAGGTCATTCTTCATGGAATGAGTACCCCCAAGATGGAGAGTATTATTCCCGACATTCAGATCGGACCTTATCATGCTGGAGCCCTGTAGAGTCAGGGTGGCCCCGCTTCCCGTAAAGACTACGTCCCCCTTCTGCGCCAAATTGGTAACCTGCAGGTAGTTGATGAGGACGCTGCTGGAATCGCCAATGGACAAGCAGCCCTCATCCATGACCAGTTGCTGCACGGTCAGAGAACTGTGGGCTAGCAGGCTGATGCTGCCATCACGAAGGTTGATCCTGTTTCCCGCTCCGATCAACCGGTTGGTCCCATATAGTGTCAGACTGCTTCCGCCGTTGAAGATGACATCCGGTATGCTTGCATCATGGAGTGTCAGACTGGCGGAGGTATAAGTGCCGCCAACTTGTCCGGAGCCCAATGTAATGGATCTTCCAATATTAATGACATTGCATTGCATCGTGCCAACACCCAACTCCAGATCGGCGACATTCAGAACACCTTGAAAGCTTAGTGAATTATTGAGTCCTTGGGCGGAGGAGTACACTCTGCTGCAATTGGCGGTAGACCCGGCTGCAAAAGAGATGCCGTTATCATGACCCTGCAGCACGATATCCCCTTGCATCGAGCAACCCGTACCGAACGAGACGGAATTGTAGCCTCCATCGGCAGTTTGCCCTCCGACCGTGAGGTTTCCATCAAGTCTTGCGCCGTCCAGCATCGTGAGTGAGTTCCGGGTGCTGCCATGGTTGTACCCCACCGTGATTCCAGCATTGACGATGCAGCTGGAACCACTCAATTTGACGGAGTTGTTGGCGAAAGCATACGCATCGACGCCAATCGCAATCCCACCATTCGCCAGCAACGCACCGCCTCGTTCAACGACCAGAGTGTTCCCGTTGCTCCTTCCCACTCGAATGCCAGTTTCCGCCACCAGAACTGAGCCTGTTCCACTGACCGTGACCCTGCTGTTTGGGGCGCCTCCAAGACTGACACCACCGACATAGAGGGTCGAGCATGTGACCAATCCACCACTCAGCACGCTCATGGAATTGCCACCGCCGCTGCCGGTTCCACCGCCGACCTCAATCGGCCCGTTATTGCTCCAGAGCGAACCCGCACCCACAATTGTCGCTGAGCAGCCAATACCCATGTTGGTACCTATGTACCCCCCGGCGGATGTTAGTCGCCCACCATTGGTGACGATGAGATAGCAAGTGGGGCTTTGCATGGACCCCTGCAGTGAAACAACGTATCCCCCCTGCCAGTTGGAGACCACGCCATCAATGATGTTGGTTCGCACTGACGACGTGTACTGCGCCTGCGCTGTGCCGCACACGAAGGACAACGCGGCCAAGATTCCTATTGGCCTCCAAATGGATGCAATTTGCACTAGTTTCCTTTCAGCGGGCCAACCTGAACGAGATCTATTGTCCAGGTAGCGCGATAACATGTCAAGCGGAACCGGATACTGGTTAGCAGGAAGGGCGCATCTCCGGTGCAGCGATGACGAAGACGCTCGCACGGGCTTCCCGTTCGTCCGGGCCAGCGGCCCGGCTGTTCGATGGATCCAGGTAGCCATGCAGCTTCCGATTGGCGCCCGCATGATCATGTGCATGAATCGGAGATGTGCCCTGGCAGGAACGCATCCGCACGAATCTGAAGCAACCGGATGATGTCTCTTAAGGTCGGGGCTTGCGGATGGTGGACTGGAGACAGGGTTGGGGCGTGACCCGGGTTCGCTGGTTGGCCGGGCAGTGCGCGACCGTGAAAGGCGTCGCCACGGAAGTGACCAAAACGGCATCGAACGGCTCCGACACTCGACACCTGCCACTCGACACCTTCTTGCCGCGTCGCAGGACCCCTGTCCGGGACACTCGCCGGGCGCGGGGCAGGCGACGGGTCAGGCCTTCAGTCCCTTCAAGTCGGCCTCGACGCGCTTGTCGGATTTGACGAGCTTCTCCCAGTAGACGAGCTCGCCGGTGTAGGCGGCTTCGCGCCCGAGGATCGTGAGCAGGTTGCTGCGCACGCTCGGCTCCACGGTCGGGTTGGCGGTGTCGCCGGCCGCGATGCAGCGGCGGAACTCGGCGATGTTGGCGATCGCGCCGTCCTTGTAGATCCCCGGCGAGGCGCCGCCGCGGAAGAAGTTCTTGCCGCGGATCAGGACGTTGCCGCCGTAGGCCGTCTCCAGCACGCCCTGGTCGCCGAACGCCCGCACGACAATGCCGTCCGGTTTGGATCCGTGGCCGTCGAACTGGCGGGAGCTGAAGGTGACGCCGACCTGGTCGGGGTAGAGGATGTGCAGGGTGAAGTAGTCGCAGCAGTTGCCGACGTCGACGCGGACCTTGCGTCCGCAGGTGCCGAAGGCGTGAACGGGGACGCCGTTCATGATCCAGCTCAGGACGTCGAGCGTGTGGATGTTCTGCTCGGTGATGATGTCGCCCGAGAGCGCCTTGTCGAACACCCAGTTGTGAAGCCGGCTCTCGGCGGACTCGTCGACCGGGTCCTTCCGGTTCAGCCGGCCGCAATGGTAGTAGGACTCCGCGAATGCGATCTTGCCGATCGCGCCTTCATGCACGCGCTTGACGGCCTCGCGGTAGAACGGGTCCATGCGTGTCTGGAAGTCGACGAGGAAGCACTGCTTCTTCTGCGCGGCCAGCCGTCCGGATTCCGCTATGCTGTGGCAGCCGGGGACGTCGACGGCGACGGGTTTGGCGAGATAGACGTGGACGCCGGCCTCGACCGCGGCGCGCGCCTGTTCGGGGTGGAAATAGGGCGGCGTGATGATGGCGACCGCGTCGGGCTTGGCGTCGAGCACGCGCTTGTAGCCGTCCAGCCCTGTGAACCGCCGCTCCGCCGGAACGCCCAGGGGCTCGCCGGCCGCATTGGCGCGCTCGGCGAAGTAGTCGGACACTGCGACCACCTCGTAGCCGCCGTCCGCCTGGAACAGCTTGCCGATCCATGCGCCGCGTCCGCCGCAGCCGATGAGTCCCAGTTTCAGCTTCGGTCCCGCGGCGGCCGGCGCCGGGGCCTGGGCAAGGGCCGTGCCGGCGGCGAGGGCGCCAAGGCCGGCGAGGAAATCGCGGCGGGGAAGGGGGGGGAAGTTCGCGGCAGTGTCACGCATCCGGCTCATCGTTCGTCCTCCGGTATGGAATCCCATGTTCGAACCCGAATGGGCGGCATCATGACCGTCCGCGATCGGATGGTCCAGCGGAAACACCCGGCACTTGATTCGGAAAGATAAAAAGGTGATTCTGCGGCGCGGTCGGCGCCGGGACGCATGTGTGGCCCGGCCGCCCGATACGGTTCGTCGAGGATCGATGGAATTCGAAGGAGCCCACATGAACGAGCAGAGTCTTTCCCGCCGGTCGTTTCTCCACACCTCCGCCGTTGCCGGCGCCACGCTGGCGGCCTCGGCGCCGCGCGTCTTTGCGGCGGGATCGGACACCGTTCGCGTCGCGACGGTCGGCGCGGGCGACCGCGGCGTCTTCGACGTCGAGAGCTGCCTCAAGTCCGCGCCGGGCGTCGAACTCGTAGCAATGGCCGACCTCTTCCAGGACAAGGTGGACAAGACACTCGAGCGGCTGAATAAGAGTGTGCCGGCCCAGGTCAAGGTGACGCCGAAGGACGTGGCTCTCGGTTTCGATGCCTACAAGAAGATCCTCGCGCGCGACGACGTCGACCTGGTCATGCTGCTGACGCCTCCCGGCTTCCGCCCCGAGATGGCCGCCGCCGCGATCGAGGCCGGCAAGCACCTGTTCATGGAGAAGCCGGGCGCGGTGGACCCCGTCGGCATCCGGTCGCTGCTCGACACATCCGCGAAGGCGGACGCGAAGAAGCGGTCCATCGTCGTCGGCACGCAGCAGCGCTACGCCCCGCAGTACCTCGAGCTGATCCAGCGCCTGCGCGACGGCCAGATCGGCGACCTCACCCTGATCGAGGCGCTGTGGATCGGCGACATGGAGCTGTGGCACTACGCGGACCGGAAGTCCGAGTGGAGCGACATGGAGTGGCAGGTCCGCTGCTGGCCGTTCTTTACGTGGCTCTCCGGCGACCACTATGTTGAGCAGCTCGTCCACAACCTCGACGTCGCCAACTGGGTCGCCGGCGGCACGCCCGTCGTCTGCCAGGGCATCGGCGGCCGGCAGGTGCGAGTGGGCCCGCAGTTCGGCAACATCTTCGACCACTTCGCCGTGCGCTACGAGTACGCGAACGGCCTGCCGATGTTCGGCATGGCGACGCAGATCCGCGGCGTCAGCACGCGCGTGTGCAACGTCATCCACGGCACGAAGGGCACGGCCGAGGTCAACCGCGGGATGGCGAAGATCGAGGGCGAGAAGCCGTGGAAGTTCGCCGGGGATTCGTCCAGCGGCGATACCGAGATGCACGCCGCGCTGATCCGCTCGATCCGCGAGGGCAAGCCGATCAACGAGTGCGTCCGCCTCGCCGAGGCAACCATGACCGGCATCGCCGGCCGCATCAGCACCTACACCGGCCGCGCCCTCAAGTGGGACTGGGCCATGAAGGCCTCCAAGCTCGACCTCCGCCCCGCGAAGTACGAGATGGGCCCGCTGCCCGTCGAGCCCGTCGCGATTCCGGGGAAGACGCTGCTCGTCTGAGCCGGGCCGGAAGGGGCAACACAGAGACGCAAAGGACGCAGAGGGGCGAGGTGGATTCGAGGGCTTTGCGATGGAAGCCGAACATCGAACACCGAACATCGAACACCCAACATCGAAGTTCGGACAGGCGGATTCAACAGCCAACGTCCAATATCCAATATCCAACACCCAACCTCCAACCTCGGCCCGGGTGACACCCATGCGCCACCCTTCACGCGAGGTTCTGCGTCCCGGGTTCGGCGTTGGGTGTTGGAGGTTGGCTGTTGGGTGTTCGAAGCTCCGGAGATTACGATTACGATTACGATCAGGATTACGATGAGGAGGGCAGGCAGGAGTGCCTGCCCCACGGCCTGACTCAACAACTCGAAACCTGGAACTTGAATCCCGGCACTGTCGCCGCTTGCTTTCCACCATGCCGGGAGCACACTGGATGCGTGAAGCCGTTCAAGCTGCGCCGCCCCACGGACCCGGGTCCCGGCGTCGCGGCGGATGGCTGTCGGAGGGTCGGGCGGACCTTGCGTCCGCACTTCGGGAGGGTCGCATGAAGCGCATGATGAGCCTGCTGCTGGGATTGGTCGTGGCCTGTTCGTTGAGCGCGTGCGACAGCGGGGGCGATGATAATGGCGGCGGCGGCGGCGGCGGCTCGGCGGCCGGGACATGGACGGGCACGGGAAACTACGTCCATAACAACGTTCCGATCAACGAATTCACTCTGAACATCACCCAAAATGGCAACGCGGTGTCCGGCACCTACCGGATCACCCGGGAGGCCCGGCCCACGATGTCGGGGGCGCTGTCGGGAACGGTCAACGGGGGTTCGATCAATCTCGTGATGGGCCCGCACGGCGTCGCAGACGGCAGTTTCGGCGGGGACAGCATGACTCTGCATTGGACCGAGACGGGGTTCGGCGGCGCAGATTTCACGGGGCCTCGCGACGGCAATGTCTCGCTGAGCCGCTGAGGACAGTCCCTCCTTCGCTGAAGCTACGGGGGGTAGGGGGCGGAAGTCGGCGGTCAGAGGTCAGAGGTCGGAGGTGTCGGAGGGCGGAGGTCGGCCTCGACCCTCGCCCCTCCATCATGTGCGATCGGGGGCGGCTTCACTTCGTCGCCGGCACAAGATCCATGCGGTCGATGAAGATCGCCGGGACGTTGGTCATGTTGTCTCGCGGGGCGATCCACATGTACGCGGTGGGCGTCAGGTCGAAGGGGCCGAGCTCGTAATCGCGATAGGCGCCGTCCGCCACGGCGCGGGCGTCGAGCTGCAGGTGCGCGAGCCCCTTCTTCGTCTCCGTGTCGTAGACGCCCGCCGAGAATGCGCCGTCGGTGTCGCCCTTCTTTTCGATGCGTATCCGCACGCGCAATGTGCTTCGCCCCGGCGGCGCATTGGTTCCCGGCCGCCATTGCACGGCCCATTCGGTGGTCCGGCCGGTGAGCCGCACGGCCACGCCGTCCTCCGCCGCCGGGTCGATGACGCGCTCGACGAGGTCGCCGTCGCGGTAGAGGCTGAACCGGTGGTCCTCGCCGCGGACGATGCCGGCAGGCGCGGCGACCGGCTTTCGCGCCGCCGCGATGTCGAGTTGCCGGAGTTCGTGGTCGAGGCCGCGCGACGACTCGCGGAAGTGGGTGAGCTTGTTGGCGCGCGCGGCGGCGGCAAGCCGGCGCGAGGCGGCGCCGATGGTCTCCTGCGGTTCGACCGCCTGCATGACTTGCGCGTACCAGAGCGGCATGCGGAGGCGCTCCACGCGCGCCGCCAGTGCGGTGTCGCCCGCGGCGAGGCGCTCGGCCTCCGCGAGGGCCGCGTCCCACGCGCGGAGGTCCGCGGCGGCGAGGTCGGGCCGGGTGAAGCCGTCGAAGATGCGCACGTGGTTGCCGGCGCGGCGGATCGCCTCGCGGCGGAGGTCGAGGTAGCGCCGCACCGCGGGCGCGGCCGGTCCGTAGGCGCCCGTAACGAACTCGCGGATCAGCGCGTCGCCGTCGCGCGACGGATCCCAGAGCAGTTTCGCGAGGACCCACGAGCGCAGTTCGGACAGTTCCCCGCCGCCGCCCGCGGAGTAGTTGCCCTGCTCGAAGAGTCCGACGACGCCGTTCGCGGCGAAGGTGCGGACGTTGTCGTCGAGCACGCCGAGGTTGGGGAAGGGGAGCAGGTAGTGGGCGAAGTCGGTCGTGTAGTCCCAGACGTAGAGCCGGTTCGTCAGCTTGTTCCAGCCGCGCAGATCCTCCAGGAACGACGTGTTCGTTTCCTCGGGGCAACCGTCGAGCGGGTGGGCGAAGCAGCACTCGATGCTGCAGAGGCGGACGATGACATTCGGCAGCGGGCGGACCGTCTTTGGCGGCTTGCGGGTGTACTGGTAGGCGAGTGTGTCGATCGCGACGTTGGGGTGGTCCTTCGCGATGGCGGCGGCGACATGGTTGACGAAGTCGATCATCGTGCCGGCGTAGCTTCCCTCGGCATCGTCGATGGCCTTGCACGCGGGGCATTCGCAGGGGTTGAGCCAGTCGTTCTGGGAGACGGAGAAGATCGTGGCGTCGGGGTTCGCGCGGATCCAACCGCGCACGGTTTCGATGGCGCGCCGCCGGACCTCGGGGTGGGTCAGGCAGAGCTGCGTGCGGGCTTTCACGCGCTGTCCCTTGACCATGGAGAACCACTCGGGGTGCGCGTCGAAGTGTTCCTCGGCGGACAGGATCCGCTCGAACGTGTGGACGAACGTCCCATAGCTCACCTTGCCGCCGTGGCGTGGATCGAGGCGTGCCGAATTGGAGTTGAGCCGGTTGCGGGCCGCCCAGTCGCCGTCGAAGGCCTCGGTCCAGAAGACCTCGCGGTACTCCAGTTGCGGCTTCGTGCGCTCATCGATGCCTGCGGGCACGGCGAGCACCCCGGTCGGCGGCACGCGGATGGCGTCCTTCGTGTACCAGCGAAAGCCGAGGTGATCCTCCAGCAGGCCGTAGGCGCCGTAGAGCACCCCGCGCGGTCGTCCGCCAGAGATCTGGATCCGTCCGCCCCTCGCCGTGCGAAGGCGCGATTCCTCGCCGCCGAGTGCGGGGTCGAACGACAGGACGATGGCGGGACCCCGGGCCGGCGCCGTGTTGGTCACGGGGAACGAGCCGCCTCCGGCGCGGCCCAGCCACAGGGTGAGTTCCTGCGCTGCGTGGCGTTCGGCCTCGGTGGCGTCGGACGCGACAACAACCGGGCATCCCGCCTTCCTGCCGCCGAGATCCACCGTCCGCATGCAGGAGGACGATCCCGCGACGATCATCACACCGGCCAGTCCCATTGCGATCCGCTTCATTCCGCAGGCCCTCCGCAGCGAGAGTACGGGATCGCCCCTCTGCTGGGAAGCGGACTGTCGTGGGAAGCGGACTTGCGCTGTGCGCGGGCCTCTGACACTCTGCCCGCACCGGCGCACGTCCCTGTTGGCCGCCGGTAGGAGTGTACGCATGCTGAACCGTTCCGGGCTGTCCATGGCGGTGGCGATTCTTGCCGCCGGTTCGACGATGTCCTTTGCGCAACTGAAGGCGGCGCCGGGCGACTGGCCCGCGTGGCGGGGACCCGACCGGACCGGCGTCTCGCCGGAGACCGGTCTGCTGAAGCAATGGCCCGACGGCGGTCCGAAGCTCGCCTGGCGCACGACGGAGATCGGGCGCGGCTACTCGACGCCTTCGATTGTTGCGGGGACGCTGTACCTGCTCGGCGCGGATGCGGGCGATGCCGAGTGCCTTCTGGCCGTGAGCGCGAAGGACGGAAAGGTCCTGTGGCGGACCCCGTTCGGCAAGACGCAGGGAGGTTACCCCGGGCCCCGGTCGACGCCGACGTTCGACAACGGCCTGCTCTACGTGATCAGTTCGGACGGCAAACTGCTCTGCGCCGACGCTCGGACGGGCGCGAAGAAGTGGATGAAGGATCTCGTGGCCGACTTTTCCGGCAAGTGCGGCGGATGGGCCTATGCCGAATCACCGTTGATCGATGGCGCGAAGCTGATCTGCACGCCCGGCGGCGAGACCTCGACGATGGTTGCGCTCGACAAGGCGTCCGGCGCGAAGCTGTGGACATGCAGCGTGAAGAAGGTACGAGCGGGCGGCGGGGATGGCGGCGGCCGGCGCAAGCCGAAGCCCTATGCGGTGGCCGGTTATTCGTCGGTTGTCGCGGCCGAGATCGGCGGCGTGCGCCAGTACATCCAGTTTCTCGACGGTGGCGTGATCGGCGTGTCGGCGGCGGATGGGAAGCTTCTCTGGAGCTACGACGCGCCGGCGAGTTCGACCGCCAACTGCACGACGCCGGTCGTGAAGGGCGACATCGTCTTCGCGGCCTCGGCCTACAACACGGGCGGCGGGGCGGCGCGGATCGTGAAGACGGCGGGCGGCTTCGAGGCGAAGGAACTCTGGTTCCTCAAGGACTTCCAGAACCATCACGGCGGTGTGGTGCTGATCGGCGACCATCTGTACGGCACGGGCTCGTCGCAACTGCTCTGCGTGGAGCTTGTGAGCGGCAAGGTGGCGTGGAAGGCACCGTCGGTCGGCAAGGGTTCGGTCGTGGCGGCCGGCGGACAGCTCTACATTCGCAGCGAGAACGGGCCGATCGCGCTGGCCGATGCCTCGCCGGCGGGGTATGTCGAGAAGGGCCGCTTCGAGCAGCCGGACCGCCGCAAGGAGAAGTCGTGGCCGCACATCATGGTCGCAGGCGGCCGGATGTACGTCCGGGATCAGGACCTGCTGCTTTGCTACGACGTGTCCAAGTAGGAGAGGAAGGCCCCGCATGAAGATCCATCATGCCCTTCCGGCCTTTGTGATCGCGTGTGCCGTGCCGGCCACATCTTCGGTTAGCGCCGGGGAGTTCTCGTGGGAGAAGACCGACGGCCGCGTGGCGCTGACCGCGGCGGGGAAGACGGTGTGGGCGTTCAACCACGGCGCGGACGCCACGAAGCCGTACTTCCACCCCCTGACGTTGCAGGGCGGGAGTTCCATGACCTGGCTGCGGCCGCCGGACCACATCTGGCACTGCGGCCTCTGGTTCTCGTGGAAGTTCATGAACAAGGTGAACTACTGGGAGGAGGACAAGTCCACCGGCAAGCCGGCCGGACTCACCCTGTGGAGCAACGTCGTGGTCGAGACGCACCCGGACTTCTCCGCGCGCATTGCGATGGATGTCACCTACGCGCCGCCCGGGCAGGCGGCGGTGCTGACCGAGCGCCGCGTCATCGAGGTTTCGGCGCCGGCGGCGGACGGGGCCTACACGATCGATTGGGATGCGAAGTTCACGGCCGGTGCACAGCCGGTCGTGCTGGAGGCGACCCCGGTCAATCCCGCGCGCACGGCGGGCGGCTACGGCGGGCTCATCTGGCGCGTCGCCGCCGACCTGAAGGACTGGCAGGCGGTCAGTGATTCGGGAAAGAAGGACCTCGCGGCCCACGGCGAGCCGGCGCGGGCGCTGGACTTCAGCGGCATCCTGGACGGGAAGCCCGCGGGCATCGCGATCCTCGACCACCCGGACAACCGCGGCCATCCGACGCCGTGGTTCCTGCGTCTGGATCCGAAGAAGCCCTACGGCCTTCACGGTCCCGGAATCCTGTTCAACGGCCCGCTGACGATCGAGGCCGGTGCGACCATGCCGTTGCGGTACCGGGCGGTTATTCATCCGGGGCGCTGGACGGCGGAGAACCTCGCCAAGACGGCCGCCGCGTTCCGGAACTGAGCCTTGCGGTGCGCGCGTGAGCGATGCCGGAGATGGGATCCGGAACCTGGAGGATCCGGATGCCCGTGACGCTCTGGCGAGGATGTACCGGGGCATCCGGTCACGGCAGCCCCACGGAGTTGCGATGCGCCCGGGCGGCGGGATGGAGGGGAGGATCCCGATCACAGAACCAGGCGAAGTCCGCCGAGGATCGTAAGCCCCAGCACCACGCGGTGGAATGCTTTTTCGGGGAGGCTGTGCAGCGCCTTCGTGCCCGCCCATGCCCCCAGACCGACGAAGGGGATCACGCAGAGATCGAACACGATGAGTTCGTGCGTGAGCATCGACTGGCCGAGGAAGACGGGGACCTTGGTGAGGTTGACGAGAAAGAAGAACCACGCGGAGGTTCCCACAAAGAGCGCCTTGGGAAGCCGCCGGCCGAGGAGGTAGAGGTTCATCACCGGGCCGGCCGCATTGCCGAGCGTGGTGGCTGTGCCGGCCAGGATGCCGATGCCGGCCGTGTACACCGGGTGCGAGGCCATGCGGTCCCAGTTCAGACGGCGCCGGACAAGGTCGAGAGCGATCATCGACAGAACGAGCGTGCCGAGAACACGGCGCAGGGCGAGGTCGTCCAGCCTGGCAAGCCACCATGCCCCGAGGACGAGCCCGGCGATGACCCACGGCGCAAGCCGGAGAATCCACGACCACATTGCCTGGCGGCGGAACAGGGTGATGGCGACGATGTCGCCGACGATCAGGATGGGCAGCAGGGCACCCACGGACTCGCGGGCGGGGAAGGCAAGGGCCATCATTGGCACCACAAGAATTCCCAGCCCCGGGATGCCGCACTTGGCCATACCCGTAAGGAACGCGGCCAGAATGCCGATGATGTAGACGGATGCCGACATGAGGCGGGGAGCATAGCGATCCACTGCGCGCGGTGCGAACCGCTCGGCCTGCGATCAGGGCTGGGTGCTGCAGTCGGCGGGGGCCTGCCGGATGCCCTGGCGGCCCAGCCATTCCATGACCCGGCGGGTCCAGATCCGGTAGCCCTCGGCGGTCATGTGCAGGTTATCTTTCAGGAAGAGTTCCGGCTTGGGCTGTCCGTCCGCTCCGAGCATGTCGGGGACGATGTCGATCACGTCCACCCCGCCCGCGGCGCAATGGGCTGCAATCCTTGCATTGCCGGCCTGGATCTTCGGCCACAGGGCCCATCGCTTGATGGAGGGCTTCATGGGGATCACCGCGATCTTCATGTCCGTCCGGAGCGCCCGGCACCGGCGGATCAACTCGATGTAGTCGTCGGCCGTGGCTGCGGCATCCCGGCCGCCTGCGATGTCGTTCTCTCCGCAGTACAGGACCAGAACCGGCGGCTTGTAGGGGGCGATGACCCGGTCGAAGGCGGGAAGGAGGTCCATCATCCGGGCGCCGCCGAAGCCGTTGTTCAGCACCGGGAGCCCCGAAAAGTCATCCTTCAGCGTCTTCCACATGCGAATGCTGGAACTGCCGGCGAAGACGATGGGGTTGGCTGGCGGAGGGTTGGTGGCATCCCGACGCGCCATGGCGCGGATCTCGGCCTCGAAGCGGTTCGTGACGGCAGGGGTGACCGCTGGCTCGCCGACGGCAGTGCGTGCGGTACAGGGCAGGAGGATGCAGGCGCCGAGCGAGATGGAGAGAAGACAGGGAATGCGGTCGATGCCGGCCCGGCGTGTTCTCATGCGCCCTTGAGGGCGGTGCGGAGGTTCTCGGGGAGGGCGTCCACCACCCCGGCAACATCCAGCGGAACCTCGGCATCCGGCG
Source organism: uncultured Verrucomicrobiota bacterium (assembly GCA_964423465.1). Classification (GTDB taxonomy): domain Bacteria; phylum Verrucomicrobiota; class Kiritimatiellia; order PWTM01; family PWTM01; genus VGWF01. Next base: position 6,119 of record CAYRFK010000014.1, on the reverse strand, counting down.
GGCCGGCCATCCATCCGGTCGGCATGTCGGCCAGGATGCGGGCGAGGGGATAGGTCACCCGCCCCATCTTGATCTTGCAGAGCAGGTCCCAAGGATCGACCTCGACGACCACTTCGGGGAACCCGGTGGTGCTCCACCGCGGGCCGCGCAGGACTTCCGGGAGGTTCTCCAGAAACAGGCGGCACGGCAGCCGCACCACGTTCTGATAGTCGCCCAGCGCCTCTTCAATCATCCAGAAGACATGGACCAAGGAATCCAATGACTGGGACTCCTCGATGTCCAGATCGAGGGTTGGCGCCGGCGTCGAACCTCTGTGTCGCGCGCCCAACGGACTTGTCGGCCGACTGTTCATACCTGATGCCGCCACGTAGTTGCCTGTTGAGTCCATGCTACTCAAACCCATCCGTTAGCGCCATCGGTAAGTTCCTCTTTCTTCTCACTTGAAATGAAAACAGCACCTTCCGTGCCACGGGCTCAAAACCGCATCATGTTCAAAAACGGTGTTCATGCGTGGAAGTTTTCCTGAAACGGATAATCAACGACGGAAACCGGTTGTCTAGCACCCCCCGGGACCCTACAATGCCCGCGGTCTGGAAATCGGTCCGACTATTTTTGGAAGGGGATCGGCGATGCCTCGACTTCTGGTGGTGGACGACGAGCCTGCGATTCTCAGTGTGCTGACGACGATCCTTCGCAAGGAAGGATACGAGGTTGTGCCGTACGGAAACGGCGAGTCGGCCCTGAAGACGATCGAGGAGGACGAGTACGACCTTCTCCTGACGGACATCCGTATGGAGCCCATCGACGGGCTGCAACTGCTTGCGATCATGCGGAAGTCCCATCCGCAGACGCCGGTCGTTCTGCTGACCGGGTACGGTTCGGTGAAGACGGCCGTCGACGCGATGAAGGGCGGGGCCTTCGACTACATCACCAAGCCCTTCAAGGTGGACGAGTTGCTCGTCACGGTTCGCCGGGCCTTGGAGTACCGGGCGGTGGTCGTCGAGAACGTCGGGCTCAAGGCTCAGTTGGAGGCCCGTCTGCGACTGTCGGCCATCGTGGCCGAGAGCGTGCCGATGCGGCAGATCTGCGAGATGATCGAGCGTGTGGCGCCGACGGAGGCAACGGTCCTGATCATCGGCGAGAGCGGAACGGGCAAGGAGGTCGTAGCCCGGGCGATCCACGACAACAGCCTGCGCAAGACCAGGCGGTTCATTCCCGTCAACTGCGCGGCGATGCCGGAGCCGTTGCTGGAATCCGAGATGTTCGGCCACATGAAGGGGGCGTTCACGGGGGCGGTCACCGAGAAGACCGGGCTGTTCGAGGCGTCGGACGGCGGAACGATCTTCCTCGACGAGATCGGTGCGATGCCGCTGAGCATCCAGGCGAAGTTCCTGCGGGTGCTTCAGGACAAGACCATCCGCAAGGTGGGCGGCACGGAGTCCTACCCGGTGGACGTCCGCGTGATCGCCGCCACGAACGAGCCGCTCGAGAAGCTGATCGAGCGCGGTTCGTTCCGTGAGGACCTCTACTACCGAATCAGCGTCATCCCGCTCCGGTTGCCGCCGCTGCGCGAGCGGCGGGAGGACGTCCTTCCCCTTGTGTCCCACTTCCTCCGCCGCGAGCGTCCCGCCGGCGCGCCCGTGCCGAAGCTCGACGCGGGGGCGGAACTGATCCTTGAGAACTACCGCTGGCCGGGCAATGTCCGCGAGTTGGAGAACGCCATCCGCCATGCCCTCACGTTCTTCCGGGGCGACACGATCACGAAGGAGGACCTCCCCGTCCGCGTCGTCGAGGGCGCAGCCAAGGCCAGCGAGGTGTCGGCGCCCTCCCGCGGCGGCCCGCCCGAGGAGTTCCGCGGCCGGTCCCTCAAGGCGTTCCTCCGGCAGAAGGAGCGCGAGTACGTGCAGATGGTCGTCGACAAGATGAGCGGCGACAAGGAAGCCTCCGCCGTCGCGCTGAAGATCAGCCTGACGACCCTCTATCGCAAGCTCTCCACGGACGACGAGTAGGCCCGGTTTTCCCTTTCCGATCTCACCGGGACTTGCTACCGTCTCCGGTTCGCGTGCTTTTTGAACGGGACCATGGAACGTCATGAGGATTCTTTCAGGCATACAGCCGTCCGGTAAGTTGCACATAGGCAACTATTTCGGAATGATGAAGCCGGCCCTCGAGCTCCAGGAGCGGGGCGAGGCCTTTCTCTTCATTGCCAACTATCACGCCCTGACCACGGTCAGTGATCCGGCGGCGCTCCGGCAGGGCACGCAGGATGTGGCACTGGATTTCCTGGCCTGCGGGCTGGATCCGGAGCGGACCGCCTTCTACCGCCAGAGCGACGTGCCGGAGGTCTGCGAGTTGGCCTGGTTGCTTTCCACCGTCACGCCGATGGGCCTTCTTGAGCGGTGCCACTCCTACAAGGACAAGCTGGCCAAGGGGATCGCGGCGAGCCACGGTCTGTTTGCCTACCCGGTGCTGATGGCGGCGGACATCCTGGCGGTGCAGTCGAACATCGTGCCGGTTGGTCGCGATCAGAAGCAGCATGTCGAGGTCACACGGGACATCGCGATCAAGTTCAATAACCAGTTCGGCGAGGTCTTCACGATTCCCGAGCCCTCGATCCGCGACGAGGTGGCGGTCGTGCCGGGGCTGGACGGGCAGAAGATGTCCAAGTCCTACGGAAACGCGGTCGAACTCTTCGGCGATCCGGCGGAGACCAAGCGCCGTATCATGCGGATCGTCACCGACAGCCGCGGGCTGGAGGATCCGAAGGACCCCGACACCTGCAACCTCTTCGCGCTGTACCGCCTCTTCGCATCGCCCGCCGAATGCGAAGCCATGGCGGCCCGTTACCGCGCGGGCGGCCTCGGCTACGGGACGGTGAAGAAGGAACTGCACGGACGGCTCGATGCGCATTTCGGACCGATGCGGACGCGACGTGCGGAACTGGCCGCCGATCCCGGCTATGTCGAGGCGGTCCTCCGTCGCGGCGCGGAGCGCGCCCGCGCGCTGGCCACAATCACCCTGCGCGCGGCCCGTCGCGCGGTCGGCCTGGACTGATATCCCACGCGCATGAGCACCCAACCGCAGGATTACAAGGTCCGCCTGGACGTCTTCGAGGGCCCACTCGACCTCCTGCTCTACCTCATCCGCAAGGAGGAGGTCAGCATCTACGACATCCCGATCGAGCGCATCACGACCCAGTACATGCAGTATCTGGACATGATGCGGATGCTCGACCTGAACATTGCGGGCGAGTTTCTCGTCATGGCCGCGACCCTCATGATGATCAAGAGCCGCCTGCTCCTGCC
>CAYRFK010000014.1:0-2804 GCA_964423465.1 uncultured Verrucomicrobiota bacterium | reverse complement strand
ACGAGGAGGAGGGCGATCCGCGGTGGGATCTCGTCCGCCAACTCGTCGAATACAAGAAGTTCAAGGATGCCGCGCAGTTCCTGCAGGTGCTCGAGCACCGCCAGGAGGATGTCTTCACGCGGGACGTCGATCCCGCCGTGCCGGGGCCGACTGCGGAAGTCTCCCTGCAGGACGTCAGCCTCTTCGACCTGCTCGGGGCGTTCCAGAAGGCCCTGGCGCGGGTGGGGACGGAGGAACTGCGCGAGATCTTCTCCGAGCGCTTCACGGTCGGCGAGAAGATTGACCACCTGATGGAAATCGTGAGGGAACGGCCCGAGCTTTCCCTGACCGAACTGTTTGGCCGGATGCACTCGCGCCACGAGATCGTCGTGACGTTCCTGGCCATGCTCGAGCTGATCCGCCTGCGGCAGCTCGCGGTCGTGCAGGCCGGGCAGTTCGGCGAGATCATCATCCGGCGTGCGCCGGAGGAGTAGGCGATCGTAAACGGGCGGGGGACTACCATGTCGGATGTCGAGGTGTTACCGGAGCTGAAGGAGATCGTCGGGGCGGTCCTGTTTTCCGCCCGGCAGCCGGTTTCCGCCGAGCAGATCCTGCAGGTCTTCGCCCAGACCGCGGAGCGGACGGGTGGCTTCACCCGTGATTATGCCGCCGTCACCCCCGCCGATATCGCCGCCGCCATCGAGGCCCTGCGCCGGGATCTCGACCAGGCCCGTTCCGGGCTCCGTCTCGCGGAGGTCGCCCAGGGCTTCCGTCTCGAAAGCCCGGCCGGTTGCGGACCGTGGCTGCGGACCTTCCTCGAGCGCGGCCGCCCGCAGCGGCTGACCCCGCCGGCCCTGGAAACGCTTGCCATCATCGCCTACCGCCAGCCTGTGATGCGTTCGGAAATCGAAGTGGTCCGCGGGGTCGCCGTAGACCAGATCCTCCGCAACCTGCTCGACATGCAGCTCATCCGCATCACCGGCCGCAGCGATCTTCCGGGCCGCCCCTGGCTCTTCGGCACCTCCCAGAAGTTCCTCGAGCATTTCGGACTCAAGAACCTCGACGACCTGCCGGGCACCGACGAACTTCGGCGCCGCGACGAGCAGAAGGTGCGCACCGGCGCGCAGCGTCAACTCGATCTGCCCGAGGGCGGCGCGGGCGCCAACGGAGTCACCGGGTTCAGGTCCGACACCGACACCGACAAGCCGGGCGAGGACGACGTGACGGCCGAACTCGGCGTGCCCGAGCAGCAGGACGCCGGAGAACTGCCCAACGAGCGCCCTGCCGATGCCGCGCCCCACGCGGACGACGACACCGATGCCATCCGCCCGGACGACTACATCGACGACGAGCGCGTGACACCTCCATCCCGCCGGAAGCGGGCGGCCACCCCGGCGCCCGATCCTGAATCCGAACCCGTCGACGGGACCGACGATGCGGTCGGGATGGCCGAGGAGGAGGCCGACGCGGACGGTATCGCGGCCCTGAAGGCCGCCAAGCCGCCGCCGGCCGGCGGTGATGACCTGCCCGAAGGGTGGGGCGACGATGAAGAGGACGAATTCGACGACGAAGAAGAAGACGGCGAGGACGAGGACGAAGACGATGACGAAGAGTCCGGCGACGCGGACAAGGATGCGAATACGGAATCCGGCGGGGACGATGAGGCCGGCGCGGATGACGGGACGGCGAAGGGCTGATACGGAGGCGGGCGCGAGATCGCCCGGCGGCGCATGAGCTTGGACAATCTGAGGGAACGGATCGACAAACTGGACCGGCAGCTCGTGGAGCTTCTCAACGAGAGGACCCGCGTGGCCATCGAGATCGGCCGCACGAAACGCGAGACCGGAGGGTCCATTTTCGCGCCCGACCGGGAGAAGCAGGTCTTCGAGCGCACGAAGGGGTGCAATGATGGCCCGCTGCCGGACGAATCCCTGCAGGCCATCTACCGCGAGATCATGTCGGCCTCCATCTCGCTCCAGCAGCCGTTGAAGATCGCCTTCCTCGGCCCGCCCGCCACCTTCACCCACCAGGCGGCGCGCCAGCGGTTCGGCGCGAGCGTCAAGTACCTCTCGTGCGACACGATCAGCGACGTCTTCACCTGGGTCGAGAAGAGCTACGCCGACTACGGCGTCGTGCCGATCGAGAACTCCACCGAGGGCGCCGTCACGCACACGCTCGACGAGTTTGCCGAGACGCCGCTCAAGATCGTCGCCGAGATCTACCTGCCGATCTCCCAGCACCTGATGTCCAAGAGCGCGAAAGCGCAGATCCGCAAGATCTACAGCAAGCCCGAGGTCTTCGGCCAGTGCCGCCGATTCCTGCAGTCCGAGATGGCCGGCGTCGACCTCATCCCGGTCTCCAGCACCGCGCGCGCCGCCGAGATCGCGGCCTCCGAGCCCGGCTCGGCCGCCCTGGCCAGCGTGCAGGCCGCCGAAACCTACGGCCTCGACGTGATCTCCGGCGAGGTGCAGGACATGCGCGGCAACACGACGCGGTTCCTCGTCGTCGGCCGGACCTGCGGCAAGTCGACCGGCTACGACCGCACGTCGATGCTCTTCGCCGTCCAGCACAAGGTCGGCGCCCTGCACCGCGCACTGTCGGCCTTCAGCTCTCACAACGTCAACCTGTGCAAGATCGAATCGCGGCCGAACCGGACCAAGGCGTGGGAGTACTGCTTCTACGTCGACGTCGAGGGCCACGCCGAGGACCCGGCGGTGAAGATCGCCATCGATCAACTCGCCCCCGAGTGCGCCGTGCTGCGCGTCCTGGGTTCCTACCCGCGCGCCCACGAACGCGAGGAATGACGGATGTCCAACCCTTGGAAG
>CAYRFK010000013.1:42192-42940 GCA_964423465.1 uncultured Verrucomicrobiota bacterium | reverse complement strand
GGCGCGGAGATGGCGGCCAAGCATGCGCGCCTTTCGGCTGCGTCGCGCGCCTCGGGGCTGCCTGCCGCGGAGGCGGACGTGTTTGCGCGAAACATCATCGATTTCGTGGACTCGGACTTCGTGCCGGGCGGATTGATGGGCGGCGGCGATTCGAGCGGCCCGAACTGCGACAGCATCTGCACCGAGCCGGTTCCGATGCTCAACGAGTTTGAGATCGCGCTCAGGTATCCGCCGTTCGGCTCGGCTCCCACGCGCGCAATCAACATTCTGACCCGCGCCGAGCTTTTCTTTCCCTTCCTGTTCACCAGCAACGCCCTCGTCAACCCGATGCAGCCGCTCCAGTTCCGCGTGCGAATGTCGCTCGAAGGCGGCACGTTCGACCAGCCATCGCGCGACTACGAGAAAACCATCACCATACCGCAGGCCTCCATGGCATGGGTGACAACCGCTCTGAATCCTGCGCCGGCGGGTCAGTTCATCCTGCCGCACACCCTTCCGGGCGGCCAGATGCTCTGGGCCATCACCGGCCCCTCGTCCAATGCCGTTGCCCCGACCGCCATCATCCTCAAGGAAATGGCGGTTCTGGACTCGACAGGACGTTACCTGGACCGCATCGACTTCGGCGCGGCGGGAAGGCGGCTTGAGACCGGCCCCGATGGCGAGACGGCGTTCTTCCCCAACGACATGAGCCAGGCCACGTCCTACTTCACCCTGTGGGCGGTCAACGATCCGAGGTGCAACTGGCGGT
>CAYRFK010000013.1:14637-42182 GCA_964423465.1 uncultured Verrucomicrobiota bacterium | reverse complement strand
CCAACAGTTCCCTGATTGCCGACGCATCGCAATGGAAGGTGCTCTACCGGATGCGCCCCACCGGAGCCAGTGAGATAGCGACGCGCAATACACTGGGCCGCATGAATTTGCATCCTCCAGGACCGACGGATACAGCCTATACTCCCCACAGTGCCATCACACCCCCCGTCGCGGTCACGGGAGAGCGCAACGAGTGGGCGATGTACGTGAAGAACGGACCGTTCGAGTCTGTCGGCGAGCTCGGGTACCTGCTCTGCCTTCATCAACGTCCATGGCAGACGATCAGTCTGCTGGGCAACTACCACCCTGCAACAAACCTCGTCTTCACCGTGCTTGACCACTTCACGATCGCCACGAACAGGGTGCGACACGGCCTCGTCAGCATGAACTCGCAGTGGTCGAACGTTCTGGCCACTGCGTTCCTGAACTGCCCTCTCGAACTTGCACCTGGCATCCGCCAGTACGGCATGCCGGCCGCCTCGGTCGTCGTCAGCCGGGCCGAGTCCCTGCTGATCGGCGAGAACATAATCCAGCGTCGGGATGCTTTGCAGCCCTTGGGGTTCCGCAATCTCTCGGATATCCGCTACACGTCGCTGTTTGATCCCGCCTTGATCATGCCGCGGCTCACGTCGTGGATGGCCCGGGAAGGATTGGTGCGCAACACGTGCGGCCTTCTTGGGGTGCGCAACAACGCCTTTTCCGTGCTCCTGATCGGCCAGGCGCAGCGGCAGTTCGTGAATCCCGAGCGAGGTGTGACCGAGACCCGCACGCTGGCCGCCCAACGGGCGATGGCCACGATCTGGAGGGATCCCTACTTCAGTCCGGATCCGCACACCACCACACTTCGCCATCGCATGTTCGTGCGCAACTTGCGCTGGTATGATGAATGGGAAGGCGGAGTCGACGACTACAACCCCGGAGCGGACGCGTTCTAAGGGGATCGCGCCGCCGGACCGGCGGAGACAACTTCCCGGTTTCGCACGACGAACACGCGATCCTGGTCCGATTCCGAGTCGCCGCGGCGTACGCGAAGCACAGTCCTGACCTCCCATCCCTCGCTTCCGCGACGGATGCCCGACCACTTCACGACCCGGCCGGAAACGCCGGGCTTGGCAAACAACGGCAGATAGGCGTCAACCAGCGGCACCCGCCCATCCGCGTCGGTGAAGGGCGCACAGTCGCCGTCGGGTGCGATGAAGATCCACGAGAGCACCCGCTCCCAGAGCGAATGGCCTGCGCGCACGGTGCGAACCGTCTGCGTGCCGCCCTGCCGGGTCGCACCCGTTCCGTCACACATCGGACATTGCGCCCACCGTCCGCCGCCGCACTCGGGGCAGTTTCCCATATTGGTCCATTGGCCTGCGCCCCCGCACTTCGGACACGGTGGATCGATGCCCAATCGCTTGATGCTGCTGCTCCCCCTGAGTTGCGGCACGCACTTCCCGCTTCCTCCGCATTGGGGACACGGCACGGACCCGGCGGCAAGGCGGCCCTCGCCTCCGCATGCCGCGCATGCAACGATCTTCCGCCCCGAACACGCCGTGCAGGCAGCTGTGCCCTGCACCGGCACCTGCCGTTCGACAACTTCGATCGGCTGCTGACGTCCAAAGTACCAGAGACATCCCAACGCCAGCCCGACGGCTGCGATCCAAGCCACCGCCTGTGTCCTCTTCATCCGGCCTCCTTGCATGAATGCGCGAACTCTATCGCTCAATCCGGTTCACAGTCGAGCCGGCCGGGCCGGCGGCAGGTGCGCGTCCAGGTAGGCGGGCAGCCCGTCCATGCCGTTGATTCGCACCGTCGCCGCGGTCGATGCGTCCGGATGGACGCGGACGGTCACGGCGCAGCCCGCACGACGGCCCGCCTCGATATCCTTCTCTGAATCGCCGATCATCCACGACCGGGAAAGGTCGAGGCCGTGCTTTGCGGCAGCCTCGATGAGCATGCCGGGGGCCGGTTTACGGCGCGGATCGTCGTCGGTGACGGCGGTGCAGACGATGATGTCCAAGAGCCGCAGCCCCGCGTCCGCGAGGGAGGAGAGAAGACCCGAATGGATGCGCTCCAAATCCGCCTGTGTCATGATGCCGCGCCCCACCCCGCGCTGGTTGGTCACCACCACCGCCTCGTAGCCGCGATCGAGCACGATCCGAAGCGAGGCCAGGAAGTCCGGAAGCAGGTGGAAGTCCTCCATTCGTTCCACGTATCCGGGGCCGGGGCTGGCGTTCACGATGCCGTCGCGATCGAAGAAAACGGCCGGTTTGCTCGATGTCGGGCTCACTTCCATTCCTCCCTATGCCATGTCTCGGCGAAACCATCCGTCGCGCGAATCCAGACCGCCCCGCGCTGCGCCGGCCCGGCGGATTCGGCAGTCCATGTCCGGAGGGACGCATCCGCCGTCTGTGCCCCGGCCATGGCCACGTCGGTGAAGCGGACCGCGCATCCACCGGCGAGGAGACCGACGCGCCCGAGATCCGACTGCCCGCCCGGCATGCGACACAGTACTTCGCCTCCGACGAGTCCCTCCATCATTCCGTCGGCCACCCGAACGGTCAGCCTCACCGGCTCCGCCGGCGCGCGCGGAACACCGCGGGAGACGCGGACCTGCATGTTCGATGCCGCCACACGGCCCATGCACCATGCACTCCGGTCGGCCACCCACCCAAAAAACATGGCATCGGCGGCATTCGTCGCGCAGAAGACCGTCCCTGCCACCGATGCGGCACCATCCGGCTTCGCGCTCCACGCCACCGAGAACTCCCGCGCGGATGCCGGGGGCAGAAGGGCCGTGACAAACTCGCGACCCGGCGCAGGGGTGAGGCACAGATCCCGGCCGTCCAGGCGTGCGACGCCGTCGTCGGCCACGATGCCGGTCTCCGCGAAGACGCGGGTGTCGTGGCGCCACGCGGGGCGGAACCACTGCAGGCGAACGGCATCCCCTTCCGGGTCGGAGACCTCCGCCGTAAGGGTCACCGTGGCGCCGGTCCGCACGCAGCGAACGCGATCGAACCGCGGCGGCCGGTTGGATGCGACCAGCGTCAGATCCAGGGGTTCGGAGCGCACGATCGATCCGTCGGCGTGGAACGCAACGGCTTGAATCTCAACCGGGCCAAGCCCCAGCAGGGCGGGGTCGATGGAAATGTCGGCGGGGAACTCCCCCGTGACCTGGGCCAGTTTGCGACCGCCGGAGAAGACGCCGACCCCGCGCGGCCCGCCGGAGGCCGTGACATGCACGGTGAGCGGGCGGAGGCCGTCGCACAGGGCCCCCTTGCGCGGCGTCTCGATGCGGACGGCCCGCGATCCGCGATCGAGCACGAAACCGGTCTCGGCGAAGGCCTGGTGCAGCACTTCTCGACCGCGGTAGCAGACGGCGCGCAGACGGTGGTGACCGTCCGCCAACCCCGCCGTGTCGACGATGGCGCGATTCGATGGCCCCAGTCCGATGCGCCGTCCATCGAGGATGAACGCGTGCAGGTCGTTCACCGGTTCGCCGTCCACCACGGCCTCGAAGGTGAACCGGCTTCCCTCGTCGTTGCGGCGGATCGCGAGCCGGATCCGCGGCGCGGCGGGCGCCGACAGCGGATCCCCGACGGCGAAGAGTTGGAGCGGGCACATCACGGACTGGGCATAGCACTCCAGCAGGGTGCAGCCCCGTGCCTGGTGCGCAAAGAACCGTGCTGCCGGAAACTTCGTCCAGATGGCGAACGGCTCGACCACCGTTCCGGCCGACGACGAGGCCCCCGCCCCAAGCCAGGCGGAGAGCTTGGTCTGAGAAGGCGAATGAAAATGCGCGGCAAGACTGGTCAGATGCTCACCCATGGCTCCTGAGGCAAACGACCGGATGGCGGATGGGTCGGGTGCGGCGGCACCCATCAGGATCCCGGACACGTTCCGCACGCCCGTGGGAAAGTTGGAGGAGACGGAGACACGCATACCGAGTTCGCGCAGTTCCGCGGCTGCGGGTTCGAACTGCCACTGACGGCACCGGGCACGGACGTCGCCTCCCAGTACGAGGTGGATGGTGCCCTTCCGCCAGTCGGCACCGGCCGCGGCGCCGTCCTCCAGAACCCGGATCGCTGTTGCGCGGTCGGAGCCTCGCGCGCCGCAATACGCCAGCGACATGGCCGGCGTCGGCATCCGGGAGCCGAGCCCCACCGCCATCGATTCCAGCGTCGCCGAAGGCGGCACGGAGCTTGTGGGATGCAGGGGGCCGCGAAAAAGCACCGATGCATACAGCCCGGTGGCGATGATGCCCGGTGGCGGGAGTGCGCCGCGCACGAAAGTTGCACCGTGAATCGAGACGGCGGGAGCGCTCTTCACCCGGACAGGGAAGTCCGCGGAATAGACCCAGGCCAGCACCCGGCCCTTCAGCCCGCGGGATTCCATCGCGGCGACCGCAGGATCGAGGATCCGTTCCCGAAAATCATTCGTCGAGATCTCCGCCTCGGCGTGGAGCACGGAGTCCGGAAGGCCGAGGTGAACCACGTTCTCAGCCGGAACGCCGTGCATCGCGGCGTAGCGATTGGCGATCTCCATCGACAGCGCGGAATTCTCGTTTACGAGCAGCAGGATTTCATGCGGTCCCAAAGCGCCTGCCAACACGGGCACCAGGACGACGGCGAAAAGTGCTGCGAGGATGGTGCGCATGGGGAGAGGATAGAGGGACGAGGCGGCGGAGGGAAGGAGGGAAGAACCGAAGGATGGATGAGTGGGAGGATGGAGGATCGTATGGTGGGTCAGGCTACGGAGGAGGGCTGCCGTGCGCGGACCTGCGGCGGCGGCGGACGATTCCCAGCACCGCAGCTGCGGCGGCGATCAGGGCGGCCGTGGCGGGCTCGGGGATGACGGCCTCGATTTGGGCGCGGTACACCGAGGTTGTGAGATTGGCGGACCACGTCTTGTCGCCGTAGACGATGGTTGACGGCCATGGCTGACCCGAAACGACACCGACGTTGTACATCATGCCGACGAGCTCCCATGTGCCGCCGGACTTGTAGAAGACGGCTCCGCCGGAATCCCCGACGGTCGCCTGGGCTTCGTCGCCCGACAGGCCGCCGTCGAACGACACGCTGAACGACGTCGTGGTGACCGCGAAGTACGAATCGCCGACGCTCACGCTCTTCTCGGCATTGTTCACGGTGTTTGATCCCCACCGCTGGGCCAGGAAACCCTCGGTCATGAGGAACCCCGCATGGACGGAGCTCTCCTGGTTGGTGGGCTGCCAGGCGGCGTTCCAGTAGGTATTCGTCGGATGGCGCAGCCGACCGTTCCCGACCATCACGAGGCTGGCGTTGTTGGGAATCTGTGTGGTACGCAGCGTAACGTCGGCCAGCGGCGGCGCATTGGTTGCCCGAACGAGGACCATGTCGGCCCGGGTGCCGTTGGCGTTGGTGATCCGGGTCCACGACGTCGTGTCCAGGCCGTACCATGTGCCGGCGAACCTCACCTGCGTCGGGCTGTCGTTTGATTTTACATGCCAGGCGGTGAGAACCCACCCGTTGCCGAGGTAAACGGCGCTGTTCTGGCCGGAATTGAACTGCCCCACGTTGGCCCAGCCGGGATCGGACACCGGTGCATTCGTATTTCCGCGTCCGTCCCCTCCTGCGATCACCACCGCAAAGGCCCCGCACCGCGCCCAAGCGAGTACCACGGCAATCCAGATCCAGCGAGGGAAGGTATGCTTCATGGCGCAATCCTCAATCAGGGTGACGGCGGGGAGACCGGCGGATGGAGATAGATCGGAGCGAACGGCTCCGGCGGTTCGCGCTGAATCCACCGTGCAAAGGCGCGGCGGGCCACAAACGCGGCGGAAGGGTGGATGCTGTGCCCGATCCATGCGCCGGAGACACCCGGCAACGAGGCCATGATCGAAAGTCGATCCCAGTCGGCGGTGGCACCGATACCTGCCGGTGGAACCCTGGCGGCCAGTTCGGAGGCCTCGCAAAGTGCCCACGCCGCCGAGGCAACGGCAGCTCCGTCGTCGGCCCGGTGAAACGCGGCGTGCCAGCAACGCCCGCGGCGGGCATCGCCGGCGATCAGCACATCATCGGCGGCCACCACTTGGAATACGGCGTCCGCAAGGGCGGCTCCGCTGTCCACCGCGTGAACAGGCCGGGATCCCGGCATGGCGAGCGCGCTGGCCGCGGTCATGGCGACCCGCATTCCGGAGTAGTTGCCCGGACCGCGACCGGCGGCAAACAGATCGACCCCGGAGGCCTCGATGCCGCACTCCGTCAGCAGGGTGGTCAGCGCATCGAAGGCGCGGCGGCTGTCGCGCGGCGCCTCAATCCACGTGATCTCGCGGAGAACCTCCCCGTCGCGAAGAATCGCCACGCTTCCCTGCGGGGATGAGAGTTCTATGCCCAGCACATGCATCATGATACGGCGCGCTCCCGAATTCGGATGACACGGGCTTCCGGGTGCCCGCCAGGCCGGATCTCCACGTGAATGCTATCGTCCGGCAAGAGCCCCGGCGCACGCTCCGGCCACTCGATGACCGTGATGCCCCCCGCCGACATGCACTCGTCGAGTCCGATGGTCTCGGCATCGACCTCGCCGGCAAGCCGGTACAGATCGACGTGGAAGACGGTAAGGTCCCCGCGATATTCGTTGACGAGGGTGAACGTCGGGCTGGTGACGGGCTCCTGCACCCGGAGGGCCACGCCGAGTCCCTGCACGAAGGTCGTCTTGCCCGCGCCCAGTTCCCCATGGAGCGCGATCACGGCGCCCGCCCGGAGGCGGGCGACCAACGACGCGGCCACAGCGTGGGTGCCCCCCACCCCGCTGACCGCGTGCTCTGTTTCCTGGTGCTTCATGCGCGTGCCATGCCAATCTAACGCAGCACGGCCTCGAAGGAAAGCGGCGGCCCGTCCCGTCTTTTGCGCGTGCGGCAGGCGGGGCTTCGCGCTATTCTGTGCACGCGGGTTGATTCCGCGGAGGCAGACAATGAACGGGCGCAAACGCACGCATGATCGTCAGACCGGTTTCACGCTGGTTGAGCTTCTGGTCGTGATCGGGGTGATCGTCATTCTCATGACCATCGCCGTGCCCATGATCGGCAAGGGGCTGGCCTATGCCAACCGCACCCGGTGCTCCACCAACCTGCAGCAACTCGCCATGGGCGTGGCGCTCTATGCAGATCACAATCCAAGAAACACGCGCAACTACCTGCCACCCATCTCGACGGAGAAGGTCAACAACTGGATCGGCGCGGTGACCAACAACCTTCAGGATGCGGGTATCGCGGAGATCCTCGTCTGCCCCGCCCGCGCCAACGCGCGCAAGTCCCTGTGCTATGCGGGCCATCCGGTGCTGCTGGCCAGCGGCACGACGCGCTATAAGCCGGCGGATGTGAAGCGCCCGGATGGCGTGATCATGGCCGGCGACCGTCCGCAGGGCTCGAGCGCGGGGGCGGATGATTCAGCCGCCGCCATGCTGTTCACCGGGGATTTCGTCACGGCAGCCAAGTCGACCGTCCGATCCGAAGGCGAGACCGTGGTCAGCGCCCCCGGCCGCGATGGAAGCGGCGGCACGGTGGCATTCCGCCATCGAATCGGCGGCAAGCACGCGGCGAACTTCGCCTACTTCGACGGCCACGTCGACTCCAGCATCACCAACGAGATCCGCAGGAAGCAACTCGCGTACTCCTACTGACCGCCGGGGCCGGCATCGCGGCCCGTGAGGCGCCGGATGTACGCCGCCTCGGCAGCAATGTAGGGGGATCCATCGGGCTTCAGAATCTCGTGGAACCACACGGGCGGCTCGGCCGTGTAGGTCTTTTGCCAGGAATCCCACGGGTACTGCGTCTGCGTCTTGCCTGCAACGAAGCCCCAGTTGTACGCAGCCACATTCGCATCCTTGAAGCAGCCGAGCACGGGATCGAACGTGCTTCCGGCCGGCCGGGCCATGTACTCGGTGCAGAGAATCGGCCGGCGGTAGCGGCGCAGTTGATCGATGCGGAGGCGAACCTGGTCGGCCGGCGCGTAGTTGTGGAAGCTGATCACGTCGGAAAGGCCCACCATGAGGCGGTCCACATCCGGCATACCCGCGTGATCCGGCCACGGACCGCGCCAGATCCCCGCGGTCAGCGGCTGAACCGGATCGGCAGAGCGCGCCCATGCGAACAGCTTCGGGAGTATCTTCAGCGCCATGGCGGGCTTGTCCGCGATCTCGGTCTTCGCCCCGTTGGCCCCGTAGCTGTTCCGGTTGTCGTTATCGGGCTCGTTGAATAGATCCCACGCATGCACCCGGCGGTCGTTGCGGAAGCGGGTCACAACCCCCAGAACGAATGCCTGAAGCTCATCATGACGGTCAGGATTGCCGATGATCGCCGCGCCGGGGCACTGCACCCAGCCCGAGTTGTGGACGTGGGGGCGCGGCGCGCGCTGGGGACCGGCCTTTGGATGCGGATCCCAGCACGCGTCAAGAAACACAAACATCACGCCGATATGGTGGCGGTCGGCGATCGCGAGAAACCGGTCGATCCGGTCGCCGAATCCCTTCGGATCCTGCGCCCACGGCAAGTCGTGCAGGAAGACGCGCATGCTCGTGAAGCCGAGGGCTTCCGCCCACCCGAGCTCACGGTCGATGCCCTCGGCGTCGAACGTCTCCGCCTGCCACATCTCGAGCGGGTTGATGGCGCTGGCGGGATTGTAGTTGCACCCGACGAGCCACGGCATCTTCGCATACCACTCGTTCGCCTGCTGCTCGGTCCACCGCTCGCGCCCCGCCGCGCTCCCGACCACTGCAATCGCCATGAACGTTCCGACAGCAACCGTTCCGAATCTCATGTGCAGACCCCTTCCTCCGCGCCCCATCAAGGCGCGATCAGTGCTTCGCGTCCGGCGGATTGCCGTTCCCCGTGACAACCTCCACCCCGCCGATCTCCCCTGTGAACCGGAATTCGCCAATATAGTCGCCGACCTCGTGGTTCGCATCGCGCCCGACTTGCAGACCATCGGACGGCGTGCGGCCGAGTTCGAATCCCGACGGAGCGGACGCCACGCTTTGACCGTCCACCGACAGTTCCGCGCGCCCGTCGCTTCCGGCTTTCACAACGATCCGGCTCGGCCCGGCGGGCAGACGCCCGGGCGACGCCAGGGAGTGGAGCCGGCCCTCCGACCGGACCTGGAACACGGGACGCCCCTCCCGCACCAGCAGCACGTAGCCGAACATCCGGCCACCGTGCGAAAGGACCACGCCGTCGCCCGGCTTGAGGATCTCCGCATCGATCCGGAAGCCGCGGCCGCCGACACCCGGCGACTCGGCGGCCTCCAGTTCGCCCCCCGACGTGAGGCGGAAGGTGCCCGTGCGGGCGGACGATGCTCCCTTCGCCGACTGCCTTGCATCGGGTGCCGACTTCTCCCCGTAAGCTGGCTTCCAGATCCACGGAATCGCACCGGTGCGCCTTGCCATGGCTTCCCACTGTTCCGCCATCGCCTTCACGCGCTCCGGCTCGGCCGCCGCGAGATCGTGCATCTCCGTCCGATCCTTCGCCATGTCGTACAGTTCCCACGGACCGGCGGGGCCCTTGGCGACCAGCTTCCACGTCCCGTCGCGCAGGGCGCGGTTGCCCTCATGCTCCCAGAAAATTGGATTCGACCGTGTCAGCGGACGGCCGGAGAAGGCTGGCGCAAGACTCGTGCCCTCCATCGGCGGAACGGGCTGCCCCTTCCGCGCCTCAGGATAGTCCGCCCCTGCGAGATCGACACACGTGGCCATCAGGTCCACCAGATGTCCCGGCTGACGCTCGATCTCCCCCCGTCGCGCAATACCCGCGGGCCAGAAGGCGATGAGGGGCGTCGCGATGCCGCCCTCGTGGACCCAGTGCTTGAACTCGCGGAACGGGGTGTTCGACACGTTGGCCCATTCGCGTCCATAGCCGAGGTAGGTATCGGCCGGCCCCGCCATCGTCTCCGGTCCGCCCCGCAGGGGACGCCCGTCGCGCGTGTGCATCGGCGGCCAGATGCACGGCTGGAGTTCGTCCGGCGCCATCGGCGCGCGCGGCTTGAGTTCCGCCCACGCTTTCGGCCCCTCGCGCCCCATACCCTCGGCACAGCCGCCGTTGTCCTGAAGGAAGAGAACGAGCGTGTTCTCCCCCGCCCCCGCCGCGCGAACGGCGTCGACGATGCGGCCGATGCCCGCGTCCATGACCGAGATCATGGCGGCATAGACCTCCATGTTCCGGGCCTCCCACGCCTTGTGCGGCATGTCCTCCCACGCGCCCGTGGCCGGCGTGAGACTCCAGGCCGGATCGATCAGGCCGAGTTCCTTCGTGCGCGCGAAGCGCCGGGCACGGATGGTCTCGTAGCCCGCATCGTAACGGCCCCTGTATTTTGCAACCGCCTCGTCCGGCGCGTGCATGGGCCAGTGCGCCGCGGTGTAGGCGACGTAGAGGAAGAACGGCGTACCCGGCTTGCGCGTTCCGTGCTCGCGGACGAACCGGGCGGCGTTGTCGCTGATCGCATCGGTATAGTAGAAGCTCGCCGGCTTGTACTCGGGGTCGTTCTCCGGCGTGATCATCGTGTTGTCGCGCGTCAGCGTCGTCGGATCGTAGAAGCTCCCGCCACCGGTAATGGTCCCGTAAAACCGGTCGAACCCGCGCTGCCGGGGCCAGTTGTCCCCCGAGGCCGTTCCCGCCTTGTCAGCCTTCGTCACATGCCACTTCCCGCACATGTAGGTCCCGTAGCCGGCGCCGCCGAGCACCTCGGCAATTGTCGCGGCCCGGGCGCTGAGCTCGCCCGCATAGGGCTCCGGCGCATCCTTGCGCGCGCCGGTCATGTGGCCCATGCCGGCCTGGTGCGGATAGAGGCCGGTCAGCAGGCACGCACGCGTGGGACAGCACCGCGCCGTGTTGTAGAACTGCGAAAAGCGAAGTCCATCCTTTGACAATCCGTCGAGCACGGGCGTTGAGATCTCGCCGCCCTGGCAGCCGAGGTCGGAGAAGCCCATGTCGTCCGACATGATCAGCACGATGTTGGGTCGCGGTGCCGCAGCCCCCGCCGCACCGCATACCATCATCGCCGCTGCCGCCATCCCCCGGAAACGTCCGCGCACCCGTTTCTTCACATCCGTCCCCTTCCCATCGTCCTGGCGACGACCCCGCCACTCCCGGCCGGTCATTTCCCCCGCACAGCGAACAGCCGCCGCATCGACGCGACATACAGCGTCCCGTTGGCCGCCACCGGACTGCCCCAGATCGCGCCGTCGAGCTGGGTCTCCCCGAGCACCCGCTTGTCGCGCGATGCCGCGAACGTGTGCAGGACGCCGCGCTGCGTTCCCACATAGACTTTTCCGTCGGCCACGAGCGGCGATCCGGAGACCTCGCCCTGCAGTTCATGCGTCCAGACACCGCTTCCGCCCGCCGCATCCACGCAATGCATCGTGCGCCCGGAGTCGGCCACAAAGACGAGACCGCCGGCGACGGCCGGTGTCGACATGCAGTGGCGGACGAGCGGATACTCCCAGACACGCGCCACCGCACCGTCGCCGTCGGCGTCCGCCGCATCGATGCACACCAGCCGCGCCTCTCTCTTGCCCCACCATCGGTCGCCGGTGACCGTCGTATAGATCCGGCCTCCGACAAACACCGGCATCGCCAGGATCGTCGATGGACCACCCGCCTCGCGCTTCCCGTTCATCGCACACGCGGCATCCTTGACCGTGCCGGGGTCGAGATCGTGTCGCCACACGCACCGCAGCGGTGCGGGGGCGCCGGGTGCCCATGGCGGCCCCGAGGGCGGTTCAAAGGCGTAGACCACGGCATCGGCGCCGCAGAATGCCAGGAGTCGGCGCCCACCCGCCTCGCCGATCGACGGAGATGCCCACTGGCAGTGAACGATGCGGGGGGCGATGCGCTCGGCGTCCTGCGCGATGATCCGCCCCGTCGCCTTGTCGACCGCGATCAGGCTCGCCGCATCCGGCCGCCGGATCTTCCGGTGCGTGTTGTCGACCCCGTTCCCGGAGTTCAGGTACAGCAACCCGCCGTCGAGAAGGATCGAGGCATGCGCCGAATCATGGGTCCACACGCCCGGCGTTTCCTTCAGGTCCGTCCGCCAGATCACGTCCGCGTCCAGCGGTCCCGCCTCGACCACCGGCACGCCCCCGGGCGTAAACAGAGCGCCCTCGTCCTTGAAGGGACCGTCGTTTCCATTCCCCATGCCGTCGAGGTCAAGACACAGCAGCTCGCCGCGGTTGCTGACAACGTAGACGCGGCGGCCCTCGACGGTCGGCGGCGAGCAAAGCCCGGCCTTCGGCCAGTCGAGGTAGATGTCTTCCGTGAGCTTCGGCACCGCCGCCTGCCAGTGCAGCCTGCCGTCCGCCTCGTCGAGGCACATCAGGATCCCCCGATCGCCGCCTCTGCGGGGATCCCGGGGAACCTCATTGTTCGTGCCGATCAGCACGCGGCCCGACGCGACGACCGGCGTGCCGTAGGTCTGGTCCCCGAGCGCGGCGGACCATGCGATGTGCGTCCCGGTCGTGGTGTCAAACGTCGCAACGAGCCCCGTCTCCGGCGACACCATGTTGCGCGTCAGCCGCTCGCCCCATTGCGGACGGTCCGCCGCAGGCGCGGACGCGGCGATGCCGAACAGCGCCGCCGTGAGGACGGCCATCGCCACCGGCCGGACGTCCATGGAAACCGTGCGCGCCATGGGCTAGGCCGCCGGCACGCCACGTGCCGTGCCCTTCGTCCAGAACGGAAGCGCAACGACCTCCGCTGTCAGAGAGGCGCCCCGTGATTCCACCGCGACCTTGAGTCCCGGCCGTGTGAGCTTCGCATCGACACAGGCCATCGCCACCGCGGCGCCGACGCTCGGCGCGAAGCTTCCGCTTGTCACGATGCCCGCCTCCACGCCGCCGGACGTCACGCGGTCGCCCGCACGGGCGGCACGACGCGAGTCGAGACGGAGTCCGACGAGGTAGCGCGGGCATCCCTCCTCGATGTCGCGTACCACCGCGGTCCAGCCGGTGAACTGCTTCGTGACGTCGACGAACTGGCCCCGTGCCGCCGGCACCGGCGTCTGCTCCGTGGTCAACTCGTGGCCGTACAGCGGATAGCCGACCTCAAGGCGGAGCGTGTCGCGCGCGCCCAGGCCGGCGGGCTTGGCACCCGCGGCCAGCAGGCGGTTCCAGAAAGCGGCGGCCTGCGCGGCCGGGAAGTAGATTTCGTAGCCCCATTCGCCCGTGTACCCGGTGCGGCTGACGACACAGGACTCACCCGCGAGGGCCAGTTCCGCAAACCGGAAGTAGCCAAGGTCGGGCAGCCGCAGACCGAAGGCCGACTCGACCACCGCCCGCGACGTCGGCCCCTGCACGTCGAGCTTCGCGGTCGCGTCCGACAGGTCGCGAAACGTGGTGCCCGCGGTGATGTGCCCCCTCACCCACTCCGCATCGCCCGGACGCGTGCCGGCGTTGACGATCAACCAGAAGCGCTCGGGCCCGAACCGGTAGCAGGTCAGGTCGTCGAGGACGCCGCCGTCGTCGCGCAGGAGGTAGCCGTAGCGGCACTGTCCGACGCCGATCGTGGACACCCGCTGCGTGAGCATGCGCTCGAGATCCGCCTCGGCCGACGGCCCCGAGAGCTCGAACTCGCCCATGTGGCAGGTGTCGAAGACCGTGCAGGCGGCCCTCGTTTGCTGGTGCTCGGCAAGAATGCCGTCATACTGGACGGGCATGTCCCAACCGGCAAACGGAACGATCCTGGCCCCGAGGCGGATGTGTTCCTCATACAGTGGCGTGCGCATGCCGCCATCCTACGCAAGCGCCCCGCGTGGCGCAAATGCCATCCCTCATCACGCCAGCTTGTAGAACTGCTCCCAGCCCTTGCGCGGCGGCGGCCCGACGAGGAGTTGATCGGCAAGCTTGTGGTTCGTGATCCGATGGGTGGCGCGGTCGAACGCCAGCTTTGCGTTGAGCCGCTGGGCCAGGACGCCGAGCACGAACATCTGACTGAGCGGGCCAGCGATCTCGAATGACGAGCGGCAGACCTCCTGTCCCTTGCATGCCAGCATGAAGTTCTTGAAGTGGTCGGACTGTCCGGAGGCGTTCTTCGGCAGCTTCGAGTCCATGTCCTTCATCTTCGCCTTCGGGATGATCTCCAGCGTCGCGCTGTGCGATCCGCCCTTGAACGTGAGGCCCTCGCCATAGATCACCTTGCCCGGCCCCGGACCCTTCTGCTTGACGGAGCCCGCGCCCGGCGGCGGGATGTCGCCATCCACCGGCAGTTCGCCGAGATCGTTCGGCAGCGGCGGCAGGTTCTTCACGCCGTCGTACCACGTGATCTCCACCGGCGGCTTCGATCCGCGGGCCGGGAACTTGAACGAAAGCGTCGACGCCTGCGGGAAGATGAAGTCGTTCGGACCGTCGAGCTTGACCGCCGAGACCTCCTCGGGCAGGCCGAGGTCGAGGAACTGGTGCGCGGTGTCGAGGATGTGCGCGCCCCAGTCGCCGAGCGCGCCGTTGCCGAAGTCATACCAGCAGCGCCAATCGCCGTTCACGTACTTGGCGTTGTAGTCATGCGGCTGCGCGGTGGCCAGCCACGTGTCCCAGTCCAGCGTCTCCGGGATCGGCTCGGCCGGCGGCAGCCCCGTGATGTTCCAGCCGTGCCAGCGGCGGGCGCCGTTCATGAACGCGGTGATCTTCGTCACGTTGCGGATGATCCCCGCCTCGGCCCATGCCTTGAACTGGAAGTAGTTCGCCCCGGAATGCCCCTGGTTGCCCATCTGCGCGGCGACCTTGTACTTCTTCTCCGCCCGCATCATCAGGTCCACTTCCTGAAACGTGCGGGCCATCGGCTTCTCGACGTAGACATGCTTGCCCATCGACATCGCCAGCATGCAGATCGGGAAGTGCGTGAAGTCCGGCACTCCGGCCGTCACGGCGTCGATGTCCTTCCCCATCTTGTCGAGCATCTGCCGGAAATCCTTGAACCGGGGCACGTCGGGGAACTTCTTGAGGACCGCCTGCGTGTGCTTCGCGCCCATGTCGGTGTCGCAGAGCGCCACGATGTTCGCCAGCCCGGTCCCGGCGATCGAGTTGACCACCGCGCCGCCGCGGTTGCCGATGCCGCAGCACGCGACGTTGACCCGCTCGCTGGCCGGAATCGCCGGCGCCTTGCCCTTCGAATCGGCGCCCGGTGAACGCGTCGCCACGAAGGGGAACGCGGAGGCGGCCGCGAGACCGCGGAGAAAGGCCCGGCGATGAACGGTGGTGGCGCAGGCGGACGAGATCGACCCTGTGTTCATGTTTCTGTCCTTTCGTATCGGCAACCCGGACGGGCGCAGCGACCGGAGCGTATCGGGCGGACGCGCCCGGCGCAACCAGGAAGGGCCGGACGTCCCCATCTTCCAATCCTTGGAAGCCCATGGCAGCGCCTGTCCAATGCTTGGACGGTTCCCCGCCAACGGAATCCGCTTGATTCCGCGCGTCCGGCAAAGGAACGTCGCGGCATGTCACATGGATTCCAGACAGGGCTCGACCGGCTTCTGGACTGCGAGGGGCTGCCCCGGCGGGCGCGACTGGGTGTGGTCGCGCATGCGGCCAGCGTTCACGCGGACGGCGCTCACGCGATCGACCTGATCGCCCGAGCCGCCGGACGCCGACTGCGCGCCATCTTCACGCCCGAGCACGGTCTCTTCGGCACCGCCGGCGCGGGGGAACTGGTCGCATCCTCGACACATCCCGATCTCGGCATCCCGGTGCATTCGTTGTACGGAGAGCACCGCCGGCCGGCGCCGGAGACCCTCGCGGACCTGGATGTGATCCTGTTCGACCTGCAGGACCTCGGCGTCCGGTGCTACACCTACGTCTCGACGCTCCGCGCCGTCCTCGAATGCGCGGCGGCGGCGGGTAAGGCGGTCGTGGTGGCCGACCGCCCCGTGCCCCTGCCCTGCATCGTGGACGGTCCGATGGCCGACCCGGCGTTCCGCAGCTTTGTCGCGGACATCCCCGCCCCGCTTGTCTACGGCATGACACCGGGCGAAACCGCGCGATGGTTGCAGTCAGCCCTGGGGCTGGACCTCGATCTGCGCATCGCGCCGATGCGTGGATGGCGCCCGGGGGAGCGCCCGGCCGGACGGGGTGCCCCGCCGTGGGTGCCGCCTTCGCCGGGCATCCGATCGTGGGAATGCGCGACGGTCTATGCGGCGACCGTCTGGACCGAGGCGCTGCCGTCGCTCGACTGCGACCGCGGCGGGCTGATTCCCTTTCAGGTGCTGGGCGCGCCGTGGATGGACGCGGATGCGGTGCTGCGCCGGGCCCGCCGCGCGCCGCCGGGAGTGAGGCTGCACCGCCATCGATATGTTTCGCGCGGCACCGGGATGGACGGCATTCGCATTGCCGTCACCGACGCCGCCGCTTTTCATCCGGCCGCCCTTGCCGCCACGCTGCTCACCGCCATCGCCGCCGTCCACGGTCAGGACAGGCTTTGGGCCGCGGAGGGCGTCCGCCCCGCCTTCTTCGACCAGCTCGCCGGGGGCGCGGGCTTTCGCGAGGGCCTGCGGGCAGGTGCATCCCCGGCCGGAATCCGGGCCGGCTGGCGAACCTTCTCACGCGCCTTTGCGGTCGCGCGCGACAACGCCCTTCTCTACCGGCGCTGACGCGGCTTGACTTGCGCGCCCGCTTTGCGCTTCATGGGGCGGCATTCGCGCTGCGGGCGCGACGGGAATCACAAACGATGGCCTCCTTCAACGAACCGGAATGGCAGGTACGTACGGCGTCGCCGCACTGCGACGGCTGCGGCAAGGTCTTTGCCAACGCCGAGGCCCTCACGTCGCGTCTCACGATGGAGCCAGGAACCGGCTACACACGGCGGGATCTGTGCACCTCCTGCACGCCGCAGGCGCCGGGCGAGGCCGTCAGCGCGTGGCGGACGATCTATCATCAGCCCCCGGCGGTCGAGGAGACGCTGAAGAAAGAGACCGCCGAATCCCTGCTCCGACACCTGATCGAGTCCAAGGACGAATCCAAACTGGCCGCCATCTTCGTGTTGGCGGTCATGCTCGAGCGAAAGCGGATGCTCATCGAGCGCGACGTGCAGCTGCTCGAGAACGGCCACCGTCGCCGGATCTACGAGCACCGGACCACCGGCGAAACCTTTGTCATCGTCGATCCCCGCCTGCGTCTCGACGATCTGGAGAAGGTCCAGACGGAGGTCGTCGCGCTCCTCGGCGGGCCTGTCCCAACAGCGGCATCCACGGCTCCCGCCGCCGAACCCGCGCCCGCCATTGAGTCAACCGCCGCGCCGGAACCCCCGGCCTCCTGATCGGATTTCCACCCCTCGGCCCTTCTGCGACGGACCTCCACGCTGATGACACGGCTGCGCCTGCGTCTGAACGCGGGTGGCGGGACGGCGCATGACGCGGTAAGGTTGGACGATGCACGATCTCAAGATAACGAACGGGCTCATCCTCGACGGCACGGGGGCGCCCGGCTATCGGGGCGATGTTGTCGTCCGCGGCGATCGTATCGAGGACGTAGGCGACCTCGCCGTAGCCGAAGCGTGCGAGACGATCGACGCCGCGGGAGCCTTCGTATGCCCGGGCTTCATCGATGTGCATTCGCACTCGGACGCCTATCTCCTGATCGAGCCCTCGGCGCCGAGCAAGATCTTCCAGGGCATCACGACGGAAATTGTCGGGAACTGCGGCGCCTCCGCCGGACCGCGGCTGGGCGCATGCCGGATGCCGTCCGATTGGCAGGCCCAGACCTACCCGGGGACCTGGAGCACGGTCGCGGAGTACCGCGCCCTCCTGGAGACCTGCCGGCCCGCGCCCAACGTCGTGCTTCTGGTCGGACACAACACGCTTCGCGCAAGCGTCATGGGCTATGAGGACCGGCCGGCGACTGCGGGGGAGTTGTCCGCCATGCGGCGGCTTCTCGATCAAAGCCTCGCGGAAGGCGGCGCCGGGTTGAGCACGGGGCTGGTCTACTCGCCCGGAATGTTCGCGCCCGCCGCGGAGATCACGGATCTGGTCCGCGTCGTGGCCGCGCGAGGCGGGATCTACACCTCGCACATGCGGAGCGAAGGAAGCCGACTGCTGGAGGCGATCGACGAGACGATCGCCGCGGGACGCGACGCGGGCTGCCGCGTGCAGATCTCCCATCTCAAGACCTCCGGCCCCGCGAACTGGGGATTGCTGGAGGGTGCGCTCGCCCGGATCCGCGCCGCGCGAGACGCCGGTCTGGAGGTGGCATCGGACCGCTATCCCTACACCGCGTCCTGCACCGATCTGGATGTGATCCTTCCCGACTGGGCGTCCGCCGGTTCGCGGGCCGAAATCCTGGCCCGCCTCCGCACACCCGCGCAGCGGCGGCGCATCCGCGAAGAGATCCTGGCTTCACGCGGCGACGGCGCCTACTGGGACCGGCTTACGATCGGATCGACGCGCCATCCCGCAAACCGCGACCACGCAGGCCGCCCGATCCGAGAGGTCGCGGCGAAGTTGGGCGTCGACCCGGTGGATGCCGCCCTGCACCTGATGGAGACGGACGAACTGTCCACCGGAGGCATTTTCCACGGCATGAGCGAGGCCAACATGTGGAGGATCCTCGCCGAGCCCTGGGTGATGATCGGAAGCGACGGCTCCCTGCGATCGCCCGAGGGGCCCCTCAGCCACGATCACCCCCATCCCCGCAACTACGGTACTTTCCCGCGCTTCCTCAGGGCCGCAATCGACGGCCGGACCGTTGCACCCGAGGAAGCGGTGCGGAAGATGACCTCGCTGCCCGCGGACCAGTTCCGTCTCGCCGGTCGCGGACGAATCGCGCGCGGCGCGCTGGCCGACCTCGTCGTCGTCGATCCGGAGCGCGTACGCGACCGGGCCGTCTACGAGCGGCCGCATCAACTGGCGGAGGGGATTGGAACCGTCGTCGTCAACGGCACCGTCACGGTACGCACAGGGCAATTGACCGGCCATCGCGGCGGGCGATTCCTGGCCGGATGAGAGATCGATCGCGTTTCCGGACGGATCCCCTATTCGACGCCCTCGGCCGAGCGCCGTTCCCGTTCCTCCAACTCCCTGAGCAACTGTCGCTGCGTCGTCCATCGGTAGATCGCGGCCGGAACGGCGAATACGAACACCACGGCCGAGATCCAGTTGTAAGGAGCGGGCAGCATCACCGCTGGCGCGATGAAGAAGGAAATCAGGATCGAACTGTCCACGCATGCGCGCCGCACAAAGGCGCGCTCGCGCGGGCCCCGTGCCGACTTGACCCCGGAGGTCGCCGCGACAACACCTGCGAGCAGGCTCAGCGTGATCAGGCAGATACCGGTGATGAACCATGGAGACATGCGGGAATAGTAGCCGGACCACATCCAGCGTCAATGCCGCCCTGCTTTTCCGGCGTCTTGTCCTTGACCCTGCGCCCGCCGCACCCTAGAAGACACCCATCGGGGTCAGGCGGGACCGTGGAGAACGATGATGAGGATGTTACGCGGATCAGTGTTTGCAGCGTGCCTGGCGATCGGGTGCATCTCTTCAGCCTCGCGGGCCGCGGAGGATGGCTCCCCGTTCGCCGTGGGGGCCAGATTCGGAACTCTTGGTCTTGGCGGGGAAGTAACGGTCGCCTTGGGCGACTACGTCAACCTCCGCGGGGTCGGCCATCTGGGCGACATCTCCCTCGTGGGCACCTTCAGTGATGTCGAGTACGACGTGGACATCGGCTTCCAGAACGCGGGCGCCATGCTTGATTTCCACCTGCCGGACGGTGGATTCCGATGGAGCGTCGGTATCTACTACAACGGCAACGACTACGATGGCACCGCGACACCGACGGACTCGACGACCATCGGCGGCATCTCGTTCACGCCCGACGAGATCGGCACCATCACCGGAGACATCCAAACCGGAAGCACGGCGTACTATGCCGGCATCGGATTCGGGAATCCTGTCGGCGGAAGCGGGCGCTGGACGGTCACGCTCGATGTCGGCGTGTGGATCCTGGCCGACGATCCCACGATCGAACTGGTCGCAGACGGCACGGCGTCGTCCTCCGCGATCTTCCAGAGCGAACTCGATCGAGAAGAGGACGACATCGAGAACGACCTGATCAACTGGTGGCCGGTGATCGAGATCGGCGTCTCGTACCGATTCTAGTCGGACATGCGGCGTCTCATGGACAGTGCGCGCGATCCGTCCGCGGCCGGACGGTTGGCAACGATGGTCAGTTTCGGCGCCGCCGCGTTCGTCGTAGGGATTGTCGGCTTCCGCACCATTGCCGCGCCGTCGTTCTGGACCTCGCTGTCCGCGGGGCGCGATATTCTTGCCGGCGGGATTCCGAGGTTCGACACCTGGACCTTCACCACAACCGGAACCGCATGGATTGATGTGCACTGGATGCACGATCTGCTCGCGATTCTGCTGTGGAAGGCGGGCGGCGCGGGACTCGTGATTCTGGCGAAGGTTGCGGCGATCGGAACGGCCATCGCCCTCGCGGCGCGCATGGCACTGCGGAATGCCGCGCCCGTAGCCACAGCGCTCGCCGCGATCCTGATGCTCGTCGCCATGGCGCCGCATCTGGACGCCACCCCGGTTGTTTTCGCCCTTCCGTTTGCGGCCGCCATGGCGCTGCGCATGTCCATGCGTCCTTCCCCGAAGGCCGACTATGCCATCCTCCTCCCCCTTCAGATCGCATGGTTCAACATGGATCCGTCCGGCATCCTGGGCCCCCTGATCGCCACTGCCGGCGCCGTGGCCACATGGATGGAGTATCGACGCGGGCTGCTCCCCGACCTGTCCATGGCCGGCCTTCGCGCGCGACTTGCGGCGCCCCTTGTCCTGGCAGTGGCATGCTGCATAAGTCCCTACGGACCCGCCCATCTGCAGCATGTCCTGACCGGGGGCATGTCGCTTCTTTCGGCGACCGATTCCCCCCTGCTGGCATCTCTCGCACGGTTTCACTCGGCTCCGCCCACACGGCTCCTTCTGACCTGCATCCTAGCCCTGTGCGCCATGGGGTTGGTCATTCCACGGATCGCCCTGCCGGCTCATGCGGCGGCGGCAGGTGCGGTGGGTGCGTGTATCCTGTTCAAGGCTCCGGGTGCCATGGCGATGTTCGCGGCTCTGTCGCTGCCGTTTCTTGCATTCTCGATTGAGCACATGGCAGCCGGTGCCGCTCGCATTCTCCGCAGATCCTCCCGCCATCGCCGCACGGCACCGGAGTCCGTCGCCGGCGTCGCCGTGCTCGTTGCCGCGACCTGGGCCGCCGTTGTCCTTCCGGGGCACATGCGAAAGGCCGGCAGCCTGTCACGCCCCGGAATTGGAACCGAAACCGGCCACCTCGCCAGGGGCGCAGCCGACGTGCTGGGCCGGGATGGCTTTCCCGTACGCGTCTTCTGCCTTCCGGGCGACGGTGCGTATCTTCGCTGGACCCTGCCCGGACGGCCGGTATTCATGGACCTTCGCACGGGACTGAGGGACGCCGGGTTCGACGCCCTTGTCGCGCGGTTTCTCGCGGGTGATGCCGCGACATCCTCTGCGATCATTGATCGATGGAAGATCGATGCCGTCGTGTTGAACATGCTGGTCCCGGGGGCCGCCCATGCCGTGCGACGACTGGTATCCGACGGCGGATGGGCACTGGTTTTCCTGGATGGCGTCTCGGCCGTTCTCCTGCCGAACACGCCGGTCCATGCACGCTGGATTCGCGACTCCGGCTTGCAGTCGTCGGGACTGGACGAACTCCGGCGCGAGGCGGATGCATGGTGCGCGTCAACCGATGCCGGCCGGCGCCCGACGCCCTCGCCCCGCCTGATCGGGGCCGGAATGGCGTTCTCCGCACTCGGATTCGCCAAGGCCTCCGCATCGGCCTTCGACCTGGCGCTGCGCGGCGACCCGACCCTGGCGCCGCTGTATCTGCACCTTGGAACGGTACGACTTGCCGGAGGTGACGCGCAGGGGGCCGTGGAAGCCTTTCGCCGTCACACCGCCGCGGATCCGAATTCCGCACCGGGGTGGACGGGGCTGTCCGAGGCGCTGAAGAAGACCGGCCGCACCAACGATGCGATGGCCGCAGCGATGCGGGCCGGAACCGCAGCGCGCCCGGATTAAGGGCCGGCAGGATCCGATCAGAATTCCGAATTCAGGATGGCCTCGGTCCGTCGGCAGAGTTCCCGCGCATAGTCCGTCCAGATGCCCTGCCCCCAGTATCGGAAGCACGACGTCTGGCAGAGCATCAGATGTACGAGCGCGCGGCGGTACCGGGCTTCGGTGGCGGGCACGCCGGCACGCAGCACCTTCTCGTTGAAGAGCGCGCTCACCCTGTCGATCGGACCGAGCACATTGTCGTAGCCCTGCACCCACGAGATGTTGCCGGTCCAGCTGCCGCCCTCCATGTGGAAGCGGTGGTCCTCCTTGCGGGCCTCATCGATCGCCGCCACAAGCCGCTCCGGGCCGTCCCCGGGCTGCATCCTGTCCCAGACCCGTTTCTGATGCACGGGCTGGACTTCGGGAAAGTCCGCCCCGGTGACCCCCCTGCCCGCGAGAAACTCGAGATACTCTGTCACGTTGAGCAGCGGGTGCGGACCGCCCGAGGCCTCGCGGACGACTTCGTGGTACTTGGGCGCGAACTCGTTCATCATCACGCCGCCGTTCTCGCCGTCCGCCACCTGCGTCACAAGCTGCGGCACCTGCCGCCCCCCCAACTCGCCCCGTCCGTTGGACCGCGCCTCGTACCACGGCTGCATCTGCGCAACGAGCTTCGTGTCGCTGCCCTGGGTCTTGATGATCGCCACGATCTCAGCCGTTTCGCCGCGCGAATTGCGGCAGACGAGCCTGTGGGGAAGGTGCTTCCTCTCCGGCCCGCCGCCGATTCCCGGACGCTCCACCGTGTGCTCCTGAACCAGCACCCACTGGTAGCCGCACTCGCGCAACGTCCGCACAAACTCGTACGCCACGTCGGGATGATTCGGGAGGGCCATCTCGGACGGCGAGAACCCGCGGACGCGGGACAGCGCTTCCTCGCCGAAGATCGCCCCGAAATGCTGCCGCCATGCGAGGACGTGCAGGCGGTAGTCCTGGACCGGCGTCGAGGGGGCGACCGCGTGCCCCCACGGCGTGCCGAGCCATTCCACGGCGCGCCGGTACTTTGGATCGCAGGTGATGCGCCGGAGGGCGTCCAGAACATCCCCCGCCCCCATCTGCCGGAGGCCCCAGAACAGCGTCCCGGAATAGTCCAGCATAACGCGCGGCTCGCGCCCCTCGTCGATCAGCGACGGGATGAACTCGCCCATCCGCTTGTAGCACCACCGGAACACCGGGGCGTTGTGATTGTCCCCCGTGTGCTGGTTCTCCATCATGTGCTGCAAATTGCTGATGATCGCCGCCGTCTGCAGATCCCCGCCGCCCGCCGGAATATGCGGCTGGTGCATGTGCAGGGCCACGGCGCACCCGGCCTGGGCGGAGCCAAAGTCCACGGGGCTTCCGGGCACGAACACGGGGCCGGATCCGATGACGGCATTTCCACCGCATACGTTGGGAAGGCCATCGAGCACGTCAGGGGTGTCAGGCATGGGTGGAGTCCTCATCGGGGTACGCGCGGCCGTCAGCATCGACATGGCTCTGGTTGACGTCAAACTCGGCGGGGGCCAGCACGCCGCCGGAGACGACCATGCGGAGGCCTTCCTCCACCGTGATGTCCGTGCGAGTGACCTCGGCCCCGTTCATCAGCAGGAGGTACCCGGACGTCGGATTCGGCGTGGTTGGCAGAAAGACCCTGCACCAGTGCTTCCCATCCTTTCCGATCCCCTCCCCGCCGAGGAAGCCGATCACCTTGACGCCGGGACGCGGAAAATCGATCAGGACGACGGATTTGAACGCCGTCCGGTTCTTGCTGCTCAACAGATCCACGACGCTCTTGGTCGCCGAGTAGACCGTCTTGACGATCGGGATCCTCGCCAGCAGCGATTCGCCCCACGCCAACAGCCGGCGCCCCAGCATCAACCGCGTCAGCAGCCCCGCCGTGTACAGAATCAGAAGCAGTCCGAGCACGGCGAGGATGTCGACGACGCGCTTGGGCACAGGCATCGGAGACATGATGCTTGCCACCGGACGCACGTATCCGAGGATCAGGCGGAACAGGATCCGCAGAACCCAGAAGCTCACGGCCAGCGGGACCAGCAAGAGGATCCCGGAAACGATCCGGGCACGCACATGGCGGACAAATCTTGCGACAAGTGTCATTTGGATAACGTCGTGCAGTATAGGGCAGCCGGGCGCGAACGCAATTCGCGTGGAACGGGGCGGACCGTGCGAGGGCGCCCGGGCGCCCTTCAGCCCGCGATCAGCCGTAGCGGCCTTCGATGTACTCCGCCGTCCGCGGGTCCGTCGGGGTGAGGAACAGGTCCTCCGTCCGCCGGTGCTCGATCACCCGCCCCATCAGCATGAACGCGCATTCGTCGCTGGCCCGGCGCGCCTGGGACATATTGTGCGTAACGATCAGGATCGTGTAGCGCCCGCGCAACTCGAACATGAGATCCTCGATGGCCTTCGTGCCGTCAACATCGAGCGCCGAACACGGCTCATCCATCAGGATCACCTGCGGCTTGAGGGGCAGAAGACGCGCGATGCAGAGCTTCTGCTGCTGCTCGAGCTGCAGCGTGATGGCCCGGGCATGGAGCCGGTCCTTCAGGTCCTTCCAGAGCCCCACCTCGGTCAGGGCCTTCTCCACCGCCGCATCGAGGTCGCCCCGCCGGCACCGGCCGTCCGGTTCGTGGATGCGGAGACCGAAGACGACGTTCTCGTAGACGGACAGAGGCAGCGGATTGGGCCGTTGGAACACCATGCCGACGGCCTTGCGAAGCTCGATCAGGGACACATCAGAATCGTAGATGTTCTTCCCGAGGATCCGGATCTCCCCCTGCGTTGTGATTGAAGCAGCGCAGCAGCGTTGTCTTGCCGCAGCCCGACGGGCCGATCATCGACGTGATCTTCCCGTGGGGGATCGTCAGGTTGACGTCCATCAGCGCCTGGAACTTGCCGTACCAGAGGTTCAGTCCCCGCGTCGTCAGACCGTCCATGGCGGCGTCGCTCATCCGAACACCCCGTTGACATAGTCGCGCGTCCGCGGATCCTTCGGCGAATCCCCGAACAGCACCTCCGTCGGCCCCGTCTCCACCACTTCGCCGTTCCACAGGAACATCGTCCGACCGGCCAGGCGCCGCGCCTGCTGCGTCAGATTCGTGACCAGAACGATCGTCATCGACGAACGAAGCTCCTTCAAAACATCCTCGATCCGCATCGTCGTGACGGGATCGATGGCGATGGAGAACTCGTCGAGACAGAGGATCTCCGGCCGGTGCGACAGCGCCCGCGCGATGGTCAACCGCTGCTGCTGGCCCCCGGACAGCCGCGTACCGAGGGAGTCGAGGCGGTCCTTGACTTCATCCCACAGCGCCGCCTGGCGGAGACACGTCTCCACCAGGCCATCGAGTTCCGACTTCGCGCACACGCCCGCCGCACGCGGCGCAAAAGCGACGTTGTCGTAGATCGACAGCGGCAGCCCCACCGGCAGCGGCGCGACCATGCCGATCCGTCGGCGAAGCTCGTAGACGTTGCGCAGGGTCCGCACGTCCCGGCCCTCGACCCGCACGGTGCCCGAGACCACAGCGCCGGCCGTGAACTCGATCGTCCGGTTCAGGCAGCGCAGGAGCGACGTTTTTCCCGACTGCGCCGGCCCGATGATGCCGAAGATCTCGTTACGCGGCACCTCGAACGAGATCCCGTGGAGAACCTCGCGATGCCCGTAGGCGAGTCGGAGATCCTGCACATCGATGGCGGATGCGGGTGTCATGGCGTCACCACTTCCTCCGCGACCGCAGCGCGACGCGAATGGCGATGGACGCGGCGTTGACGACCAGGACCGCACCGATCAGCACCGCGGCGATGGCGAACGGCAGCGCCTTCGGCGCACCGCTGGCCTGAGTCTGGATGTAGTAGAGGTGCATCGAGAGCGCCATGCACTGGTCCGTCACGGGGTGATAGAGGAACAGGCCGGTCTGCTCGATCATTTTCCACGTCGTCACCCCGGTCAGCATCACCGGGGCCGTTTCGCCGGCCGTGCGAGAGACCTGGAGGATGACGCCCGTCAGGATGCCGCTGATCGAATTCGGCAGCACAATGCGCCGGATCGTCTGCCATCGCGTCGCCCCGACGTTCCAACACGCCTCGCGGAAGGCCATCGGCACACTGGAGAGCGCCTCCTTGGTCGACGCGATGATCACCGGCAGCGTCATGACCGCCAGAGTCAGGGCCGCCGCCAGAATCGACTTCTTGCCGCCGTTGACGTTCAGGAAGTAGACGAAGGCGCCGACGCCGAAGAGGCCGTGAACAATGCTCGGCACGCCCGCAAGATTCACCACCGCCAGGTTCACGATCCGGGTGAACCAGTTGTCCTTCGCGTACTCGTTCAGGTAGACCGCCGCCAGGACGCCGATGGGCGCCGAAACCGCCAGGGAGATGACGACCAGGTAGATCGTGCCCACCAGCGCCGACCAGATCCCGCCCTGCGTTCCGCCGTGGCTGGGATTGGTCGTGAGGAACGTCCACGACAGCACCGGCCAGCCGCGGTAGACGACGTACCCCACGATCGCCAGGAGCGGCAGCACCATGGCCGCCGCCATGCCCCCGAAGAACGTGCGGGCGATCGTCTCGGAGAGCGCCTTGCGACGGACATGGGGGGTGGCGGTGAACATCAACGTTTCCGGATTCCCTTGACGATGAGATCGGCCGTCAGGTTCACGACGAAGGTGATGGTGAACAAGAGGACGCCGATAAGGAACAGAATCTGGTAGTGCGGCGACCCCTTCGACGTCTCGCCGAGTTCCGCCGCAATCGTCGCCGTCAGCGTGCACACGGGGTCAAAGAGACTCTGCGGGATGCGGATGGAATGGCCGGTTGCCATCAACACCGCCATCGTTTCGCCGATGGCCCGGCCGACACCGAGCAGAACCGCCGCCAGCAGGCCGTTGCGGGCCGCCGGGATCAGTACCCGCCAGACGATCTGCCACCGTGTGGCCCCGAGGGCCAGGGCGGCCTCGCGATAGGAGTCGGGCACCGCCTTCAACGCGTCCTCGCCGATGCTCACCATGATCGGCACGCTCATGAGCGCCAGAAGGATCGCCCCGTTGAACAGGTTCACGCCCACCGGAACATGGAAGGTGTGGATCAGGATCGGGCTCATCACACTCAAGCCGATGAAGCCCCAGACGACGCTGGGAATGGCGGCCAGGAGTTCGATGACGATCTTCAGCGTCTCCTTGGTCCGCTTCCCGCAGAACTCGGACACGAACACTGCCGCGCCCAGTCCAAACGGAACCGCGATCGCCATCGCCACCGCCGTCACTCTGAGCGTGCCCACGATCAACGCCCCGACCCCGTACTTCGGCTGGTGCGACGTCGGAATCCACTTCAGGCCGGTCAGAAACTCCCCAAGGTCCAGATTCGCCAAGGCCGGCGCCCCCTCGCGGAACACGAAGAAGAAAATGCCGAATACGAACACGATCGCGCTGAAGCCGCAGATGCGGATCAGCAGCTCGATCGCCTGGAGCGTGGCAT
>CAYRFK010000013.1:0-14627 GCA_964423465.1 uncultured Verrucomicrobiota bacterium | reverse complement strand
CCAGTGGGTTTCGCCGGCCCGCCATCCCTGTTTCTCCCCCGCCCTACCGCGCCACCCGCGGTACGTAGCCGGTCAGCTCCACGATTTCCTGTCCGGGCGGGGACATCACCCAGTCGATGAATTTCTTCAGAGCCCCCGCCGGATCCCCCGCCGTGTACATGAACATCGGCCGCGCGATCGGATACGTACCGTCCAGTGCGCTCATCGCGCACGGCGCCACCGCCTTGCCGCCCCGCTTCTTCGACACCCGCACCTGCCTCACCTCGGGAATCGCGTAGCCCATCCCCGAGTACCCGATCGCGTTGGGCGTATTGGCGATCAGTTCGACCGCATCCTTCGATCCGTTCATATGCAGCGCCGAGAGCTTGAACTCGCTCTTCTTCCCGACGATGGCCTCCTTGAAGTAGTGGTAGGTCCCTGAACTGTTCTGCCGGTTGACCAGGATGATTTCATCCCCTTTGGCCCCGGGAATCGTCACGCCAAGCTGGCTCCAGCGCGTCAGCCGGCCGCCATCGCGGTAGATCTCCCCGAGATCCTCGACCGAGATCTCCGTCAGTGGATTGTTCGTATGCACGAAGATCGACAGCGCGTCGAAGCCGACGACGAACTCCTTCGCCTCGAGATTGCGGCGGCTTCGGATCTCCGCCACCTCCTTCTCATCCAGCTTCCGGCTGCAGTTGGCGATGTCGCAACTGCCGTTGATCAGCGCCGCCGCCCCCTGTCCCGATCCGCCGCCGGACACCTCGATCGACACGGACGGATCGATCCGGTCATAGGCCTCGGCCCACGCAGCAGCCAGGTTCAGCATGGTGTCGGATCCGATGTTGGCGATCGCCGTCCGGGCCCCCGCACGACGATCGCCGCCGCCGCCGCACCCCGCTGACGTCAGAAAACCGGCGATCACGACCGCCGCAGACACCCTTCGCATGGTCGGCATGGCGCCCACGGATCAGGCGCCCTCGTTTCCACAGGGAACCGGGGCCTCGCCGCCGATGGCATCCACGAGATCCCGAAGGTGCCCCTCGATGAAGGCCACCGCGCCGGCATGAGCAGCCTGCACGGCCGCCGGCCCGCCAGGCGCCAGGGCCGGATCGTCCACGCTCCAATCCAGGAACACGATGCGCCGCGAGTCCCTCGGAAACGCGCGCTTCACATCGCCGTCCAGCGCCACGACGACATGGTAGTGATCCAACTCCGGCACCTCGGTCAGCGCCCGCGGCGCCCCGGGCGCCACGCTTCCAGGCCGCGCACGGAGGAACTCGGACGTGGCATGCGAAACCGGCTGCGGATCGATGGATGCCGACGCGAACTTGAAACTCGCACCTTCAAATCCCCGGGCGACGGCATCGGCGATGGCGCCGCGGTTCGCGCCCGCGCTCTCGACAAACAGGATACGGTATTCGCCCGAATCCGGATGGCGTGCGTCTTCACCCGTCGATGCGTAGACCGTCTCCCTGCAGATATTGCGAGCCTGGTCGGACACGCGTTCCAGCCGGCGCGCAATCATCATGCAGGCGTTCAAGGCCGCGAATGGAAGGTTGTTCTGGCTGAAGCTTCCGACCAGATCGTGGTTGAGACGGCTCTTGAGCCCGTCCACCGTCTCCTCGATCTCCATGACCTTGCGCGCCAGGACGGCATCGCGCGTCACAAACGCGCGGACCGCGTCGGTCAGCATCGGAACGGACAGGTCGGCGATCTCATCAAACCGGTCCGTCGGAACCTTCGCGTCGATCGAGATGAGCTTGATCACCTGGCGGGCGATGCTCTCGGCGTAATCCCCCACCCGCTCCAACTCCAGATTGACCCGGATCGCCCCGTACGCGAAGCGGAGCAGGCCGGCCGCCGGCTGACGGCGAATCAGAAACTCGAGGCACAGGCGGTCGATGGTCTTCTCCATCGCATCGATCCGCTGGTCGCGGATGATGACCGAGTAGGCCAGCATCCGGTCCCCCGTGGCCAGGGCACGCAGCCCGTCGCGAAGAGCCCGGGCGCTCAGCGCCGCCATCCGCGTGATCTCGGCCCCGATGCGGTCGATGTCTTGTTGCACGGTCTGTTCCAGATGACTCGCCATGTCCGGTGCTTCCTCCGGCGGCATGTGGAACCCCTGGATCCAACCGCGCCGCCCGGAAGATCGTAGCAACACGCCACGTGAAACTCCAGCCCGGTCCTTGGCAGACATGTGTATTACATGAGCGGGAGGTTGTGCCGCGGTTAGGATTCTGTTAGGTCTTCATGAGGACGGAGGATGTTGACGTGAAAGATCTTGGCGCGATATTTGGCGAATCGCCGTTCCAACTCGTGGCCGCGCTGGCCCGGAAGATCCATGAATGCGTCGCCCTCGTGCGCCCCATCGCCGACGCGGTGCTGGCCGGTGACATGGAGCGGCTTCGCGTCCTCCAGGACGACATCTCGCATCTGGAGCAGCAATCCGACGAGATCAAGGACCATGCCAGGCTGAACCTGCCCCGCCGCATGTTCCTCTCGTCGCAGCGGGAGGACGTCCTGGCCGTGATCCGGCAGTTGGACCGGATCGGCGACAAGGCCCAGAACTTCGCCGTTGCCGCATCGTTCCGTCCCCTGAGTCTGCCCGCCGACGTCTCGGCCGCCTTCCTCGAACTCGTCGACAAGGTCGTCCAGTTGAGCGAGTGCCTTCTGGGCCTGGCCGAACACGTCGCCGCGCTGCAGAAAGAGGGTTTCGAGGGGCGCGACACCGACGAGACCCTCTCCCGCATCGAGTCCGTCTATCGCATGGAGTGGGAATCGGACCGGCTCAACCGCCAGGTCGCACGGCTCTACTACTCCGCACCCGGCATCGATCCGATCGCGGTGATCCTCATGGACAAGCTCTGCATCTCGCTCGGTCAGATCGCCGACCATGCCGAGAATGCCGGCAAGAACCTCCGCCTCATGATCGTCCGGAAATAGCGCGTGAACCCAGACCTTCTGCTGGGCCTCGGACTCGTCTTCGGGTTCTACATGGCGTGGAACATCGGCGCGAACGATGTCGCCAACGCGTTCGGCACATCGGTCGGATCGGGATCGCTGACCTTCCGCCGCGCCTTGGTTCTCGCGGCCATCTTTGAGTTCTCCGGTGCCTTCTTCGCCGGTTCTCATGTGGCGGACACGATCAAGGGCAGCATTGTCCAGCCCGGCATCTTCGACGGCAATCCAATGCTGTTTGCCCGTGGCATGCTCGCTGCCCTGCTTGCGGCGTCGCTATGGCTTCATCTGGCGACCTTCCTCGGCCAGCCGGTATCGACAACGCACGCGATCATCGGGGCGGTCATCGGGTTCGGGGTGGTGGCGGTCGGCCCGTCCGCCGTCATGTGGACCAAACTCGGGCGTATCGCGGCAAGCTGGTTCATCTCGCCGGTCATCGGCGGCATCATCGCCTACCTGCTATATCTGGCGATCCGCAAGTTCATCCTCGCCAGTCCGAGCCCCGTGGCACGGGCCAAGGTGTCCGTTCCGATTGCCGCGGCATCGGTGTGCTTTATCCTGCTCACGACCATCCTGCCCACGTTCATCCGCCCGGTGTGCGCGGGCCTATCCGCAGGGCATATCCAGACTCTCAACATGGGAGCCTCGCTTCTCCTGTCCGTGCTGATCGCGTGGAAGGTCCATTCCGGCGTGTCGCGGCGGCATCGGGAGATCTGCTGTGGAAGCGAGTGCCCGCCAGCAACGCAGTACCGGCTCGTCGAGGGATGGTTCGGAAGGCTCGAGGTTCTGACCGCCTGCTACATGTCCTTCGCACACGGCGCCAACGACGTTGCCAATGCGATCGGCCCGATCGGGGGTATCGTGCAGGCCGCCCGCGGCGAGGTGGCGACGAAGGCCGCGATCCCCCTCTGGCTGCTCGCCTTCGGCGGCATCGGCATCGTCATTGGCCTGGCCACGTACGGCCGCAAGGTGATCGAAGCCGTCGGCAAGAAGATCACCGAAATCACCCCCACCCGCGGGTTTGCCGCCGCGTTTGGCACCGCGAGCACCGTGCTGGTCTGTTCCCTGATGGGCCTGCCCATTTCGACGACCTTCGTCCTCGTCGGCGCGGTCATGGGCGTCGGCTTTGCACGCGGATTCGGTGCGATCGACATGTCCGTCATCCGCAAGATCTTCCTCTCGTGGCTGACGACGATTCCGGTCTCCGCCGTCCTCTGCGCGATCCTCTACTGGGTGATGTGCCTGATCTGGCCGCTATCGCCCCCAGCCTGATTCCCTTCTTGTCCTGCGCCCCCGCACCTGCTACCAAGATGCAGGACGCGCTTCATGCCGGAGTGGCGAAATGGCAGACGCAGCAGACTCAAATCTGCCGCCCGCAAGGGCGTGTGGGTTCGACTCCCTCCTCCGGCACCAGCCCCAAAGCACACGTATCCAAGGAAGCGGGACCGAGGCCGGCGCAGCGCGGGACACGGCAGCTTCCGTTGTCTGTCGTTCGGATTCGCCTCCCCGGGCGACTTCCGCGGCACCAATAGCGGACCGGCGAGGATCGGGCATGGACCTTGCCCGGCGGGTACAATCGGGAAACCCGACGGATGGAAGGCGCCTACCTATGCCCCGCAGGGATGGATCCGCCGTCGCTCCGCGGAGAGGAGCTATGGCGGGACAAGCGAGGAACGCGGAGGGCGGCCGTCGTCAGACGGCCGGATCGCCCGCGCCGGGCTCATCGGCGCGGGAAGCCGAGCGAATAGCGAGCCTGGAGCACTCCGACCCAAAGGGGCGCGACAGAATACACGGCTGCTCCGCCGAACTTCGAGATATGCGGGGGTAAGCCCCGAGTATTTCGCCACGGTTCTTGACCCCCGGGCGGCATTCTGCCAGCGTCTCAATCATTGAAGTTCTCCTTCAGGCCGGTCCCGACGGGCGCATCCCGTACCGCCCGAAAAGCGACTTCTCATCATCACGGGGGGAGAAGCGATGAAGAAGATCGGATGGATGATGCTGGCCGCGGCAATGGTGGTCGCGCACGCTCCGTGTTGGGCGAAGCAGCCGAAGGATTTCCATACGAAGGTGCCGGCGGCGGCAACGGCCCAGAAGAACAAGGTCGACTCGGTGGTGAAGCAGGCCAACCGGCCGACGCTGACCGGGCTCATCAAGATCACGAAGAGCGAAACCGGCTTCATCAAGGCGACGCTGAAGACCGAGGACGGGAAGGTCTACACGATCGCCAACCCGGCGATCGTCGAGGACAAGGATGGCCAGACGGTGAAGGTCGTCGTGGGAACGCAGCCGACGGTGAGTGCGAAGGCCAAGGGCAAAGGCAAGGGGCAGAGGAAGGCCCCGCCCAAGGCCGACCCCGGGACCATCCTGGTTGATGACGTCCAGGCGGTGCGGTAGCCCTTCTGAATGCGCACATCAATCCAGCCCCCGGTGGCATTCACCCCGGCGATCATGCCGTGCGTAAACGGCAAGGGCAACCTCCAGCCCGTCTGTCGTTCTTGCCTGCCCGTAGGCACTCTGGCAGCTTCACCGCCATGAACACGCTGCTTCAGGCCGGTCCCAACGGGCGCGCCTGCCCTGCGAAGCTGCTGGAGCGACGCAGGGTGCCCGTACCGCCCGAAAAGCGATTTCTTATTAGGTCATGTTCGACTCTCGCACAGGGGACTTGAACCCCCAGACAGGACTGCGCCCATGCCGGGCGCACGCAATGGGCAGCACACGAGACGCGCCGGCAAGCTGACGGCCGACCACGGAGGTTCGGGTGAAGATACTCAGTTTGATTCAGGGGTTGGGCGTCTTC
This sequence comes from uncultured Verrucomicrobiota bacterium, assembly GCA_964423465.1. GTDB lineage: Bacteria > Verrucomicrobiota > Kiritimatiellia > PWTM01 > PWTM01 > VGWF01. The sequence continues at coordinate 8,890 of CAYRFK010000013.1, read as the reverse complement.
GGGCTGGTCGTGCCGGCGGTCCCCGTCCGGGCCCTGCCGGAATACCCGGTGAACAACGACCCGGCGTATCACGAGTACGAGGCGCCGGCCGGGCAGGCGCCCGCCTACGGCGCCGCCTACCACGGCGATCCGTCGATCAATAGCCGCCGCACGGAGCATTTCATCTTCCGCTGGGGGCCGGAGCCGAAGGACGGCATGATCACCGAGCAGGTGGCGCAGGGGCACCTGCAGATGCTCGAGCACTACTACGACACCATCCGGCGCCTGGGGCTGCGGGGCGTCGGCGGCAACGATCCCCGGAAGCCGTACAAAGCCGTCGTCATGCCCGGCAATACGTGGAAATGGGACGGGCCCACGGGGGCGGTCGGCTTCGGCGAAGGGCCCGGGGTGACCGGCCTGCATGTGCCGGCGAACACGCTGGCGTGGCAGCGCGGCAACGGGTGCACGCCGCACGAGGTGGGCCACGGCTGGCAGAACCAGGCCGGCCTGCCGGCGTGCCAGCCGCCGGGGTATACCGAGTCGCTGGCCAACTGGATCATGAGTCTGCACCTGGGCTCCTATCCCAGCCAGTGGCCGGCGGTCGGCATCACCGCCAATCACGCCTGCCAGTGCTACAACCATTACGCGGTCTTCAACCACTTCCTCGACCGGCCCGGGTTCGGCACCCCGTTCATCAACCGGCTGGTTTTCGATCCCAATCTCAACACGCGCGAGGAGGGCCGGCGCCTTGCCGACGACCTCTACCGCAAGGCCATTCGCGTCGACACGTCGGGGGCGAAGGATCCGGCCGGAACGGTCCGCGACGAACTCGGACTCATGAACGCGCGCATCCTCGACCTGGATTTCTGGAACCGCGCCGCCGACCGCCAGTACGCCCGCGAGAAGGACGTCGGGCAGGAGTTCTTCTTCTTCAACCGCATCAAAATGGTGCGCCAGCCGGGGGAGACGGACGCCTGGTACCGGCCGGAGTTGACCTGCACGCCGCAGGTGGGCGGCAACAGCTACATCCCGCTGACCGTGACGGCGACGGGCCCGCGCCGGACCATCGCCTGCCTGTTCCGCCCGGGGTCGGATGCCCTCCGGGCGAGCTGGTTCCGCGTCGGTTTCGTGGCGTTCAACCGCAACGGCGAGGCGCGCTACGGCCGCCTGTGGAATGCCGGCGCCAACACCTTCACGCTCGCCGACGACGAGGACGCGGTGTACCTCGCCGTGTATGCGAATCCGCGCGAACACAACTGGGCCTACCTGCACAACGATTACACCGGCGACCGCGTGGCGATGATGCCGTACCGTCTGCGCCTGCTGGGCGCCGAGCCGCGCGAGTTTGCCCATCCCGCGCCCACGACCGGTTTCAAGCGCCATGCGAACGGCGGCGGTATCGTGGCCGACACCGCCGCGGTGGATGCCTCGGCCTGGGTCGGCACGAATGCCATGGTGCTCGGCGCGGCGAAGGTGCATGGCCGCGCGCGCATCGAGGATTTCGCCGTCGTGACCGGGAAGTCCGAGATCGGGCGGCCGGGGACGGCCGACGATCCCGTGGTGTCGGGCCATGCGTATGTGACGGACGACGCCCGCGTGCACGGGCACGGCAAGGTGCGGGACCACGCCTGGGTCTGGGGCAAGTCCGAGGTCTTCGAGAACGGCGTGGTCATGGCCCACACCATGCTCAACGGCGGCAAGGTCCACGGCCACGCGGTCCTGGTCCAGGCGCCGCTGCGCGACAAGGGGCTGTCCTTCTCCGGCGATTACGGCGGCTGGGCCATCCGCGGCGGCGACCAATCCGGCGGCGGCACCTACACCAACAAGGTGTGGATCGAGTTCTACGAGGAGGAGAACGGGGCGCTCCGCGAAAAGAAGGTGGATCATGCGGGGCAGTTTCTCGGCTACAGTTTCGAGAAGCAGAGCGGCGCCTATGCGATGGACCAGCTCGGTCTGTTCCACGGGCACCTGATGAACGAGCCGCGGGTCGTGGCGGATTCGATGGGCGGCACCCACACCCATGTGCTCGCGCTCGACGGGCGGAATCAGTATGTCGAACTGCCTGCGGCGGCGCTGGACCGTCCCGAGGCCACGCTCGCCGCCTGGGTGAAATGGTCGGGCGGCGCGGCGGACCAGTGCCTGTTCAGTTTTGGTGACGGGGCGAAGAAGGCGATGTGGCTCACGCCACAGAGCCGGGCGACCGGCCGACTGCGCTTCGTGATCACGGATGGCGTGCAGGCGCAGGCGCTGGACGGGGCCGCGCCGTTGCAGCCGGAGACGTGGACGCATGTGGCGGTCACGCTGTCCAAGGCCGGCGGCGCGCTGTATGTGAACGGCGCGAAGGTGGCGCAGCAGCCGGCGATGAATCTCCAGCCGGACCAGTTGCACGCGCCGTGCATGGCCAACGCGAACTACCTGGGCCGCGGCAACGCCGGCAACCACTTCGCGGGCCGCGTGGACGAATTCCGCATCTTCATGTGGGCGTTGAATGATGCCGGGGTGGCCGCGGCCCGGACGCGCGTGCCGGCCGGCCGGCCGGCCGCCTCCGATACCGAACCACCGTCGCCGGCCCCCGCGTGGCTGGTCGCGCCCGGGATCGCACCGAAGGCGCTGACCGGGGCGGCGGTCACCATGACGGCGATGGAGGCCCAGGACCCGGGCGGCGTGTTGTACTACTTCAACTGCAAGGAGGATCCGCGGCGCGACAGCGGGTGGATCTCGGAGCCGAAGTTCACCGATTGCCTTGCGCCGGCGGGGATGAAGTCGACCTACACCGTGCGCATGAAGGATCTGGCGGGCAACGCGACCGCCGAGTCGGCGCCCGCTTCCGTCACGCCGCCGCCGCCGGACCGGGATGCGCCCGTTGCGGCCACGGCGGGCTTCGAGAAGCCGCCGCGCGGCCGGAGCGACACGTCCATCATCATGACGGCGGCCCGCGCCCCCGACGCCGACGAACTCGTGATGTACCGCTTCAGCCGCGTGGGTGCGGAGGTAAACAGCGGGTGGACGAGCAGTCGCACATGGACGGACACCGGGTTGCTGGCCGGGCAGAGCTACCGGTACATCGTGCAGACGCAGGACGGTCGCGGCAACGTAGGCAAGGCATCCGCCCCTTCGGCGGGGGCGGTCGCGCGCGACGATACGCCGCCGCCGCTGAGTCCGATCCGGCGTTTGCAGTGGGACGGGGAGCCGATCGCGCTCCTGGACGCCCGCGTACACATGTGCATTCCGCGGCCGGCGGATCCCGACGACGGGATCAAAGCGTCGGAGCGGAAAGCGAAAAACGGGCCGGAGGTCTGGTTCGAGTGCGTCGAGAAGCCGGAGGTGAACAGCGGCTGGATGGCCGCGGACACATGGATTTCGCAGGCCCTGCCGGACGGCACCTGGACCTTCCGGTTCAAGTTGCGGGACCGCTCGCCGCAGAAGAACGAGACGGAGTGGTCCGCGACCTCGCAGGCCCGCATCCTGCCGACGAACAGTTACCACGATTACCCGCTCGCGAAACTGGCCGGCCTGCCGGACAGCACGCTGGCGCGGTTTGCGGGGACGGTCACCGAGGTGAAAGGCGATCACTACATCGTATCCGACGGCGGCGCCGGCATCCAAGTGACGCCGCGTTCCTTCGGCCACCGCACCGAGCCGTCGTTCCGGGGGCAGAAGGTCACCGTCTCCGGACACCTGTGGACCTTCACCGGAACGCCGAAACGCGTGACCTACGCCTGGGTGGTGCCGCAACGGCTCACGGGACGCATCGAATGCGAAGGCGGCCGGCTGATCAGTAATGCGTTTCCCGCGTACCACCCCTCCGCGTCGTATCTCGAGGCGGTGTCGTTCTGGAACAGCCCGGAAGGATTCCCCAACGGGGTCGAGTTCGGCAACCTCGCCGCGACGAAGCAGGTGACCGTCGTGGCGTCCGTCGGCGGCGAATGGACGTTGGTGAACTGCTACGTCAACGGCGAAAAGCGGCCGGACCTCAAGCTCAACGGCGACCGCAGCATGGATCGCTACGTGGCCACGCGCGTGGAACTCGACATCCCGGAAGGCGGAACGTTGCGGCTCGAGTCGAAGGAGGGGCATGCCTCTCCGAATCTGGATTATCTGGTGCTGGGCGCCACGCACGGGGTGGAGGGCGCGGTGTCCGGCTTCACCCGGCCTACGGCGAAGGCGCCGGTACGGGTGTACTTCTCGTCGGCGGCCGATCCCTTCGCGCTGCCGGAGTACATTGCCGCGACCGACGGGAAGGGCGGCTTCAGGACGCGCCTTACGGCAGGCAAGTGGAATGCCGTGGCTGCCACGCTCGACGAGGTGGGCACGGTGTGCCAGCTCTCGCCGCGGCTGGAGGTCACGATCGGCGCGGATCGGCCCGGGCTGGCGTTTTCCGTGGCGTGGGTGCCGGGGCGCCGGGGACGCATCGAGGCGGAAACCGGACGTCCGCTGGGCCGCGGCGGGATACAGCCCGCGAAGGGCGCTTCCGGCGACATGCTGGTGGCCTACATCGACGGTACCGGCGACGGGGTCGAGTTCACGAATGTGGGTGCGGGGAAGCGCCTGCGCATCGGCTATGCCACGCCGGGCCGCGGCCCGTATGGGTTGTACGTCAATGATCGGCGCGTGATGGGAGTGCCGTTCGAAGGCTCCGGCGGGTGGGACAAGGTCAAGGAAGTCGTGGTGGACGTGGACATCCCCGAACATGCCACACTGAAGTTCCAGCGCGATGAAGGCGACGGCGCGTGGAACGTCGACTTCATCGAGATCGAGTAGTTGCGGCCCGTTGTCTCCAACCCCATCTCGACCCGCCCGTCGGGTCGGGTTCGGAACTCCTGCGTGGGGTGCCACTGCCGCTCGGTGATGTACACGGCCGGTTTCGGCTCGAACAGCAACCGGACCCTCATGAGCGTTGCGTCGCCGGTGATACCGAACGCATGCCGGGCGAAGGTCTCGACCTGGCCCTTGGCCGCGTTCCGGGCCAGGACATACCAGTTGCCGTGGTACGCGAGCAGGTGGTACGGGTGCAGTTCGTGCGCGCCATCGGCGAAGGCGGGGCCGCGAGCCTGAACCCGTGGCCGGCGTCGTCGCAGGTCAGGGGTGAGCCCCCGCGGCAGGGCCGACCTGTCTCACCATCGCGCTTCGATCCCGCCATCGCACGCTCACGTTCTTGCCTTCCTTTCGGCACTCTGGCAGCCTCCCACCATGAAAACGCTCCTTCAGGCCGGCCCCGACGGGCGCGTGCCCGTACCGCCCGAAAAGCGATTTCTTATCAGGAAGAATCGATGCAGCCTATTGGCATTCATATCAGTGTTCAGTGAGATGGCGTCATCGGCTGGCACCATCTCGATCAACTGGTCAACGGACAAGGAGCCGGTGTCGTATCAGGCCGGCGAAACCATGACCTTCAAGGCTCAACTCGTTGAAGACGGCAAGCCGCTCGCCGACAAGACACTCAAATGGCAGCGTAGCGGCGACGATCAACAAACCGCAATCGGGGAGGCCACAAGTTCTGAAACGCAGCCGTTTGAAATCACGACTTCGATTGGCAAATCCGGTTTCGTTCATATCGAAATCTCTGTCTTCAACAAGGATGGCGCGCCTGTTATGGACGACAAGGGCAAGGCGCTCAAATTCGAGGCTGGGGCAGGAGTCGAACCGGCGAAACTTGAAGGTTATCCTGAGCCGTCCGACTTCGACGCCTTCTGGCAAAAGCAGAAGGCCTCGCTCGCGAAGGTTCCGCTCAAGGCAAATCTAACTGAAGTAACTCCCAGGAATCCGAATTTCAAAGTGTTCGATGTGAAGGTTGATTGCGCAGGAGGAAGACCTGTTTCCGGCTATCTCTCGATCCCTACCAATGCGAAGGCAAAGTCGCTCGCCGGGCAGGTCAGCTTCAGGGGCTATGGCGTGATTGGAGCCGATCAGGATATGCAGAGCGGCATGATTGTATTCCAGATCAATGCGCACGGCATCGAGAACGGACGCCCGCCCGAGTTCTACAAGGCCCTTCAAGATGGTGAACTGAAGAGATACGCCTACAACAACGGTGAGAATGCGAAGCCGGAGACCGCCTATTTCAACGGAATGATGCTCCGCGTCATGCGGGCATTGGAGTTCGTCAAATCCCGCCCGGAATGGGATGGCAAAACGCTTGTCGCCTCCGGCGGCAGTCAGGGCGGACTTCAGGCTGTCGCGGCGGCGGCTCTCGACAGCGACGTCACCAAGTGCAACGCCTACAAACCATGGTGCTGCGATCTCGGTGGGATCAAGCTCGCGCGACTTAGCGGCTTGCGACCAGACTTTGCGGACGGGCTTGGCTACTACGACACCGCCAACATGGGTAAACGCGTCAAGTGCGAGACTTTCATCAGCACGGGGCTTGGTGATTACGTCTGCCCGCCATCCGGTGTCACGGTCCTCTTCAACAACATCAGAGGCCCGAAGACGATTGAGTACATTCAAGGGTCAACACATGGCTACAATCCACCAAACCCAAAGAAACAAACGGTAAGTAAGCAGTAAATGACCAAATCAAGAATCGCGCGCATGGCAGGGCGGTGTCAGAATCATTGGACGTGTGGTCTGGCGGTGCTCGTGGGGATGCACGAGGGGGTCAGGCTTTAAGTATTTCAGTTTAGTGACGCCAGCCCGGAGCTGAAGCCGGGCATACTCTGTTTTGGGCATCGCGATGCTGGCGAAACGACCGCGACCCAGCGCTTGCTTGACGAAATGGTACGCAAACTCGGCTCGAATCTCCCGGCGCGTTATACCACGCGATCGATGCGCCACGGGCGCACAAGCCGTGGCAATTGCAGGCACAGGATCGAGGTGGAGAATCGGTGCCAAGATGCCGCCCGCTTTCCTGAGCTCGTTTCGGGGGCCAAATCCCGGCCGGCCCGGCGGAGGCTACCCGTCCAGCGCGTTTCGGTAGTCGAGCCCGACACGGGGCGTTCAGAGGCCGCCACGACGGGCGTAGCGGTCAGAATTCGGGATTGCCCTGCAGTCGCCCGGAGCCCCGCCGAGGCGCGGTCGCCAAGGGAAGCACCGACACGGCGCACGGGGCATCTTGCTCTATCGTACCTTTGGGGTACAGTCTATGGATGACGACGCGTCAACGCGGCGGGGCTTGCGCCTATCGCTGCGATCCAAGAATCGAAAATGTCCGGGCACGCATGCCGTCCGGTCATCTGATTCATTGGGTATGGTCACTGATCCTCGTGGCCGTCGTCGCCCGGATGATCTCCATGGCGGTCCTGCCGCTGACCGATCCCACGGAGGGCCGGTATGCCCAGGTGGCGCAGGAGATGGCTCTCACCGGCGACTGGGTGACCCCGCGGGTTTGGATGAACGAGAAGCACCTGCCATTTCTCGGAAAGCCCCCGCTGTTTTTCTGGGCGGCGGCGGGTGCCATGAAGGCCCTCGGCGTGAACGCATTTGCGGCACGAATCCCCAGCTTTCTCTCCGCACTCGCGTTACTGGGCCTGCTCCACATCGTTCTTGAGCGCTACGAGGCCCGGGGCGCGGGACGGCTCGGGGTTCTCGTCGCTGCGACGTGCGGGTTCTTCTTTCTGGTGGCCGGCACCGTCTCCGTCGACATGACTCTCAGCGCCTGCGTGGCAGGCAGCCTGCTGGCCTATTACGCCTTCCTTTCCACAACGGATCCTGTCGTGCGTGGCCGATGGAGCCTGCTGGTCTTCTTTCTGCTGGCGCTCGGGTTCCTGACGAAGGGGCCTGTGGCCCTCGTGCTCTTTGGAATGCCGGTGTTCATCTGGACGGCCCGCTGGCGTGCGTGGGCGACGCTGCGCGATCACCGATGGATCCCCGGCGTGCTCCTCTTCCTGCTGGTGACCGCACCCTGGTAAGTCTTCTGCGAACTGCGGAATCCCGGGTTTCTCGAATACTTCTTCGTCCACGAGAACTTCCTCCGGTTCGTGACGCACGACTACGGCGACGTCTACGGCGTCGGCCACGAGTATCCGCGCGGAAGCGCCCTCTGGATGCTGGCCGCGGCGACCGCCCCGTGGAGTCTGTTCGCACTCTGGCGTGCCTTCCTAATGAGGCGGTCCTCGGGTGCAACGCAACCGGCCGACCGGATGGCGAGTTTTCTTCTTATCGGATTCGCCGCGGGCACCGTGTTCTGGTGCCTGGCCCGCCAGCTTTTGATTACCTACCTTTTGCCCATGGTTCCGCTCTTCGCGGCCTGGCTTGTCCGGGTGACGCGCGACGAGGTGCCCGTTCAACTTCGCATGCGGCAGGCGGGAGCGGTCCTGCTGGTCGTGCTGATCACGTTCTCGGTCATCCTCAATGTCGCCCTGGGCGACGTCAAGACCACGCGCGGCATCGTCGCCGAGGCTCGCCATCTCGTGGATTCGCATGGGGTGCGGGGCCGGCTCATCTTCGAGCGCAGCACGCCGTACAGCGCCCTCTTCTACGCAAGAGGCTGGGTTGTCCCGCATCCGAAGGAATCATTGCAGGAGAGCTTGGCACGTCTTGATGGGACAGGTTCGGCGCTGGTGGTGCTGAGGGACCGCAGAAAGGCGGAGGTGGCGGAGTTGTCCACCGGAGGCGCCGAGCGGATGGCGGCATCGGGCGGCTGGCTGCTCTTCAGCGTGCCCCTGCCCCCCCACCCCTTGATCACGACCCGGCGACCGGAGCCGATCGCTCTTGATCCCAAGTCCGGAACGCGGCCATTGTCATCATCCGTCGCGGGGAGTTGAGCGCGAGAACACCCGCAGGATGCATCGGGATCCGAGGTTCCGCCCACAGCCCATCACGAACTGCCTGAGACGAGAAGCGCCGGCGGACGATCGAACGTCGCACCGGCGCTTCGGACTGGACTGCGCGGACACTAACGGGGCAGGCAGGATCCGTCCCGCAGGCGAGCACGGTCCTGCGCCTTCGTCTGCGTTGCCGAACCGGTGCAGGT
>CAYRFK010000012.1:19190-43439 GCA_964423465.1 uncultured Verrucomicrobiota bacterium | reverse complement strand
TCTTGTCGGCGCCCTTGGACGCGCCGTAGAACCACCAGCTCGCCGCGAGGTGCTCGGTCATGCCGAATCGCAGCCCCTCCTTCGCCGCCGCGCGCTGCCACTCGCCGGCGATGTCGCGCCGGGGCCCCATGTCCACCGCGTTCCACCGATTATGCTTCGAATCCCAGCAGTCGAAGTTGTCGTGGTGCACGGCGATCATGCAGAAATACCGCGCGCCGGCCTTCCGATAGAGCGCCATCAGCCTGTCCGGATCCCAGTGCTCGGCCTTCCACAGCGGGATGATGTCCTTGAAGCCGTTCGTCGACGGATGGCCGTAGTGCTCGAGGTGGTACTTGTTGTGGCGCGACTGGCCGACGGCCTTCCCCTCCTTGTTCACCTCGTCGTTGAGGTAGAGCCGGCGCGCGTACCAGTCGCCCTGCATCGGCACGGACTCCGGCCCCCAGACCGCCCAGATGCCGAGCTTGGCGTCGCGGAACCAGTCCGGACACCGGTAGCGCGCGAGCGATTCGTCCGCCGGCCGGAACGGACCGTCGGCGATGGGAACGTCCGTGGCGGACGCAGCGATCGCCGCAACGAAACAGACGGCCGTCAGGCGATGGGTCATGGCTTCTTCCCCGGTGGGTTGGGCGTGCCGGCGGCTGGCGTGACGGGCGGCAGCAGCTGGAACTCCTCGATCGTCGGCACCTCGCTCGCGGCGGTGATGCTCAGCCGGAACAGCCGCGCCTTCACGGGCGCGAAGTCGAACGTGCGGCGGCCGGCGATCGTGGTGCCGGTGACGAGCGGCTTCCACGCGTCGACGGTCCGCGCCTCGATCGCGAACGCCTCCGTCCGCGGGAACCCGATTTCCATGACGGCTGCGCGGCCGATCTCCTTCTCCGCGCCGAGATCGACCTCGATCCATCCGCTGCGCGAGCCCGGTGCCGCGCCCCAGCGGGTCGCCTCGTCGCCGTCGAACGCCTCCGCCGCCGAGTAGCCGCGGCCCCATTCGCTGGAGGCCTTCGCCGGCTTGCCGGACGAGAGGGCGGACCGGTCGGCCCGCGGCTTCCGCAGCCCGTGCGGATTCGCGTCCGCGGCGGCGATCGGCAGCGCCGCCACCGCCGGCCGCGGCGGGGTGTCGCCGGCGTGGAGCAGCGCCTCCGCGCCGCACGGCAGCGTCAGCTCGTAGCGCCCGTTTCCGAGCGGCTTCATCGGAACGTCCGCCTTCACATCGCCCGCGAGTCCCGGCGCGATCCGGCACGGCTCGCCGGCCAGACTGCGGACGCGCACCCACGCCGTGCGGCCGTCCGTGCGGGCGGCGCTGACGAGGAAGCCGCCTTCGGCGCTCAGGTTGTGGAAGACCGCGTTCGTCCAGGCCGCGGGGACGGCCGGGAAGACGCGGATCAGGTCGCCGTGGCTCTGGAGGAGCATGTCCTGCAGCGAGCGCGCGAGGACGATGGAGCACTCGATCACCGGTGAGCCCTCGATGTACATCGTGTTCGGGCGCACGAATCGCGCGTCGGACATGTGGCCGTGGATCTGTTCGATCGCGTTCGAGCCGTCGCCGAGTGCGGCATAGAGCGATGCGGCGGCTGCGCGCGACCAGCCGTAGACACCGCGGCTCCCGTCGACGGTCAGCCAGTGGCGGATCGACCTCTCGTACAGCTCGCGCGTCGCCGGGTCGTCGAGATCCGCGATGTGCAGCGGATGCACGGCGAGCATGTGCGACCAGTGCCGGTGCGACTTCTCGAACGCCACGTCCGCGCCGATCCGCAGGCCGGTCGCATCGACCGGCGACGCCACGAGCCGGTCGAGGGTCTCCCGCCATTTCGGCCGCAGCGGGTCATTGAAGCCGTAGCGATCGTTCAGGTCGATCAACGTGCCCAGAGCCCACCGCAGCAGGGCGAGGTTGTAGTTGTTATCGGCGGCCTCGCCGTATTCGGGCGAGTGCATCACGGGCAGGTGCAGCCGTCCGTCGTCGCCCTCCTTCAGCAGCCGCAGGTAGAGGTTCACGCTGCCGCGCAGCAGCGGGTAGAAGGCGTGTTTCGCGTGGTTGGTGACCAGCGCGTGGTCCATCGTGTGGCGGTAGTGCAGCCAGACGTTGTGCAGGGCCCACGTGAAGTCGCCGGGATTGACGTACTTGTCCGGCGCGCACGACCCGTCGCCGCGCAGGCCCTCATAGCACGTGGTGTGCGGCACGGTGGCGCAGTCGTCGAAACCGTAGATGTCCTTCGCATTGCGGACGAAGTTGCCCCGCTTGGCATCGAGGAAGCGGACGAGCGATTCGCCGAGCGCGGGCTGGTTGGCGGCGTAGACCGGCAGGTAGAGCGTCTGGATGTTCAGATTCCACCAGATGCGCGGCCAGCCGGTGTCGCGGAACCAGGGACCGAGCAGGTCGACCGGTACGCGGTCGGGGCGGGACGCGGAGGCCAGCTTGTAGATCTGCGCCCAGTAGAAGCCCTCCAGCTTCGGATCGGGGACGGAGACGAAGCTCCGCGGATAGAGCGCGTGCCACCAGGTGCGGTGCGAGGCCAGAAGTCCGTCGAAGTCCGCCGCAGCCGTCGCCCGTACCGTCGTCACCGCCTCGCGGCGTGCCGTGGCGCCCGGGAAGGAATCGGCGACGCTGAGGACCACGCGGCGGCCGGAGGGGATCGCGAACTCCGTCCACGCCGTAGCGAACTCGCCGCCGGCGTGACGCGGCTGGATGCAGACCGGCAGGCCGTCGATCGTCTCCGTCACGGCCGGGGGATTGGGCGGGTCCTTGAACTTTTGCTGGTTGCGCCGGTCCTGTCCGTGGCCGGGGATCCACGCGAAGGCCGCGTTGGTCTCCCCCCCGGCGGGCTCGAGGTCGATCAGAAGCGCCATCGTGTCGGTGTGGACCAGCGCACGGAACTTGAGCGAGCCCTTCTCCGTCGCGACCGTTCCGCGCACCTCGGCGTTGCGGAGGTCGAGGCGCATTGTGCCGTCGCGGATCGCGCCGGCCGTCTCAAGCACCAGTCCGCCGACCGGCAGGCGGTTGTTGTCGCGCCGGTGCTCGGTGACGTCGGAGCGGCCGATCTCGAAGCGCAGCCGGTTGTTGCCCTCGCGGAAGATCATCGCACCCATCAGGCCGTTGCCGAGGAATGCCCCGAAGTCGAACTGGGTGGGCAGCGTGTCGAAGACGAGGTCGTGCCGGGCGAGGAATGCGGTCCAGTCGACCTTGTCGTCGACGAGCAGCGAGGCGCTGTCCGGCAGCGGCGCACCGGCGCGGATCATGTCGCCGACCTTGCGCAGCGTGGCGACGTCGATGTCGCGCAGGCGGCCGCGGTAGTCGGGGCCGGCGTCGAGCGCGAAGACGTTGCCGTATTTCACCGCGCCGAGGTAGTCGCGGTACAGTTTCTCCGGCGGGTGGACGAGCCCGTCGTGTTCCGGCAGCGAGTAGAACCACATAGCCCCGCCCTTGTGCGGCGGCAGGATCGGGTAGGTGAACTCGGCGAGGCGATAACCCTTGTACCCCTTCATGTGACCCGCATTGAACCCTGCGGCGGTCTCGTCCGTGAGCGGGCCCGGCCGCCCCATCTCGCCGAGGCGGATGTCGCCGGAGGGCGGCCCGTGGTTGTATCCGATGAAGCAACCGGGCTGAAGGGCCTTGCAGAAGGCCGTTGTCTCGTCATGGTTGAGCCCGCCGTCCCCGACCGCGTGGTCGAACCAGATGTACTCGATCGGGCCGTACTGCGTCAGCAGCTCGCGGAGCTGCGCCTTCTTCAGCTCCGCGTTCTGGCCGCCCTGGTTGCGCTTCTTCTCCCCGGTCGTCTCCGGGTGGTCCAGCCCGCCGGGGTGACGCCACTCGCCCTCGGAGAAGTAGAGGGCCAGCTTGATGCCGTGCTTGTCGCAGGACTTCTTCAGCGCCGCCAGCACATCCTTGCCGAGCGGCGCGTTCGTCACCTTGCGGTCCGTGGTCGCGGTGTCCCAGAGGCAGAAGCCGTCGTGGTGCTTGGTGAGGAAGAGGATGTAGCCCATCCCCGCCTCCTTGGCCGTCCGCGCCCACTGGTCGGTGTCGACCTCGGTCGCGCGGAAGAAGTCGAGGTTCGTGACGCCGGGCGTCCATTCGGTGCCGGAGAACGTGCTGAAGCTCCAGCAGACGAACATGCCCCAGCGCAGCGACTGGAGCTCCGCGGTCCGCTTCGCCATATCCACCGGCTCCGCCGCCGCCGCACCGGCCGCCCCCGCCACCGTTGCCGCAAGAACCCACATTCGCATCCGCTTCATGCCCACTCCTTCCTCCGTCGTGGGGCAGGCACTCCTGCCTGCCCCTCCGCCGAACTCTGGCGGCTCCGGCCCATGCTGCGGTGGGCGTGCGGCTTCTTTCCATGCACGATCTTGACATTCACACGCCTAAAAGGTGACCCTTCCGGGGCTGGGATACCGATGCTTGCGAACTTCAACATCCTGTTCCTGTCGGGCGGCCGATCCACCTGCACGCCCGCTTGGGACAAGCCTGCGGACGCCATTGACGCCTGCTTCAAGATCTACTTTATCGCGCGGGGCTCGGCGGAGCTCTCCACGTGCGCCGGGCGGCACGCGCTGCGTGCGGGGCGCATATACCTTATTGACGGGCACCGACTCATTGCGCAGCGGTGTCCGCGCCGGATGGACGTCTTCTGGGTACATTTTGCGCCGGAATCGCTCTTCCTCCATCGCGTGCTCTCTGCGCTGCCGCCGGTGGCTGATGCGACGGCCGACGCGGCGCCGCAGGCGGACGAGTGGCCGGCGTTGCTCCGTCTCTTCGAAACCCGTGCCCCGGGCCCCGGTGGTCCGGACGAGAGGGTGCCGCTCGCCGCGCTCTGTCGCGTGCAGGGGATGATCCTGCATTTGGTCGGCCACGCGCTCGATCGCCACCGGCAGGAGGCGGAGCGCGCCGCATGGGGCGGGGCCGGGCGGTTCCAGCGGGTGGTCGGGATGATGGATGACCGGTTTCGGGAGAACCCGGCGCTGGCGGATCTTGCGGCAACCGCCGGCATGGCGCCGGCCTACTTCCACCGCCGGTTTCGTGCCTCCTTCGGGGTGACCCCGCACGCGTACATGCTGCGGCGGAGGATGGACCTGGCGCGTCACCTCCTCGGCGACCCCGCGATGCGGGTGAGCGAGGTCGCGGCCGCGGCCGGTTACGCCAACCCGTTCTATTTCTCCCGCGTCTTCCGGCGGCACTTCGGCTTCCGCCCGTCCGACCGGCGCGGCGCCTGAGCGGGCGGCCGGTGACCGGCCCGGAGCTTCGCGGTTGACTCGCACCGCCGGGGCCGGGTAATCGGGGGGGCGATGAAACTCACGTGTGCGGTTCGATGGATGGCGGTGGCCGGCGTTGCGCTGTTCGCGGCGGCAGGGGATGCCCGCGCCTGGGTGTCGGAGGCCGAAGTGCGCGGCGAACTGGCCGGCGTGCGTACGGCCTACAGGGAGGAATACCGGAAGGCGGTGGAGCCGGTCCACGCCCGGGCCCTGCAGCAGATCCGGTCGCATGCGGCGACGGCGAAGATGCGTCGCGACATCCGCACGGGCGACCTGCTCCGCGAGAGCGCGCGTCTGCTCGTCCTCACCGGATCGCGCGACACCGAGTCGGTCAAGGCCGCAGCGGCCGGTCGCCCTCCGCGCGAAATCGAGCTGCTCTGCGCGAACTTCGAAACGGAGAAGAATCGCATCGGGACGCTCATGGCTCCCCGCTATCTCGCCGAGTTGAAGCGAATCGAGGCGGCCACCGCCGATGCCGCCGACCTGGCGGTGCTGGCGCGCGAACGGCGGGACATCGAGGCGGGGGACCACGGCGCATGGTCGGGCGTGTCGCGGCTTGCCCGCGAATTGCAGTGCAGTCGCTGGGACGTGCCCGCGGCGCGGGCGAGCGTCGTCTTCCTTGCGGACGGCACGATCGACGGCCAGGTCGGCGGGACCTGGCAGCAGGTGGGGGAGAACTCGCTCCGCGCCCGGTTCAAGGCGCCCCGGTCCTATCTCAACGGCCAGGAGGCGCTGCTGACATTCTCGGTGGACCGAACGGGTTTCGCAGGCCACACCTCCGGCGCGACGCCCTATCCGATCTCCGGACGGCGTGTATCCGGCGGCCAGCCGTAGGTCCGCCCATTCCTTGACAATAGTTCAACAGCGATGGATCGTAGGGCATGGATTCCCGGTACAACATCGGCGCGGCGGCCCGGCGGGCGGGGGTGACCACCCATGTGATCCGCGTCTGGGAACGGCGGTATCGCGCGCTGCGGCCGTCCCGGACGGAGGGCAACCAGCGTCTGTATTCCGAGGAGGACGTCGAACGTCTGCGCTTGCTCGGACAGCTGTGCCGGGCGGGCCACCGCATCGGGAGGATTGCCGACGCCCCGCTGAAGGAACTGCGAGCCCTGGCCGTTGGAACCGCGGCGTCCGCGGACCTGCCCGGGGAGCCGGACGGGGCGGATGGCGGCATCGCGGGGCTCCTGACACGGTGCCATACGGCCGTGGAGGATCTGGACGGCGAGCGACTGGGCCGGATCCTCGATGCGGCCCGGGTCTTCCTTCCGGTTTCGCGCCTGCTGGCCGACGTGGTTCTCCCGTTGATGAGATGGATCGGGGACCAATGGAAGGCGGGCAGCATCCGCATCATGCAGGAGCATGTTGCGACGGTCGTCGTGCGCTCGCTGCTCGACCGGCTGGCCACGGAGACGCCGCCGCCCGGGAGCGCACCTCTCCTCGTTCTCGCGACGCCGCCGGGCGAGTGGCATGAACTCGGCGCGCTTGCGGCCCGGGTGACGGCGCTGGCCGCTGGATGGCGGGTCCTCTATTTGGGTGTCAACGTTCCGCCGGACGAGGTTGTCGAGGCGGCGGGAGAGCGCAAGGCCGCCGCCGTGGCGCTGGGCATCACGTTCTCCGCGGCCGACCGCGCCACCGTTGCGGCGGTCCGGGAGATCCGGAAGCGGCTTGAAGGGAAGTCCTTCCTGATGGCCGGCGGGCCGGCGGCGGCGCGTTGTGCGAAGGCGGCGGGCCTGAAGCCGGCGCAGGTCGTCGCATCCATGGCCGCCTTTGCGCGGACGCTCGACCGCATCCGGGCGAAATCCGCCGCGGCCCTGTAGATCCGGATTCCGGCCACCCGCGCGGGGCAGACGCATCTTCCGTGATCCGCGATCATGTCACTCCTCATTGGATTCCTCCGTGGCGCCCGAATCCGTCGGGCGCAACGCTGAACCCGGGACGCAAGCTGGCGCCGGTCAGATACCGGCGCTACGACCGCCCGCCTGAATCACGTGGCGCCCGGGAGTCCGACGTGGCATGATCCGGCCCTTATGGCCGGGATCGGACGCCGCGCAGGGTGCGGCTTGATTGTCCGGCGGGGAGAATGCGGATGAAGTCGATGCGGATCGTGGGGGCTTGGATCGTTGCGGCCGTCGTGGCGGCTACGGCAGCGCAGGCGGTGACGCTGAACGGCATGTTCACCGAGGGAGCCGTGCTGCAGCAGGGCGTGCCGGTTCCGGTGTGGGGCACCGCGGAGCCGGGCGAGGAGGTTACGGTCCGTCTCGCGGGATCGACGCGAATCGCAAAGGCCGGGGGCGATGGCCTCTGGGCGGTTCGCCTGCCCGCGATGAAGGCATCGGCGGAACCGAGGACGCTGACGGTGACGGGCAAGACCCCCGAATCGAAGATCGAGATCCCCGGCGTCCTCGTCGGCGAGGTCTGGGTCTGCAGCGGCCAGTCCAACATGCAGTGGACCCTCGGCGCCTCCGAGGGCGGCACCAACGCGGCGATGGAGGCGAAGGATCCGTTGCTGCGCCTCTACAAGGTCCCGATGACCAAGGCGGACGCGCCGCAGGCCGCCGTCACGAGCCGGTGGACCTCCTGCGAATTCACCAATTCGATCGGATTCAGCGGCGTTGCGTTCTTCTTCGGCCGCGAGATGCGCGCCGCGCGCAAGGTGCCGGTCGGCCTTATCCAGACCGCGTGGGGCGGAACGCCCGCCGAATCGTGGACGCCGCGCCCGATTCTCGAGGGACACGCCGATCTGAAGGTGCTCCTCGACGAGCATGCCAAGGCCGTGGCCGACTACTCCGCGGCGAAGGCCGAGGAGAGCCTCCAGAAGGGGCTCGTCGCGTGGAGCAATGCCGTGGTGAAGGCGAAGGCCGAGAACCGCGCGCTTCCGCAGAGGCCCCGCAAGACCGAGCCGCCGGCCGACAAGCCGCAGCGTCCGTGCTGCCTCTACAACGCGATGATTCATCCGCTCGTGCCCTACGCGATCCGCGGCGCCATCTGGTACCAGGGCGAGTCGAACTCCGGCCGCGCGAAGCAATACGAGACGCTCTTCCCTGTCATGATCGGAAGCTGGCGGCAGGCGTGGGGCCAGGGCGACTTCCCGTTCCTGTTCGTCCAGATCGCGCCGCACAACGGCATGGTGCCCGAGATCCGCGAGGCGCAGCTCGTCTCGTGGATGAAGACCCCGAAGACCGCGATGGCCGTCATCACGGACGTCGGCGAGGAAACGGACATCCATCCAAAGAAGAAGGAACCCGTGGCCAAGCGTCTGGCGCTCGCCGCGCAGGCTGTTGCGCACGGGGAGAAGGTTGTGTATTGCGGCCCCGTGTTCCGCGTGATGACCGTCCACGGCAATCGTGCGGTCGTTGAGTTCTCACACACGGGTTCGGGCCTTGTGGCGGCCGAGGGCGGCTTGAAGGACTTCACCATCGCCGCCGCGGGCAGCACGAACTTCGTGCCGGCGCAGGCGGTCGTCGAGAGCGGGCGCGTCGTCGTGACCAGCCCCGATATCGCCGTTCCAGGAGCCGTCCGCTACGGCTGGACGAACTGGTTCGTCGGCAGCCTGTTCAACAAGGAAGGCCTGCCGGCCACCCCGTTCCGCACCGACCGTCCGCGCTGATCTGGATGAACCTGCGGCTGCTTCTCACGTCCGTCGTCCTCGGTGCCGCCGGTGTGTCCGCCGCGGACGCGCCGTGCCGCATCGAGGTGGTCGAGAAGGGGAGCGGGTGGCCGGTGCCGCTCGTTGAGTTGCGCACGACCCATGGCGTGCGGTTCGTCTCGGACAACACGGGCGTGGTCGCGTGCGACCTGCCCGAGTTGATGGGTCGCGAGACGTGGTTCGACGTGATCGGCCACGGCTACGAGCGGCCGAAGGACGGCTTCGGCTACCGCGGCGTCCGCCTCACCCCGCAGCCCGGCGCGACGCAGCGGGTCGAGGTCGTCCGCACCACCGTCGCCCGCCGACTCGGCCGTATCACCGGTGCGGGCATCTTCGGCGAGAGCCGGAAGATGGGCGGCGACGCGGACTGGCGCGAGACCGGTGTCTTCGGCTGCGACAGCGTGCAGAACGCCGTCCACAACGGGCGCCTGTTCTGGCTCTGGGGCGACACCACGGTCGCGCGCTACCCGCTCGGCATCTTCGACAGCACCGCCGCCTTTACGCCCGTGCGGCCGATCGAGCGATTCGAGCCCCCGGTGCGCCTGCGACTCGATCCGTTCACCGACGACAGGGGCTTCCCGCGCGGCGTCGCACGGATGGCCGGCAGCGGGCCGACGTGGCTCAGCGGTGTCTCAAGCCTGCCCGACCGCTCCGGCACGATGAAACTCGTGGCCGTCTACGCCAAGATCAAGCCGCCGCTGGATTCCTATGAGGTCGGTCTGTGCGTGTGGAACGAGGCGGCGTCGAACTTTGAGCACCTTCGCACCGTCTGGACGCACTCCGCCGCCGCGCCCAAGCCGCCGCCGCATCCCGAGGGGCACGGTGCGCTCTGGAAGGATGCGGCCGGCCGCGAGTGGCTGCTCTTCGGCAACCCGCTGCCGAGGCTCCGCTGTCCGCCAACCTTCGAGGCCTGGCAGGATCCGGCGACCTGGGAGGTTCTGAAGCCACAGGAGACGCTGCCTTCGGCGTCGGACGGGAAACCTGTGAAGCTGCACACCGGATCCATCGCCTGGAACCCGTGGCGGAAACGCTGGGTCACCGTCTTCATGCAGGCGTTCGGCAAGCCCTCCGCCTTCGGCGAGTTGTGGTACGCGGAGGCGGATGCGCCGACGGGGCCGTGGGGAACCGCGGTGAAGATTCTGAGCCATGAGAACTACACGTTCTACAATCCTCGGATTCATCCCGAGTTCACGCCCGCGGATTCGCCCGTCCTGATCTTCGAAGGCACCTTCACCGCCGAGTTCGCCGACCGTCCTCCGCCGACGCCACGCCACAACTACAACCAGATTCTCTATCGTCTCGACCTCGACGACCCGGCCTTGGCGCCGGCACGGGGGCGCTGAGCGCATTCACGGTGTCCGTCGTTCCAATGGATCCGGGTCCGGACTCCGCCCTCGGTTGTTGCTATGCGATCGCCAATAGATCCATATCGATAAATCAACACACAATGTTAGAAACGCTTCCGAAACAATACAAAATACAACCTTGAGGTATTGGGCACAGGACGGGCCGCAGGTCTACCGTCGTTGTCCCGATCGGGCGGATCGGGTGTCGCAGGCATCGCAAAGAAAGTGCCCTATTCACATGTTAATTCTCTTGAATAGAGGCTGGCGAGGGGGATAACTGCTCCCAGTAGAGGTCGGTTGTTGCGGGTCACGGGTCGGGTGGTGAAACGCATATCGTGGGGTTGCACGAGGTCAGGAGGCTGGGATGAATACACGCGGACACACATCGTTGATTTCTCTCATCGGCACTGCGTTGGCCGTCACGCTTGCCTCCCAGGCGGCATCCGCCGCAACGTTGCATGTCTCGCCGTCCGGCAGCCACACGGCGCCGTATGATTCGTGGGCGACGGCGGCGGTCGACATCCAGACAGCCGTCAACGCTGCCAATCCGGGCGACACGGTGTTGGTGACGAACGGCATCTATGTTCTGACGGCCCAGCTCTCCATCACCAAGGGGGTGACGATCCGCGGCCTCAACGGGGCCGACGCGACGATCGTGGACGGCCACCAGGCTTTTTGCTGCGTCCTGATGTCCCATACCGACGCCGTCCTTGACGGGTTCACCGTCCGACGCGGCCGCAATACCGGCGGCTTCGGTGGAGGCGTCAACATCGTCAACGGCGGCACGGTTCAGAACTGCGTCCTGCGGGACAGCGTGGCCCGGGATGGCGGCGGGGTGGCGATCGATAATGCCGGCCTGGTCGTGAACTGCCTCATCCGTGATAATGTCGCGTCCAACAACGCCACCACCGGCTACGGCGGCGGCGTGCGCCTGCTGAACGGCGGCACGGTGCGCGGTTGTCTGGTCGTCGGCAACGAATCCCGCAACTACGGCGGCGGGGTTAACATCTGGTCGACCGGACTGGTGGAGAACTGCACCATTGTGGACAACACCGCGCCGAACGGCGCCGGTATCCGCACGCGTAATGCAAGCCGAGTTGTCAACACCATCATCTATAACAACGTCGGGCTTGACTGGCAGGTGAATGGCAGCGGGTACAGCTTCACGAATTGCTGTACGCCGGGCGCGGGGGCGCTGCCGGGTTCCGGCAATATCCCCGACGATCCGCAGTTCGTGAACCTTGCCGCTGGCAATCTGCGCATGCAAGCCGCGTCGCCGTGCATGGACGCCGGCATCAACCAGGCATGGATGACCACCGCGGTCGATCTCGACGGCCGGCCCCGCATTGCCGATCTGGCCGTGGACATGGGCGCCTACGAGATGCCGGCGGTCGGCATCGTCGTAACTCCGACGGCCGGACTAGTGACGACCGAGGCGGGCGGCACGGCTTCGTTCTCCGTGGTCCTTGCCGGTCCGCCCTCGGCGGATGTGACGATCGGAGTGGCGACGAGCGACGATACGGAAGGAACGCCCTCGGTCGCCTCGCTGACCTTCACGGCGGGCAACTGGAACGTTCCGCAGACGGTGACCGCCACCGGCGCCGACGACATCGTGGCCGATGGCGACGCCGCCTACACGATCCTGACCGCGGCGGCCGTCAGCGGCGATCCGAACTACGACGGCATGGATGCGGCGGATGTGTCCCTCACGAACACCGATATTCCGCTGACCGACTTGTCGGTGACCATGACGGTCAACGAGCCCCTGCCGGTCGAGGGCCAGACCGTGATCTTCCACATCGTGGCTGCCAACGCCGGCCCCCACACGGCCTCCAGCGTGGCGCTGACCGACATGCTGCCTGCTGGCCTGACCTTCGCCGGCCAGAGCGCCTCGCAGGGGTCCTATGACGCCGGTACGGGCCTGTGGACGGTCGGGGCGCTGGCCGCGGGCGCGAGCGCGACGCTCGACCTGAGCGCGACGATCGGCGCCGGCACCGCGGGCGGTGCTCCGATCAACAACACGGCGGCCGTGAGCGCCGTGAACGAAGACGAGATGCCCGCCGGAAACAACAGTTCCACGGCGGCCGTGCGGGTCCCGCTGGTCGACGTGTCGCTCTCGCAGGTGGTCAGCGAAGTGCGGCCGAACGAGGCGCAACTGATCTCCTTCACCGTAACCGCGGCCAACGCCGGGCCGGACGGGGCGACCGGGATCGCGGTCACCGACGTGCTGCCCGCGGGCGTGACCTTCGCCGGCAAGAGCGCATCGAAGGGTTCCTACGACGAGGGCACGGGCGTTTGGACGGTCGGCGCGCTTGCCGCCGGCGGCAGTGCCACACTGACGCTGACGGCGGTCGTCGACATCGGCACGGCCGGGGGCCCCGACATTGTAAACGCGGCGGCCGTGACGGCCGTCCACGAGGACGAGTCGAGCGCAGCCAACAACAGCGCGAGCGCCTCGATTCATGTTCCGCTGGTCGACGTGCAGATCGGGGTGACGGTCTCCGTTCCGCCCGACAGCGCGCCCAATGCGAACGAGGGCGACACGGTCGGCTTCACGGTGACGGTCGCCAACGCGGGCCCCGACTACGCCTCGTCCCTGTCGATCCGGGACCTGTTCCCCGGCTATGCGATGACCTCGCACTCCGAGACGCTCGGCGCGTTCCATGGAACCGTCTGGACCGTCGGCCGGCTCGACCCCGGCGCCAGCGCGACGCTTGCGATCCAGGCGACCGTCCGCGCCGGGACCGGCGGCACGTCGCAGACCAACACGGCCGTCGTGGCCACGCTGCACGAGAAGGATGCCGTTCCCACCGACAACGGCTCCGCCGCCGCCGCGTACATCGAATTGTCGGACATCGAGGTTGAAATCACCGGCGAACTCTCCGACTACCCCGAGAAGTGGTCCATCCCGCTCTCCAAGGACTCCGACTACCGGGTGATGGTCGACAACCGCACGCCGTCCTTCCACATGTGGAACGTCGGCCAGGCGGGTGGCACGAACGTCAGCAAGGACTGGCATTACTTCGCCGCGCGTTTCGTTCGCGGGACCAATGTGGCGGGCCGGCACGATCTCGAGTTCTACGTGGACGGGCAGATGGTGGCCTCGCACAACTCCGGCGGGACGCCGGTGCCGGGCGACGGGCCGTTCTTCCTCGGATCCTACCTGGGCAGCAATGCCTTCTACGGCGGCGCGATCGACGAGGTGCGCCTGTCGAAGTCCGCCCGCAGCCCGGAATGGATCGAGACCGCCTACAACCAGCAGGCCGCCCCGTCGGCGTTCCTCGCCGTGGGCACGCAGCGGGCCGGGACGGTGTGGTCGTTCGAAAAGGACCTCACAGTGCAGGCGTCGCAGGTCGCCGGCGATCTGGCGGACTTCCCCGTTTTGGTCAGCATCGAGGATGCGGACATCCTGACGGTCGCCGCCGGCGGCCGCGTGCAGAGCGCGCAGGGCTGGGACATCGCCTTCACATTGCCCGACGGGACGCCGCTCAAGCACGAGGTCGAACGCTATGCCGGGAACGAAGGCAGGCTCGTGGCGTGGGTCAATGTGCCCGCGCTCTCCGCCGCCGCCGACACGACGATCGTCATGCACTACGGCCAGGCCGGGCTCACAGGGCCCGTCAACCCCGCGGCCGAGGCGTGGGATGCGGACTTTGTCATGGTGCAGCATATGGAGGAGGTCAATGGCGTGCTCGCCGACTCCACTGCGTTCGGCAACGACGGAACCAACGCCGGTGCCCGCCACGTGCGCGGCGGCCAGGCGGGCGGCGCCTATGCGTTCGACGGCATCAACGATACCGTCGCGGTGCCGCACGCCCCGAGCCTCGTCCTGACCACCAACGACTATACGATCGAAGGCTGGTTCAGCCGCCGCCTCGTGCCGGCCGATGCGCAACTTCGCATCATCGTCCGGAACGAAGGCCCCGACCCGGCCGACGATGTCGTGGTCGAGAACTGGTTCGCCGGACTCCAGTACGTGAGCCACTTCACCGAGAAGGGCGACTTCGCCGGTGTGAGCGGCCTGTGGAACTTCGGCCGGATCGGCGTCGGGGAATGCGCGACGAACTGGATCCTGGCTGACGCAACGGTCACCGGAGCGGTTTCATCCACCGCCGAGGCCATGCTCGCCGAGCAGGCCGACCATGACTCCGCACACGGCAACCACGCGGCGAACGAAGACGACCAGGCCAGCGTCACGCTGCGCGGTCCTCCGGAGCCGCCGGGCAATCCCGATTTCATCGTCACGGAGATCGTCCTCAACCCTGCCGCGCCTGCGAAGGGCGGGACGTTCTCGGCGACCGTGACCGTGATGAACCAGGGCGAGAAGACCGGGAATGCAGGCGTGCTGAAACTCTGGGTCAACAGGTTCGCTGGTGCGCTGCCCGCCGACGCGGCGGACCGTACGACGGCGGTCGGCCCCATGGCGGCCGGTGCGACGCGGACGGTCGCAGTGCCCGGTCTCTTCACCGCGCCGGCCACGGACGGCACCTACCACTTCCGCGCCTTTGTCGACGGGGCCGGCGTGACGGCCGAGAAGAGCGAAGGCAACAACCAGAAGACCGTTACGTACACGCTCACGTCGCCCGGCCCGGGCCCGGCGGAGCGGCCGGACTTCGAGGTGGTGTCGATCGACGTGCAGCCGCCGACGCCCGCGCCCGGTGCGGCCCTGACGGTCACGGTCGTGTCGCGCAACAAAGGGCTTGCGGCGGGCAACGCGGGCCTGCTGAAGGTGTGGGTCAACCACGCAGCCGCCGCGGGCAGCGCCGAGGCCGGCGATGCATCGATCCTCGTCGGCACGCTCGCCGTGGGTGCGGTTCAGACCAACGTCTTCGCCGGCCTGACGGCGCCCGCGTCCGGCTGGTGCACGTTCCGCGCGTTCATCGACGGGGCGGGCGCGACGGTCGAGCAGAGCGAGGGAAACAACCAGAAGACCACGACCTACGGCGTGCAGGCGGCCGCCTCGTGGCAGAAGCCGGACTTCGTGGTCACCGATGCAACGCTGACCACCCCGCCGACCGCCGGCGGCGCCATCGGACTGAACGTGACCGTGATCAACCAGGGCGACATCGCCGGCGACGCGGGGATGCTCAAGGTGTGGGCGAGCCACGCGGCCGCGGCGCTTCCGGCCGAGGCCGGTGACGTCGCGGTTGCGATCGGCACGCTCAACCCGGGCCAGAGCCGGACGTTGGCGGTGGTCGGACTGCTGGCCCCCGTTGCTGCCGGAACGCACAACGTGCGCGCTTATGCCGACGGCGCCGATGGGACGGCGGAGAAGAGCGAGGGCAACAACCAGAAGACGGCGACCTACACGCTGGCCGCGGCCGGCGGCGGCGGAACGCCCTCGTGGATGAAGCCCGACTTCGAGATCACGGTGATCGACTTCAGCCCCGCGCCCGTGGCGGCCGGCGCGGCCTTCGTCGCACAAGTCACCGTGATCAACAAGGGCGACATCGCGGGCGAGGGCGGAAGGCTCGACGTCTGGATGCATTCGCCCGCAGCCCAGCTGGCGGGCGCGACGGGCAACGCCTCCGTGCCGGTCGGCGCGCTGCCTGTCGGCGGCTCGACCGTCCTTTCGATTCCGCTCACCGCCCCGGCATCCGGCTGGTACACTCTGCGGGCCTATGCCGACAGCGCCAACATCACCGCCGAAAAGAGCGACGGCAACAACCAGAAGACAAAGACCTATCGCGTGCCGTAGGCTGGTCCGCGACGACGTGACGACCATGCGGGACTGTCATGGCCCGCTGTCGTGGCAGGGGCTTTGGGGGCTCTGTGTCGCGGTCACGGCGATGGTCGTCACAGCGGGATGCCCCGCGGCGCGTCGTACACCGGGTGCTTCCTCTCTTGAGCCGGTCGCGACGGGCGTCGTGTCCGCAGTTGTTGAGCCTCGGGTCGCATCATCGGGCCGATCGAACCCCGGCGCTTCGGATCTGCTGTCGGGTGATGCCACGAATCGGGTTGGGCTTCTGCCGTCCGTGTACGTGACAGAAGCCCCGCCATCGGCAGTCGATGCCGCCGGCACGACGTGGCGGGACGGCGTGACGAACATCCTTGCCCGATGCACCACGCTCGACGATGTCCGGGACAGGCTCCTGGCGTTTGCCGCCGCGCGTCCGGGGGAGATTGCCGAGTTTGCGCGGATCCTGCTCGGGGACGATGCGCTGGCCGCCCGCGAGGCCGCCCGGGCGCTGGGGCGCATCGGAAGCCCGGGGGCGTTCATCGCGCTGGTGGGCCTCAGCCATGCCGTGCCGGAGGGCCCGCTGCGCCGCGAGGTCCTCGATGCCATCGCCGGCATCTCGAACATCCAATCGGCGGAGATCCTGACCGAAGTGCTCCTCGTGAGCGACGACGCGCAACTCGCGCTCATGTCCCAGATTGCCCTTGCTGGCATGATGGACCCCGCGCGGCTGGCGGGCATCGGGGACGCGGTCCGCGGCGCCACGACGCCCGAAGAGCAGCGAGCCCTGCTGGGCGTCATCCAGCAGATCCGGAATCCGCAGCTCGTCGAAGCCCTCATCGGGCTCGACGGTGCGGCGGACGACGCGGCCTGCGAAGGGCCGCTGGGACGGTCCGTCGTGGACACGCTGGGCGCCATCGGGACCGCCCGGGCCACGGAGGAACTCCTTTCGCGGATTCAGCGGAATGCGGCCGGGGGCGCGGGGACCGACGTGATCCGGCGTGCGGTCGCCCGCACCGTCAATCCCGCGGCACTGCCCGCCCTGGCTGCGGCGGCGCAGAATCCGGTGCTGGCTCCCGAGACGCGGGCGGCTGCGTTCGACGCATTGGGGAACTTTGGGACGCCCGAAGTGGGGGACGTCCTGCAGCGCGGAGCCGGCGACCCCGTCGACGGGGTTCGGAAGTCCGCCGCCCGATCCCTGTTGCGGACCCGGGGCGTGCGGGACTGACCGCCGCCTACTGGATCACGAGATTCGTCAGCACGCCGGACGCGAAGAACATCAACTGCGTCCGCGTGCCGGAGATGTTGGTGGCGACGCCCGACCAGCCGCCGGGGAGCCCGGGCTTCCACGCGCCGGATCCGAACGCCGCGCGATGGAACACGCCGGTAGCGCCGTCGAGGTAGAGCGAACCGCGTACCGCCGTGCTGTGGTCCGCTTCGCTGATGACCCAGGGGCCGATCGCCGTGCGGTTGACGCCGCTCGCCGCCGCGCCGACGCCGACCGCCACGTTCGTGCCGGCGGCATAGGACTGGTTTCCAACCGCCACGCCATGATCGTAGCCCAGCGCCTGGTAGCCCGCCGCGACGCCGTGGGAGAAGCCGCTGGCCTCGAACCCGAGCCCCGCGCCGTAATCGAACGCCTCGGAGGACTGTCCCACCGCCGCGCCGCCGCCGAGCCCGAAACCCACGCTGTAGGCCTTCGCCTGGTAGCCCACGGCCACGCCGCTGTCGCGGGCGTCGGCGCCAACCCCCGCCGCCGTGCCGGTGGTGGCCAGCATCAGGTCCGGCACGCGGTCGGCGGTGAGCGCGTAGGGGGCCGCCATCAACCGCTGTCGCGGCGTGAGGGCCTCTCCGCCGACCGACACGCCGACCCACACCGAGTCGTTCGTGAATGCGGACAGGAAGGCCAGTGTGTTCGTGCCGAAGCCGAATTCGAACATGCCGTTGACCGCCGCCACGGCGCCGATCGACTGCGTGAAGACCGCCGCGCCGGACGAAACGTTGGAGTAGAGGCCGACCGCAATGCTCACGGAGCCGTTGACGGGCGTGCCTGTCGTGTCCAGCAAACGGCCCTGATAGTGGATGAGCGCTGGGGATCCGCCCCGCGCGGCGGCGGCGATCAACAGGGCGGTTGCCGCAACCTTTGCGGCGGAAACTGGACGAATCTTCATGGCTTCAACCTTCGCGGCGATCCCGACCGGCGAATCCGGGAAACCTTCATCGGACAGGCCCGCCCCTCGTTCCTGCCGCTCGGCTAGGGTATTCCGCCGCCTTGAAGCCGTCAAATCCTGCGTCGCATCCGGGACGGTTCCCCCGAAATCCGCAGCCCGCCGCAGAGCCCTGCACGTCCGGGCGCCGGTGGTGTAGCATGGCGCGATGAAGCCACGTTCATGGGCCCTGCTTGCCGCCATTGCAGCCGGCACGATGTCCGCCGGCCCGTTGGCTGCGTCCCCGAGGCGTGTCGTCGAATTCGCGCGCGACTTCGCGCCGGCCGAGGGATGGGTGAGGCCGCCGGAGCGTCCGCTGCGCGACGAGATCTGCCTCAACGGCTCCTGGCGATTCCAGCCGGTCCCCGTACCGGCGGGCTTCAAGCGAGGTGGCGGTACGCCGCCCGCGCTTCAGGCGCCGCGCGCGGACGGCTGGGACGCAATCCCCATCCGCATCCCGTCGCCGTGGAACGTCAACACGTGGGGCGGCGGCCGCGATGCGGGCGAGGGGACCGGCCGGCCGTACTGGCCCGATTCCGGCTATTTCCCCGAGTACCCCGCCGCGTGGGACCGCGCCGAGATGGGCTGGTTGCAGCGGGCCTTCCGCGTGCCTGAGCGCTGGGACGGCCGGCGGATCGTGCTGCACTTCGAGGCCGTCGCCGGCGAATGCCGCGTGCTCGTCAACGGCCGCGAGGCCGGTGCGAATTTCGATTCGTACCTGCCGTTCGACCTCGATATCACCAGCCTCGTCCGGCGTGATGCGGACAACGAACTTCTCGTCGGCGTCCGCGCCCGCTCGCTGTTCGACCTGCAGAGCGATCGCTACCCACGCATGCGTGTGCCGTATCCATGTGGCTCGGACACGGCGAGGCTGGCGGGCATCTGGCAGGACGTCTTCCTGCTCGGCCTGCCGCCGGTCCGCGTGGACGATGTCCTCGTCCGCCCGGACGTTGCCGCCGGCACCCTCGAGTTCGACGTGATGGTGCGCAACGACGGCCCCTCCGCCCGGACCGTCACGCTCGGCGGCGATGTGCAACCCTGGGTCAATCTGGCGGGCACGAACACGCTCGACGCGCCCGAGCCGAAATGGCGGCTCGATCCGCCGGTGCTGGCACTTCCCGCCACACAGGTGCTCATCGGGCCGGGTGCGGTCGCGACACAGCGACTGAGCGTCGCGGTTGGCGGTCGGCTGCGGGAGTGGTCGCCGGACACCCCGCATCTGCATGCCGCGGTCCTGGCGGTGTCGGAAGGCGGGACGGTCGTCGACCGGCGCATGGAGCGCTTCGGCTGGCGGCAGTTCAAGCTCGCGGGCCGCGAAGTGATGCTCAATGGCCGGTCGATCCGGCTCACCGGGGACTTCCTGCACCCGTTCGGCCCGCTCGTGATGTCGCGCCGCCACGTGGGCGCCTGGTACCGGTTGATCCGCGACTTCGGCGGCAACGCCGTTCGACCGCACGCGCAGCCGCACCCGCGCCATTTCCTCGATCTGGCCGATGAGATGGGCCTGATCGTGCTCGATGAAACGGCGATCTTCGGCAGCTCCATCGCACTCAACTTCGAGGCGCCGGTCGCGTGGGAGCGCTTTGCTGAACACGTCGACGGGCTCGTGCGGCGCGACCGGAACCATCCATCCGTCGTCGGCTGGAGCTTCGGCAACGAGCTGTTCGCGATCTTCGAGCATAACCGCGTGTCGAAGGAGGTTGCGGACGACTGGTACGCGCGGCTCACGGAGCTCGGCCGGCGCGCTCTCGCGCTCGACCCGACCCGCGAGTGGATCTCGTGCGACGGCGACGAGGACCTCCGCGGAACACTGCCCGTGTGGTCGAAGCACTTCGGCCACGGCACGCCGCTCGACCGCCTGCCGGACATCGAGAAGCCGCTGATGGTTGGCGAGTCCGGCGGCACCTACTACGCGCGGCCCCGGCAGTTGGCGGAATTCAACGGCGCGCGCGCCTACGAAAGCTACGCCGGCCGCAACGAGGCGCTGGCGATCGACGTCTACGACAACATCGTCCGCATGGCCCGGCCGAAACTGGCGTGGTTCTCCGCCAGCGAGACCGCATGGTTCGGCGTCGAGCATCTGGGCCTCGGCTGGCGCGACCGCTCGCGCGCGCCCGGACCGGGCGACGGCATCTTCTTCGCGAAGCCGTTCGAGGAGGGCCGCCCCGGCTGGCAGCCGGTCCGCCTGCCGCCCTTCGTCACGACGCTCAATCCCGGCTGGGACCCGGCGCTGCCGCTCTACAAGCCGCTCGCGATGTTCGAGGCCCAGAAGGCTGCGCTGATGCCGTCCAAGGGGCGGGAATCCGCGACACCGGACCGACCGGACAGGATGACAGGATCAACAGGATGGAATCGCGGCGGCCGGACGCCGAACCCGGCGGAGGAGACTTCCGGTTCTTGCAGTTCGCCCCGTCGGCATCCTGTACATCCCGTTATCCTGTCCGTCTCCTCTTCCCGATTCGACCGCGTTGGCTTCATCGGCGACACGAACGGCGCCGTCGCGCGCCGCCTGCGGACGCTCGGCGTGCCGCTTGCGGACGCGTCTGCGGCGGCCGGCCTTGTGATCGTCGACGCGGATTCGCTCGACGGCCCGTGCCTGGCGTACGCGAAGGCCGCACTGGACGCCGTGGCGTCGGACGGTGGCGCGGCGCTGGTGCTGATCGGCGAGGCGCCGGTCCCCGACGGCCTGCTGCCCGCCGCCGTGCGCGTCACGGAGCGGAGCGCGACGATGCTGGTGCCGGACGGCGACCATCCGTGGACCGCGTCGTTCGCCCTGCCGGACCTCTACTTCGCCGAGGACGGCGCCGAGCGATTCATCCAGCGGCGGGGCATCGACGGGCCGATCCTCGACGGCTCACGCGTGCTGCTTCGCGGCAGCGACACGGACTGGTCGCTTTTCAACGAGGCGCCGGAGCACTCCAAGTGCGCGGCGGTGGTGCTCTACGAGCAGTTGCGGAAGCCTTCCGGCGCCGCGCTGATCGAGCGCCCGCACAGCCGCGGCCGGATGCTGGTGTGCTCGCTCGATCCGCGCCTCGCATCGCGTCCCGCGGCGGCGTTCTGGCGCCGGCTCCTGACGAACGCGGGCGTGCGGCTCGCGGAGGCGTCGGACGGGATCGTGCCCGCCTTCGACGACCACGGGGCGCTGATCAACGCGCTGGCGCTCGGGCGGATGCCGGCGCCGGATCTCGACGCCGCGCTGGCCGCCGAGGTGCCCGGTCTTGCGGGCGCGAAGCCGGTCGCCGGCCAGCGCGCGGGCGGGCGCGAGTGGCGCGCGGTGACGTGCCCGAGCCGCGACCGCTTCGTCGTGGAGAAGATGGGTCTCGCCGGTCCGGAGGAGGGGGCGTTCACGGTCGACTTCAGCTTCTGGCTGCGCAGCCCGCGTGCGCTCGACGATCTGCTCGCCGACGGCCCCGACGCGCCGCGCCTGACGTTCTTCTGCTACGTCTCCGAGGCGTGCCGCCTGTTCCTCAACGGCGCCGAGGTGAAACCATCGGCCTCGGAGCCGGCGGACTACCGCACGCGGCTGACGTTCGAGGGCGTGCCGCTCAAGAAGGATTGGAACCACCTGGTCATCCGCACCGCCTCCCGCCACCTTCGCGGCGCCAGCCCCGCGACCCTCGCCGTCCGCCTCCGCGCCTCCACCGAGGCCTATCTCCGCCTGCTCGAATCCGCCGTGGAGATCCGGCCGCCGCAGGCCAAGCCCGAGTGAGGGTGGCGGTCGCCCTTCCCGGACCACCGTTGAATGGACCGGGAGGGCCCGCGGCCCCGCGGGCCGGAGCGAGGGACATCGGAGACGCAGCCATGACTGAGATCGCCGGCCGCGCTACTGGATCACCTTCACGTTCCGGAAGCCGGCGGTGTCGCCGAAGACGAGGAGGTTCATGCCGGACTTCGGGGTGCCGAGGACGTCGTGGGTGGCGCGGACGACCGTGTCGTTGATCTGGGCCGCGGCTTCGGTGCCCTTGAAGGTGATGCGCACCGGGTACCAGATGCCCTTCTCGAGGGCGATCGTCTTGCGGGCGAGGGGCTCGGTCTTGGACTTGTCCTCGCCGGCGGACGGGTTCTTCGTGATACCGACGTACGTACGGGAGACCTCGATGCGGAAGCTCTGTTTGCGGCCGGCGCACTCCATGCGCAGCGAGTGGCGGTCGGCGCCGCGGAAGCAGATCTCGTACTGGATCACACCGTCGGTGAGGTCGACCGGGCCGTGCAGGCATGCGCCCTGATCCACCTTGCCCTTCTGCACCGCCCACACGCCGCCGTCGCGGGCGGCCCAGTCGCCGTGGGTGACCGCCCACGGCTTGGCGGGCATGGCGGCGAAGGACTCTTCCATCGTGACCTTGCCTTCGATCGGCGGCAGGACGGCGATCTTCGGCGCCGACGCGTCGACGACCGGCGGCAGCTCGCGGCTGTAGCCGCCGTTGCGGTAGCGGTTCAGCAGCGCGCGCAATTCCTTCACGACCTCCGGATTCGCCGCGCTGACGTCGTTCGTCTCGGCCGGATCGGCGACCGTGTTGTAGAGCTGCTCGCGGTACTGGTCCGCGCGAGTCTTGCGCGCGCCCGCCTTGGTCTCGTCGACCGGCACGCCCTCGATCCACTTCCATTGGCCCTTGCGGATCGCGAACACGCCGTCGGCGCTGTGCACGATGACGTCCTCGCGCGGCTTCGCCGCCGCGTCGCCAAGGAGCGCGGGCAGGAAGCTGCGGCTGTCCTCGGCGCCGATGGAGGCCGCCGGCAGCGTTTCGCCGACGATCGCGGCGGTGGTGGCGATGATGTCCGCGAGGCTGATCGTCAGGGGACAGGTACTCCCGGCGGCGACCCGGCCGGGCCAGCGTACGAAGAAGGGCACCTTGAAGCCGCCCTCCCACACGTCGTGCTTGCCGCCGCGCAGCGCCCCGTTGACCTTCAGGCCGGCGAGGTAGGCGGCGGTCTGGAGGCTGTTGGTGATGGTCGGCTTGAAGACGCCGCCGTTGTCGCTGGAGAAGAGGACGAGCGTCTTGTCCGCCACGCCCTTGCGGTCGAGCGCCTCCAGGACGCGGCCGACGCTTCGGTCGAGTTCGTGGATCCAGTCACCGTAGGGGCCGGCGGCGCTCTTCCCGGCGAGGTCGTCGTCCGGCGTGACCGGGTTGTGGACGGCGACGGGCGTGAAGTAGAGGAAGAACGGCTTGTCGGCGGGCTGCTTCTCCATCCACGAAATCGCCTTGTCGGTGAGTTCGTCCATCACTCGCTTGTTCTTCCGCCGCGGGGCATCGAGGTCGAGGATCGTCGCGCGGCCATTCTCCATGTCCTCGGGGCCGTAAGTCGCCTGGTAGTTGTCGTCATCGTGCGCCGGGCCGGGGATCTTCATGCCCTCGGGGATCTTGCCGCTGCGCAGGCCGTAGACGAACCGGTTCTCCACGAAGACGCCGGTGAGGTCGCCGTGGTTAGACGGAACGCCGAAGTGGTAGTCGAAGCCGACATCCAGCGCGCCCGGGGAGAGCTCCGCAGTGTAGTCGGTCCGCCACTTGGGCGAGTCGTCCGCGGTCCCGTAGCCGAGGTGCCACTTGCCGACGGCAGCGGTCGCGTAGCCGTGCTTCTTGAGCAGCGAGGCCATGGTCAGGCGGTTGGTCTCGATGTGCAGCGGCGAGAATGTGCCGAGCACCTCGCTCTTGAGCGACGTGCGCCAGCAGTAGCGGCCGGTCATCACCGAGTAGCGCGTCGGCGAGCAGACCGACGAGGTCGTGTTGGCGTCCGTGAAGCGGCGACCTTCCTTTGCGAGGCGGTCCATGCCCGGTGTGCGGATCAGCTTCGGGTCCGCGCCGGTGGCCCCGGTGCTCCCGTAGCCGAAGTCGTCGGAGAGGATCAGCACGATGTTCGGCCGGTCGGCCGCCATCGCGAGCAGGCAGGAGGCCAGAGCGATGGTTCCAGCGAGGCGCAGTGTCTTCATGCCGGTATGATGGTTCGGCGCGCGTCCGGTGGCAACAACATCCAACAGCCAACGTCGAACACCCAACATCCAATGGCGAGGGTGATGGAGGGCCGAGCTACGCGAGGCCGGAGAAAGCGCCACAGGACGCGGCGTCCGGGCTCGCGGTAGCTCGCCCCTCCAGTATGCGGGGCGCCGGGCAAGGTTCGAGGGATGGCCGCCCGTGA
>CAYRFK010000012.1:0-19180 GCA_964423465.1 uncultured Verrucomicrobiota bacterium | reverse complement strand
GAGAGAGCGTCACGGGGCGCGGCGTTCGGGCTCGCAGTAGCTCGCCCCTCCAACGCGTTCATCTTCGCGACCTTTGCTGTCTGCCTTGAGGGGCAGACAAGAGTGTCTGCCCCACGGACGGACGGGATTGCACCGCGGCGGGGCAATGGCCTAGCCTGCTCGCATGAGCCGGACGTTGTGTCGTTGGGCGCTCGCTGCGGTTTGCGCGGCGGCGGTGGGGTGGAAGGAGCGCGCGGCGGGGGGCGTCCCTGCGGAGGGGATCATCGTCGAGGCGGAGGATATTGCACGCCCGGTGGACGCGTGGCGGCGCGACGAGCGCGTGGTGGACCGGTGGATGCTCTGGACGCGCGAGGCCGACATTGAGAAGAAGCGCTCGCGCGGCGCGGTGATGGCGTCGCCGTCGGTCGCGAAGGACCGCGCGTCGCCCGCCGAGGGCGCGCCGCCGCTGCATTGCGTGGTCACCAACCTCCCGCCGGGGCCGTACCGCATCTACGTCAGCGGGCCGGGCCGGCCGCTGGCCTATTCGCCGGACGGCGAGACGTGGGTGCGATATCAGGGCGGCGAAGTGATGCTGGGGCCGCGGGACCTCCGTGAGGGGCGGTTTGAGCTTTGGATCGACGACCGCTACGCCTATCCGCCCGGCAGCCCGGGCCCCGGCTACTTCGACTACCTCCGTTTCGTGCCCATGGACCGCTCGGAGTTTCTAGCCTGCGGGGAGCGGCCGCTGCTGCCGCCGCCGTTGCAGCTCGGCGACTTCGAGGCGTGGTGCACCGGGACGGGCGCCGTGAGCCTGTGCTGGACGACGTCGCGCGCGGTCGAAGGCCAGCGGCTGGCGTACGCATCCGGCGACGACAAGGCGCGGGAGGTGCCGGTCGAAGGCGGCCCCGGCCGCAACCACCGCGTCCGCCTCGCCGGTCTGGATCCGGCCCGCGAATACCGGGTGCGGATCCTCGCCGACGATGCCGGGAATCCCGTCGAATCGCAGTCGTTCACCTTCCGCGCCTTGCCGCCGCGTCCGCCACCCACCGTCGCGCAGACGATTCCGCTCTCCGTGACCGAGCCGACGGCCGTACCGCGCGGACGCGCGCCGGCCGTGATTGGCATGCCCTTCGCGCGCGGGACGCTCGCGCAGCCCGACGACCTCCGCCTGCTCAACGCGCAAGGCGTCGCGACGCCATTGCAGGCGGAGGTGTTCTCACGCTGGCCCGACGGCTCGGTGAAACTTGCGACGCTGTCGTTTCTCGCGGAGGCCCCGACCGGCGGGGCCGCGGTCTGCCGACTCGAGGCCCGCCCCGGTGCGGCCGGCATGCCGGCCGCCGGCCGCGCAACCGTGCGGGTCGAAGAGACCGTCGATGCGTGGCGCATCCGCGGAGAGGGTCTGCATTTCGATCTCGGGAAGAAGGTCCCCGCGCTCTTCGCCAACGTCGCCTTCGACCGCGATAGCGACGGCGCCATTTCGGCCGCCGAGCGCGTGGCGGCCCCGCCGCGGCTCGCGAACCTGCGGTTGGAGACCGCGGAGGGTGCGAACCTCACCTGCGGCGCCCCGGAACGCCTCGAGGTGGAGCACAACGGTCCTGTGCGGGCGGTGCTGCGGTGGTCCGGTCCGCTGGTCGACGAGGCGGGCGTGCCCGGTTGGGCCTATGTGATCCGCGCGACGCTCCACGCGGGCGTGCCGGAGATGCGGCTCAACGTGACGGTGATCAACGACAATCCGGAGCCGAAGTACCGCGAGGTGCGGTCGCTGACGCTCCGCGTGCCGCTGGAAGGCGCGGGCGGGGTTCGCGGGGCGCTGGGCGGACGAGCGCCGGTTCCGGTCGAGTACGCCGACGGCATCTGGGTGCTGCAGCATGACGAGCACCGCGTGCGCATGTGGGACACGGAGGCGCCGGCAGCCCGCCGCGAAACGGGCGTGGCGGTGGCCGCGGATTCAAAGTGCCGGGTCACGGTCGCGATGCGCGATTTCTGGAAGGCCTACCCCTCCGGCTTCGCGGTCAAGCCGGACGGCATCCACGTCCGTCTACTTCCGCCGTTGCCTGACGACATCTACAGCGACGCCAACGCGCTGGAGCGGCTGCGGCTCTTCGGCTGGTGCCGCGGCGGACGCTATATCTTCAAGGCCGGGCAGCCGGTGCAGAAGGAGATCGTGGTTCGCTACGGCGCCGCGGACGACGCAACCGACCCTGTGGCCTTCGCCGGCTGGGCTGACGCGCCCCTGCTTCCGCAGGCGCCGCCCGAGCACCTGTGCGGCAGCGGCCTTCTGTCGCGCCGAATCTTCCCGCGGACGGCCGGGGTGTGGGACGCCTACGAGCGGTCCTTCGATGCCGGATTCCGCGCGAGCCTCGATGACTGCGAGAAGCAACGGACGTGGGGCTGGATGCACATCGGCGACTGGTTCGGCGAGCGGCTGCTGAACTATGGCAACAACGAGTACGACATGGCGTGGGCGATGGCGCTGCAGTGGGCGCGCACGGGCGACCGGCGATGCTTCGACCGCGGCCTCGAGATGGCGCGGCACCACAGCACCATCGACACGGTCCACGGCCGCTTCTCCGACGCCTGGAACGGGCTGGTCTACGAGCACAGCTTCAACCACGTCGGCATCGGGATCCCGCGCGACGATCCGCAGATGAGGGACGGCGTGCTGGCGAAGTACGTGGCGGAGTACGGCGGCATGCTCGGCGGGGCGATCGACCGGCAGGGTCACGTGTTCCAGCCGGGCAACTGGATCTGCGCCGCGCTGACCGGCGACGGGTGGTTGCGCGAGGTCGCGACGCGCGTGTGCGACAACCAGGCCGCGCGCCTGACGCCGGCGTTCGATTTCAGCATCGAGCGCGCCGGCGGCTGGCCGATCATCAACATGTCGATGGCGCATCACTTCAGCGGCGACCCGTACTACCTGAACGCGGCGCGCATCATGGTCGAGCGGGCGTTGCAGCGTCAGGACCCGGCCAGCGGCGGCTGGCTGCACCGGCACTCGGGCAACGAGTCCGGCGGCGAGCAGGGGATGGGCGGCAAGGCCTTTGCGGTGGCGATTCTCTCGCACGGCCTGCTCCGCTACCTCGAGCAGGAGCCGCGTCCGCGCCCCGACGTCGAACGCATGCTGGTGCGTGGCGCCGATTTCCTGCGCGACCACGCGTGGGTCCCCGGCAAGGGCTTCCGCTACATCAGCCACCTGCAGTACCACGCGGGCAAGCCGCGGCGCGGCGCCACGGAGGGCATGAACGCCGAGCTGGTCGCCTTCGCGTACGAGACAACGCGAGATCCGAAGTACCTGGAATTGCTGAACGAAATGCTCGCCGGCCACTTCGACAAGTCGCCGAGCGGAAACGGCAAGTCGTTCAGCCAGGCCGTGCGCCAGACGGTCTTCGGCCTCGACCGCATGGCCGGTTTCGGTGTCACCCATGCGAGCCCCTCAAGCGCGCCCCCACCGAATCGCTGAGCCGGGGCGGTTGCGACCGCCTACCGCCGGCACTTGAAGAGGCAGACGCCGGCGGACCAGAGTTCGCGGGTTTCCGGGTTGTAGCGCAGGACGATAGGCTTCTTGTAGGGCAGGTTGCCGGTGATCTCCTGCCACGTGGCGCCGGCGTCGCGGGTTTCGAAGACGCCACCGTCGGGCGCATTGCCCCAGGTGGTGGCGGCGAACCAGAGACGCTTCGGATCGTCCGGGTCGGTCTCGATGGCGACGATGATCCGCGAGCTGAACGGGAAGTCCGTGAGCTTCTTCCAACTCTTGCCGTGGTCCGTGCTGCGCCAGAGGTTGTTGCCGGGGCAGTAGACCGTGCCGTCGGGTGCGACGTGGACGTTGAAGCACCAGGTCTCGTTTTTGAAGATGTGCTGCCACGACGCGCCGCCGTCGTCGCTGCGGTAGAGACCGCCGCCCGCGGCGCAACCGGCCCAGTAGAGACGGCGGGAATCGGTGGGATCGACCGCGAAGCCGAAGAAGACACGGCGGCTGCCGGGCTGGGCGGGCAGGGGGGCCCACGTGCGGCCGCCGTCGACGGACTTGAACGCGCCGCCGCCCTCGCGGCCGTCCGCGGGATCGCCGTCGAGGCCGAGGTAGAGCGTCTTCGGATCCTTCGGGTCCGCCGCCAGAGCGCGCGGGTGGCTGGTGCCCCACATGGTGTTGGCCTGCGGGTTCTTCGCCGGCAGACCAGCGAAGGAGTGCGAGAAGGTCTTCCCGCCGTCTTCGCTCATCACGACGCGATTCGGCCCCTTCGAGTCCCACGGGCTGCAGGTGCTGACGATGCGATCCGCACCGGAGCTGTCGGAAATCGACAGCCGCCAGTGATGGCCGCTGGTCTCGGTGTCGTACTTTCGCGGCCACAGCGCTCGCCAGCGTCCGCCATGGTCCTCGCTGACCAGCACGCCCTCGTCCATGGCGGAGGCGTAAGTCCGGCCCTTGTGGAAGCGCAGGTCGTAGATGCAGGAGATGTCCGCCCCGCGCGAGCGCTCGGTCCACGTGCGGCCGCCGTCCGTGCTCAGGCATGGGCGCCAGTTGGCGGCGATGAAGAGCTCGCGCGGGTCGAGCGGATTGATCACGAGGTTCCGCGGCGAACTGAGGCCGGAGATGCCGGTCTGGAATTCGGTGGCGAGCGTCGGGTTGGCTTCGAGGTCGGGCTTGAGCGTGGCGATGTTCGTCCAGGTGGTGCCGCCGTCGTTCGAGAGGAAGAAGCGTCCATTCCATCCAACGGTGCCGATGGCGTAGACGTCGGCCGGGTTCGCGGGGCTGACGGCGACTTCGAGGATCGAGCAGTCGGAGGGGAGATCGTGCGTCACCTGCTTCCACGTCCGCCCGGTGTCGACCGACTTCCAGATCCCGTTCTTGAAGCAGGCGGCGAACATGACGGCAGGGTCGGAGGCTGCGAAGGCGCCGGTGGCGACGGACGACGGCGTGGGCGCCGAGGTCCACGTCCGTCCTGCGTCGCGGCTGACGAGGAGGCCCGAGCCGTCGGTCGCGGCGATCACGAGCGACGGCTCCTTCGGTGCGACCGCGACGCTGTAGACCGTGCCGCCCTGCGGCGCGCCGGGGCGGATGTTTCCGTAGGTCGGCGGTTGCGTGCCGGCGGTGAACTCCCGGATCACGCGCGTCGGGGTCGGGGAGCCGGCGAAGGCGAAGTGGAAGCGGGTGAACTTGCCCACCGGTGCGACATCCATGAGCGGGCCGACGCATACAAAATCGAGCCGTGCGAGGGCGGACCAGTCCGGCGTGCCCGCGTAGGCGGCGGCCTGCGCCGGGTTTGCCTTGGCATAGTCGGGATCGAGGCTGAAATCCGCGGCGCCGAGCATGACCTCGCCCCATTTCGTCTGTGCGAACAACTCGCGCAGGTTGCGGCTGCGGTAGGCAACGCCGCCGGAGGTCTTGAGCGTGAGGAAGCAGTCCTTCGGAAGCGTGCCTTCGCCCTTGAAGCCGAAGCCCAGTCCCGTGCAGGTTGACGCGGCGGCGCCGGTGGGGAAGGCGACGGGGAACCAGAAGCCGCCATGCCACGCGTCGTTGGCCTTGCCGAACTGCAGCGTGAGTGTGCCGGGCGGTTCGGGCTCCGAGGCCTTCTCGTAGGCGGCGGTCCACGTCTCGCCGCCGTCGGCGCTCTTGAAGACCCGGCCGGAGGGGCTGGCGGCGTAGACGGTGCGGCCGTCGGACGGGTCCACGGCGATGCAGCGGATGCTGCGCATGCGCTCGCCGGTGATGCGCAGCTCCTTCGGGCCGGTCTTCGGAAGCAGGCGCCAGTGTGCGCCGCCGTCGGTGCTCTTGCACAGTCCGCCTTCGGTCGCCGCGTAGACGGTTTCCGGCGCGGTGGGGTCGGTGGCGAGGGAGTAGACGGCATAGTCGGCGAGGCCGTCGTTGATCAGACGCCAGTGAAGCCCGTGGTCCTCGGTCTTGTAGACGCCGGCGACGTCCCCGCCCATGTAGATGACGCCGTTGCGCGCGGGGTGGAAGGCGGCGGAGAAGAAGTAGCCGCCGCCGCCCCAGCCGGCCCATTCCCACGCGGGGGTGTCCGCCGCCGGCGCGGCGGGGCAGACGGCCAGAAGCACCGCGACCGCAACACCACCGCCGAACTCACATCGTCGTTTCATGTCGCCCGTTTCTCCCGGAAATTCCGGCAAGTCGTAGCATATTCCGCGTACGGCCCCAATGTCGCCACTGCTCCTGCGGTGCCACGGCGCCGCGGTTTCCAGTGCGGCTCCGTCCCAGGGCGGTGGGCGGCGCGCGGCGGGGTCAGTTGATCTTGCGGGTGGTGAGGGCCACGGCGGCGCGGCTGCCGGGGATGGCGTCCTCGATGTGCGCGCAGAGGTCGTCGATGATGTGTTGCACGGCCCCGACAGGCTTGTCCGGAGCGAACTCCAGGAAGATCTCGATGAAGACCTGGCTGCCGGAGCGCCGGGTGCGGATGCCGTGGAGTTGCTCGAAATCGTCGTGGAAGCGCACGAGTTCGCGCAGGATGACGATCTGGGATTTCTCCTCCAGCGCCCCGTCGAGGAGGTCGTAGACGGAGGCGGAGAAGATGCCCAGAGCGGAGAGCAGGATCGACACCGCGATGACCAGCGAGGCGAGAGGGTCGATGCAGGCGGCCCACGGGAAGTCCCGCAGCGCGAGGCTGAGTCCCAGGGCGAGAAGGATGAAGGCATTGGCGACGGCCCGGCTGAGCAGGAGTCGGGCCTGGGACAGCATGAGCGGCGAGGAGCCGGCCCTGGCGGCGCGGAACGTCTGCCAGCACAGGCGCCCGTTCACGGCGCCGAAGACGGCCTGGGCGCCCACGCTGATCCACACGCCGGCCCCTTCGATATGGCCGGGATGCATCAGGCTCCGGATGGCGTTGCAGACGATGATTGCGAGGCAGACGATCATGAGGGCGCCGATGCCGAGGCTGGAGAGCTGCTCCATCTTGCCCACGCCGTATTGGTACTGATGGCCCCCGCCGCGGCGGACGCGCCGCAGCGTGTACCACGCGAGGCCCACGGCGGCGAACTCAAGGACCGTCTTCAGAAAATCGGCGAGGATCACCGAGGATCGCGAGGCCATGAAAGCAGCCAGCGTGATGGCGGTGTCCACCGCGCCGGCGATCAGTGCCGCCCGCACATGTCCTTCCTTGGATCCGCCCGAGCCGTGACCGTGCATGCAGCCTCCGCAGGTGCGTCAAATATCCCCAAGGGGGAAGGGGCCGAAATCGAGGACTCGCAGTGGTGTCGGATCACGGAGTTTCGCGGGCGCTCCCTGGGCCATGATGGAGAGAACGCCCGTCTCCTTCCAACGCGCCAGATCGCCGAGCATCTCGTTGCCGAACGGACCGTCCTCCGTGTGAATGATCCTCCAATCCGACCAGACGGTTGCCGCGGTCGCGACGGCGATCGCCAGTTTTTCGCCGGTATTGAAGACCAGGACCGCGTTGTCCTTTGCATCCATGAACAGCTTGGGACGGTCCCCGGCGATCCAGGGCAGTTCCCGATGCTGCCAGACCGCGCTCCCGTCACGCCAGTAGTGATGGTAGCGGCGGGCCTTCTCCGGCCCCCACCGGGTTTCGCCCGGCCGGCTGCCGGCGGCCCGGAGGGAGGCGTCGGAGCAATGCCACATGACGGTGTGGATCCGGTTCTGCGAATCGACGGCCTGTCCGTGCGTGTTCATCAGGCCGTAGTCCGCCCCGATGTCCACGACCTTGATGCCCGGGGTGCCGACGGCGGGCGGATCCTTCACCCGCTCGCCCCGGTTGTTCAGCCAGGTCCTCCCCCGATCCTCGCTCCATGCGTACATGAGGTCATGATTCGCTGTCTGCGGGCCTTCGCGCCACACCCAGGTGGCATGCAATCGCCCGTCCGGCCCGTAGGTGTAGCCGTTGGGGTAGGAGCACCGGGAATCGCTTCCTTCGAAGTCGCCTTTCCCGGAATCGATCTGGCGCGTGCCGGTCCAGACGCCGCGGTCTGCGTCGTAGTCGACCAGCATCCTGTCGCCGTCGCCCGAGACGCCCCGCCGATAGCCGAACTGCAGCCCGCCGTCCGGCGTCTGCCAGAAGCGCGGATAGGTGATGGCGATGCGCTTGCCGGTCTCAAGTTCCGACAGCACCGGCCCGAAGAGTTGCGCGTTCCACGCCGTTGCCTCCGGCTGCGAGACGGCACCCTTCCGGGAAACGCGGTAATGAAGGGGGTGACAGTGATGATCGAAGGCCAGGTGGAGGGTTCCGTCCCTCGGACAGATGCCCATGGAGATCGTATTGTGAGCATCATCGCTCTTGAAGTCGTAGTCCTGGAATCGCAGAACGTCCCACGGGCCCGAGGGCAGCTTGCGCCGGGCGATGCACACGTGCCTGCGTTCGTCGTAGTACGCCACGTACTGATGGCCCCGATGGGAAACGAGGGCGTCCTGCTGGAACGACTTGCCGTTGATGGCCTGGCCGAAGGAGCCCTGAATCGTCAGGGCCTTCGGATCGATCAGGCTGTCGCCGATTCTGATCGGAGCGGGAGCCGCCATGACGGAAACCGCCGCGGACACCAGCCCGAGACCGCCTGCCAGCATCCCGTTCCACATCATGTCGTTTCTCCACGGACATCCGCGCCGAAGGTGCGCGAACCGTGTCGCGGCTGCAAAGAGGATGTCCGGCCGAACCGGTGCCGTCAGGCGCCCCGCCGACCCGCACCGACGAGACCGGCCGCCTTCTCCAGCGTGTCGGCCACCGGGAAGAGACCAAGGAATCCTGCGATGTCGAAGATCTCGCGCACCGCGCCCTTGAGCCCGGTCAGAACGAGCGTGCCGCCAAGGGCCTTGGCGTGCTTGCCAAGGCTGAGGATCGAGCGCAGGCCGGCGCTGCTCAGGTAGTCCACATCTTCAAGATCCAGAATCAGACTGGTCATGGTGCGCTCGGCCATCGCCTGCCGGCAATGGGCGTCAAGCAGAGGGGCATTCGAAGCGTCAACCCGGCCTTCGGGAGATACGACCACGGCCCCGATCACGACTCCATCCTCGAACTTCATGCTTCATTCCTCCGCATGCAACGATGCAGGGGGAGAGTACCGATCCCTCCGCCGGCTGTCATTCCCAATCGATATGAATGCAGGGTGAACCATGCC
Organism: uncultured Verrucomicrobiota bacterium; assembly: GCA_964423465.1. Taxonomy (GTDB): domain Bacteria; phylum Verrucomicrobiota; class Kiritimatiellia; order PWTM01; family PWTM01; genus VGWF01. Next base: position 10,126 of record CAYRFK010000012.1, on the reverse strand, counting down.
GTTGCAGTACGGCGCGACGGCGGGAGGGCATGGTGCGAATCGTGCATGGGTCATGGAGAAGGTTCCATCCCCCAATGCAGGGTGAGCACGGTGGCCGCCGGCGTGGATGCGTCGGCCAGCCGGCCGCCGCCGAGGTGGAGGCATCGGTCGAGATAGCGCAGAAGCGGTGGTGTGAAACAGGGCAGGCGGCGATCCGGGACGGGCCGGATGTTGATTCGGCAGGTTCCGCCGGGTGCCATGTCTGCCGTGACCGCCACGCGTTCGGCTCCCGCGCCGGCGAATTCGCTGAGGATGGCGTGGAGGGTGTCCTCGATGCGTTCGCCGTCGACCGTGATGCCGGGCAGAGGGGGCACGGCGTCCATCTCGACCGCCAGCCGTACGGCCGAGGCGCCGGCGGCGAGGTGGCGTGTCAGCGCCTGGCGAAACGCGGCCTCGTCCTCGCTCGCGTCCCACAGTTCGCCGGCGGGTGCCGTGCGGGGCATGAAACGTTCAGCCAAGCCGACCAGGATCCGGCGCACGTCCTGCGTAACGGGATTGGAGGGCGGTTCGATGCCGCGCACGATGTGGACGAAGTCATCGAGCAGCCGGCGCGCGCGGCGCAGCAGGACCGGATCGATCAGCCCGCGGAGGCGTGCGGAGTCGAACAACTGCTCGATCCGGCCCACGGTCTGGATGCCCTTGAGAGGCAGTGCAACTTCAAGCCGGCGGCCGGTCCGGAACTGTCCGGCGAAGCGCCCCAGTTCGTCGAGGGCGGCATCGAGGCCCTCGATGTCCATGGCCTGAAGAACCTCCGCGGCGGTCTGGGATTCCTCGAGCGAATCAAGGTGGTAGGAGACGGTGTAGAGGCGGCCCGCGATGATCGTGAACAGCGCCAGCCCCTCGCGAAGCAGCTCCTCGGCGCATTCGATAAGCAACTGCACCCGCTCCGGGTCGAGGGTTGCCACGTCGCGCAGCGCGGCGGCCTGAGTTTGAACCCCGGCGAGGATCTGGCGGACCTTGGAGATAGCGAGGACGCGGCCGTGCCCCGGGCAGCAGAGTTCGAGGGGCAGAGTATCCAGCAGTTCAGCGACGGTCTGCAGGGAGGTGACCAGTGCCCGGCCGTCCCAGCCGGGGATGCCCGCGACCGCGGGGTTGGCGGCCAGCAGCAGGTCCCCGACAAACAGCATGCCGCCGACCCGGATGCAGAGACTGTCCGGGCTGTGCCCCGGGGTATGGATCACCTGCGCCACCTCGCCGTCCGCCACGCGGATGGACTCGCACGGGAGCCGCCGCATCGAGCGCAGCCGCACGTTCCCGGGGACGACGCGCAGCGCCGGGCCGGGTGTTCCGTCCATGCACGGCGTATCCGCAGACAGCAACGGTACGTCCACCCGGATGGACGGGCACTCGGCGTTGAAGAGGAAGGCCTGCGACGCCAGCCGGGCGTCCTGTGCGAGCGTGTCCGTCACGCCGGCATGGGCTAGGACGCGCACCGGGGTCTGCGCGGGAAACGCCAGAAGCGGCAGCGCCGCAAAGTGGTCCCAGTGTGCATGGGTGAGCAGGATGAGCACGGGGAGTTCCGTGTCGCCGATGACCTCCGCCGCGATCCGGGAGATCTGGGCCGCATGGTCGGGGGCCGATCCAGGGTCCACGATGAGCAGGGCGCGGGGCAGATGGACCAGGGCCGTGTTGGAACTGCATGGATCACCCCGGCGTTCCAGGATCAGGTATCGGCCGCCCGGCATGGCAGGCACCGGCTGCCAGGCGGGCGGCGATTCCGGCCCGGCGGCGGCCGTCTGGCTGTTGGATGACACGCGGCCTCCCCCTATTCCTGCGGCTGGATCGTCATGAAGGTTGCAAAGCCTGACAGGGTCAGAGTCGAGCAGACCTGCGGCGGCACCTGCGTGAGGGTCAGCCGTTCCCCGCGCTGCTGGAGACGTCGCGCAGCCTGAAGCAGCACGCGCAGTCCGCCGCTGGACAGGTACTCGACGCCTGCGAGGTCAAGCACCGCGGCCGCGCCGGGGCCCGTCAGAAGCGGCAGCAGGCGCTCGCCGAACGCCGGGGCCTGTGCGGCGTCCAGGCGTCCGCTCACGCGGAGGACCGTCGCGCCGCGGCTCGCATCGGGTTCAATTTGCATGGGAACTTCTCCCTGCGTCACGGGCGGCGCCCGGGATGCCGGCGGACAGGCAGCGCGCGGCGTCGGGGTCCGCCTCCAGCAGGGCCTCCGCCATCAGGGCGGCGGCGAAGCAGGAGGCGCGTTTGGAAAGCAGCGGTATCTGGCGGAACACGACGATCGGAAGGGTCCAGCGCAGAAGCCCGAGCAGGTAGGGCACGGCGTTCTGCCGGCCGCCGGCGAGGCGCTGGACCTCCCGGCGCAGGAGGCTGACGAGGGCGTGCGCCTTCGGCAGGAACGGGTCGTCGCCGGGACAGGACTCCGGCGGGTCGAAGAGCCGGTCCGGGCGGAGCATGATTTCGAGGTATCTCAACAGCGACGCGAGGTCGGCCTCGTCGCGCAGGCGCGTCATCTGGAGAAGCAGCAGCGGCTCGATGCGCGAGAAGTCACCGCCCAGATCGCCCACGTGGGTCTCGGAGAAATCGATGACGTACAGGTTCGAGCGCTCGTCGAGAAGCACGTTGTTGAGGTTCAAGTCGCCGTGGACGATCGAGGACATGCCCGGCCACTCGGCGTCGGCGCGCGCGCGGTAGACGCGTTCAAGGACGGCGTATGGATTGGGCAGGTCGCGCCCGAGGAGCGGGCAGGGGATGAAGGACTGTGCCGCGTCGATGCCGAGCACGCCGCGCGCCTCGGCCACCAGCCCCGGGAACAGGCGTCGCGGATCGTGTTCGCGGTAGGGGGCGACCGGCGCGGGGCGGGCCTGCGCGTACCATGGTGCGAGGATCCGCCCGAACAACTCGCGGAACAGCGGAAGGGTCTCGTCGACGGGGCGGTCGGCAAAGCGTCCGCCAATCCATTGCAGCCGGCTTTCCGGGCCGGTGATCCCGAGGAAGTTGTAGCGGAGTCCCACCCATCCGTTGCGCGCGCAACGTCCCATCCGCACCGCGCTGTTGTTGAGGATGTAGCGGCTCACGTAGAGATCGTAGGCGCGGTCCTCGCGTTCGGAGAAGGCGGGATCGGCCAGCTTCAGGACCGTGGGCAGCATGCGGCGTCCCTCGCGGTCGTGGCTCTCGACGTGGAACGTGGCGGCCGAGAACCCGCCGCACAGCCGGCGCATCGAAACCCGGCCGGCGTCGGCGTAGATGCGGCGGGCGATCCAGTCCCACTCTTCGGGCGGCTCGGGCTCGCCTTCGAACTCGATTTGCAGCGACCGCTCGGCGGCACGCGGCGCGCCCGGCGCGTAAAGCCAGGCGGCGCAACGTCCGACCCGTAACTCCGGTTCCGGCTCGAACGCACCCGAGATCGTCTCGTCGCGCAGCGCCTCCCGCAGGAATGCGTCGGCCGCCATGGGATGATCGGGAGGAACTCCCGGCGCGTCGAGGCGCACGGCCTCCATGTGCCAGGGACTGTCTTCGGCGGGCCGGCAGCCCACGCCCACCCATGCGCCGCCCGGGCGGTCGGGATCCAGGGCGGCGACGATCCATCCGAGGGCCGGTTGCGGTTGCCCGGTGGCCTTCTGCAGCAGAGTGCCGAACGCTTCGATCATCCCGCCGACAGTCGAGACCCCTTCGCCGGAGCTCACAAACGCCGCAGGGTCCCCGGTCAGCCGCCAGGCCTCGGCAATATAGACGGGCACCTCGCCGGGATTCCCGGTCACGATGAAGTCGGGCGGAGCCTCTGGCGCATCCGGCGGACGAACGCTCACCATGCGGCCGGTGGAGACGAACGGTCCGACGGCCTCCGCCGCCTGCGCGACCGTGTTGCCGAGGCCGGCGCGTCCGACGGCCACGCCGAGTTCGTCCAGTGACAGACAGGTCAGCCGCGCCGCGGCATCCGCCGGCCATCGCTCCAACGCGCTGGCGTTGCCGGCGACAGGGTGGAGGGCATAGGCGCGGTCGCCGACCATCACCGAAGTCGTGCGCGCGAGGGCCGTGGATCGCTCGCGCAGGAAGTGAAGCGCGCTGTCCAAGTTCAGGGCGATGTCGAAGGACTCCGTCAGGCCGGCCATGGCGAGGACCTGGCGGACGGCCGGTTGCGGCGCGACCAGCAGCACGCGGGCCTGGCGTTTCCCGCAGGCCTTGGCAAGACGCATCAGGCTGCGGAGGCCGGCGCTCGAGAGGTAGTCCACGCCAGCCATGTCCACCGCCACGGGGCCTTCGCATGCGTCACGCAGCGGCGCGGCGGCGGCATCGAATGTGCCCGCGCCGACGCCGTCCAGCCGGCCTGACACCGTCAGCAGGGAAACCTCCTCGATCCGGCCGGCCCGCACGTTGAGCATGTCACCTCCCGTCGTGGTTCACGGGCCCGGCATTCTGGACACGGCCAGCGTCGTCTCGACATCGCGGATCACCCGGGACATCTCCTGGCCGATCAGGTCCAGGCGGGCCAGGGCCGCGATCCGCGCCTGCGTGCGCTCCCGGTCCTCCGGCGTCAGCAGATCCTCCAGCAGGCGGCAGGCATTGCCCAGATTGAGCAGCACCACATCGCGCGGCTCGGGGAGTTCGTCGCCCAGGATCAGATCCCGCAGGCGGGTGCGGACTTCCTTGACCTCGCGGTCGTCGGCGATCGGATAGCAGCGGATCTCGAAGACCCACAGCAACCGGCGGTCCTCCCGCCGGAGGATGCCCTTGCGAAGCAATCCGTCGAGGGCTCGTTCCTGAAGGTTTCGCTCCGAGTTGGCGAATTCCTGCAGCCAGAAAGAGGTGGGCTGTGGCTCGGGCCGGGCCTGGATCTCGCGAAGAATGTCATCGAGGAGCGCGTCGCCGGTCGATGCGGCGCCGGTGACCTTCAGCGATGTGGCGTCCGTGTCGATCCGTGCGCGGAGCGCCAGGTCCATGAGGACGGCGCCCGCCAGCGCGTAGTCCAGCGCGGGGAGCAGTCCGGGCCGGACGAGTCCGCGCCGGTCATCCAGAGCCAGGAGGAAGACTTCCTCCGCGAGGGTCAGCGGCTGGCGGGAGGAACCGCCGTGCGCGGCGGACGCATCGAGGCTCGCGACGGCCGCCTCGGTCGTGTCAAAGACCGGGATGAGGGCGGAGAACCCCGCCATGTCGAGGATCTCCCGTGTCTGCGGCGTGGGCCGGGCCAGTACCAGTTTGCCCTGCGCCTGCTGCAGCCGCTTTGCGGCCGACAGGAAGACGCGCAGGCCCGCGCTGCTCACGTACTCCACACCGGCCAGATCCAGCACAACCATGCGTGCACCCGCTGCGACCAGGGCCGCGAGGTGCCGGTCGGTCTCCGACGCGCTCGATGTGTCGAGCCGTCCATGGGCCTGTACGAGGGTGACCGCGCCCTGCCGGTGTTCGGTGATCGTCATCGTGGTACCTCATCCGTATTGTTTGGACAGAATCTCCGCGACGGCCGGGTCGAGTTGCTCGCGCCGGCGGACCTGATCGAAGGCGGCGAGGAGGTCGGGCACGCGCACGCGGGCCTTCTCGTCCCCCTCGTACTGCCGCACGATCCGGCCCCGGTGCATCATGACGATCCGTTCGGGCAGCTGCACGGCCTGCTGCATGGAATGGGTGACCATCAGCGCCGTGAGCTTCTCGCGGCGGATGATGGCGAGCGTCAGTTCGGCGACCTGCGCCGCGCTCTTCGGGTCGAGGGCGGCGGTGTGTTCGTCGAGCAGGAGAAGGCTCGGGCGGCGCCATGTCGCCATCAGGAGCGTCAGCGCCTGGCGCTGGCCGCCGGAGAGGGTGCCGATCGGGTTGTCGAGGCGGTTCTCGAGGCCGAGCCCCAGGGTGCGCACGCGGTCGGCGATCTCGTTCCGCACGGAACGGCGAAGAGCCAGCGCGAGGCCCCGCCGGCATCCGCGCCGCATGGCGAGCGCGATGTTCTCGGCGATCGTCATCTCGGCGGCGGTGCCCGCGAAGGGATTCTGGAAGACGCGTCCGACGAGGGCCGCGCGGCGGTACTCGGGCCAGCGGGTGATCGCCCGCCCGGCCAGCCGGATCTCGCCGAGGTCGGGTTCGAACGTTCCCGCCACGGCATTGAGCAGCGTGCTCTTCCCCGATCCGTTCGTGCCGATGATGGCGGCGAAGCAGCCCTCCGGGAGGTCGAGGTCGATGCCGGTGAGGGCCGCCACCTCGTTGGGCGTTCCGGGGAAGAAGGTCTTGTGCAGCCCGCGGATCTCAAGCATGGCGGCGCCCTCCCGAAAGCCGGGCGAGTCCGGCGCGCACGCCGCCGGGGAGCACCAGCGCGGCGAAGACGAAGACCGCGGTGACGAGCTTGAGGTCGTTGGGGTTGAGTCCCCACCGGAGCGCGATGGCCACCAGGAGGCGGAACAGGATCGTACCCATGATGGCGCCGCACAGGGCCAGCCCCGGCGTGACCCGCGCCACGAGCGCCTCGCCGATGATGATGCTGGCCATGCCCCAGACGATCATGCCGATGCCCATCTGCACGTCGGCGAAGCCCTGGTACTGGGCGAGCAGCGCGCCGGACATGCCGACGAGGGCGTTGGAGCAGACCAGGCCGAACACGAGCATGGTCTTGTCGTGAATGCCCTGTGCGCGTGCCATCTGTGCGTTCTCGCCGGTGGCGCGCAGCGCGGTTCCGAGGTGCGTGAGGAGGAACCAGCGGATCAGAAGCGCGACGGCGGTGGTCACCACGAGCACCGTCAGCAGCATCGCGGCGTCCTGCACCGGCACCGGCCAGCCCAGGACCTGCAACGTCCCTGCGCCGCTGCCGTCGCGGGACAGCAGGCGCCCGGCCGGGGCCGCGATGCTGTCGACGTCGAGCAGCGGCACGTTGCTGCGCCCCATGACGCGGAGGTTGATGGAGTAGAGCGCCGTCATTACAAGGATTCCGGACAGCAGTTCCTGGATGCGGAACCGGGTGTGAAGCACGCCGGTCACCCAGCCCGCGGCGCCCCCGGCCAGCGCGGCGGCCAGCGTCGCCGCCCACGGCGACCAGCCGCGCGTCAGCAGCACGGCCGCCACGGACGCGCCGAGCGTGATGGAGCCGTCCACGCTGATGTCGCAGAACCGCAGCACGCGGAAGCCGATCCATACGCCCATGGACAGCAGCGCGAGGATCAGCCCGATCGTCAGGGCGCCGATGACGAGTGTCATGACCGCGCCTCCACGGGCATCCGCAGGGGGGCGCACCAGCACGCGCCGCGGACGAACGTGCTCTGCCCCAGCCCCCCGATGGGCCGGTCGTCGGCCAGCAGGTGCAGCAGCCCCAGCGGTGCGCTCTCCGCGAACGCCGCGCGCACGGACGTTTCGACCTCGATGATGCCTTGGGGAAGGGAAAGGAATGGAACCACGACCGCGTGCGCGTGGGCGCGGAGGCCGGGGCGGAACGGCATCGGCTGCATGTGCGGAAGGGCCGCCGCCTTCCCCTCGCGGCCGGCGAAGGCCACGACCAGCGCCTGCGACCGCCGGTACAGGCGCTCGCCGCAGAAGGCCATCCAGTTGCGGATCTCGGGGAAATCGCCGGGCCGGTCGCCCGGCCGGATGAGCCCCGGCGAACGGCCCAGCGCCGCGCCAACAAGGCCGTCGATCTCGGCGAGAATGACCGCCGCCACCGCATCCGCCCCCGTCGCGTTCAGGGCCTGCTCCAGCAGATCGTCCAGCGAGACGAAGGCATCCCGTGTCTCCGGGCGGAAACGCAGCAGGTGGGAGAATGCGCCGTCCCCCGCCAGCGCCTGGACGGTGTGAAGGCGCGGCACGAACCGGTCCTCCTGCTCCAGGTAGTCCGGGCTCTCCGCGCCGTCCCCCGGCATCCAGGCCAGGCACCCGGCGGCGGCGACGAAATCGCCGAGCCGTCCGCGCGCATCCTCCGCCCCGTTCCCCGGCGCGCCGATGCCCAGTCCGAACCGCTGCCGCGGGAACTCCATCTCGGCAAAACTGTCGGCGGTGACCACGTCCCACGGCTTCCAGCCGGCATGCACCCGGACTTCGACGCCCGCCGCCGCATCCAGAAGATGACGCTCGAACCGCATTCCGGCCACGGGCTCCGCGGCGGGCGGTGCGGCGGTGTCCGCAGGGGCCGGTGCGGCCGGCTCCTCCGCCTCGCCGTCGGGCGCAAGGAGCGACTCGAGGCCGGACATCCGCAGGGTTTCGCGGACGAAGGGGGAGGCCCGGACGATGCCCATGGACCCGTTCACGGCGTCCACCTCGCGACGGGCCTTCAGCAGGACGCGCAGCCCGGCGGAACTGAGGTATTCCAACGCGGATGCGTCGATGCGCAGCCTGTGATGGCCGTCGCGCACGAGTTCGCCGACCGCGGCATGGAAATGGGCCGCCCATGCGGCGTCGAGCCGTCCCGTCAGGCGCAGGACCGCGCAGGATTCCGAGATCTGGGTTTCGATCTTCATGGTGTCGGGATTTCGACGATCTTCGCCGTCTTCTCCAGGTCGGGCGGAAGCACGATCCCGTGCGCCCGGACGAGCGCCGGATTGACGGCCAGCGTCTCGGTGCGGGTCATGGCAAGCGGGATCTCCGCGGGCGGGGTGCCGCGCAGGACGCGGACCGCGACCTCGGCCGCCTCGACGCCGGACACGAAGTAGTCGCGCCCGTACGACAGTGCCGCGCCGTCCTTCAGCCCCGAGCTGTCGAAGCAGAGGAAGGGCAGGCCCGCATCGCGCGCGCGCCGGGCGATCTGGACGTAGGCGGGCCGCGCGTTGTTGTCCATGACCTGCACGACCGCCTGGATGTCGGAGCGGAGCATCGCCCCGGTGGCCTCGGCGGCATCGGCGCTGCCGTTGATGGGCACCGCGACCAGCTTGAGGTTCACCGCCGCGAGCGCGTCGACGAACCACTGGCGGTTCAATTCGGCGTTGACCTCGCCGGGCGAATACAGCGTGCCGACGGCCTTGACACCCGGGATGCAGCGCGCGACCAGCCGGGCCATGGCCTCAACGGGGGACCGCGTCGAGATGCCGGTCACGTTGGGCAGGTGGTTCGTGGGCGTCGTGCCCGCCCCGGCGTGGATCCCGTCGGCCACGCAGCCGAAGACGATCGGAAGGTCGCCGAGCTGGCGGATCGCCGCCTGGAGGGCCGGAGTCGAGATGGTCATCACCAGGTCGGGCCGCTCGGAGCGGATCGCCGTCATGATGCTGGAGAGTGTCGTCATGTCGCCCTGCGCATTCAGGCATCGGACGTTGAGATCGCGACCCTCCACCAGCCCCTGCTGCTTGAAGCCGTCCATGATGCCGCGATAGGTGTCCATCGAGAACTGGGCGTCGTTGTAGCGGACGATGCGGATCTCGTGCGGCCGGGCCGGAGTTGCGGCGGAAGGCGCAGGCCCCGGCAGGCCCGCAGCCGGGCCGGCGGTCGGTTCGATGACCTCCTGCACGCGGGTCGTTTCGACAGGCAGGTCGCGCGGAGGAACCCCCGCCAGCACCTTGGCCGCCAATCGCCCGGCCTGCTCGCCCCAGGCTCCGTAGTTGTCGCCCACGGCCCCCGCGGCGCCCTGCCGGGCCAGTTCCGTCGACGTGACGAAGACCGGAATTCCGCCGCCCCGGGCGGCGCGAAGGATCGCCGGGAACCCGGTGCTGACGAGGTTGTCGGCCGACAGCAGGAGCGCGCCGGCCCCGCGCTGGATCACGCTCTGCGCGGCCGTCCCGAGTTCGGCGACGGAGGATGCGGTGGCCTCGACGAGCGCAACCTTCCGCTCACGGCACACCGCGCGCAGTTTCCCGACCGAGATGAGCGAATTGGGCTGGGCCGGATCGTAGACGATGCCGACGGAGGCGAGGGCGGGGTTGTGGCGGCGCGCCATGTCGAGCAGCCGGTCCACGGGCGGGTCGTCGTGGACGCCCGTGACGTGGGCGGGCCGCGTCGCGGGCGTGAACAGGCCGAGTGCGGCGGGGTCGCTGGCCACGGTAAAGACCACCGGGATGTCCTTCACGCTCTTCACTGCAGCCATCATCGCCGGGGTGGTGACGGTCACGATCAAGTCCGGCGCATCGGTGCGCGCAGCCTCGAGGAGGGCGGGAAGCTGGGCGATCTCGCCCTGCGCGCAGAAGCGCCGGAGCGTGAAGTCCGCCGTCTCGCGAAGCCCGGACATGGTCAGGCCGCGCAGCAC
>CAYRFK010000011.1:22544-43924 GCA_964423465.1 uncultured Verrucomicrobiota bacterium | reverse complement strand
CGTCGCCGGCAGTCCGTTGCTCCGGCCATACACCAGATACGTTTCGCCCGCATCCAAGAGCCCCGACGGATCGGCATAATAAGCGCCCACCAGCAGGTCCGCCAAACCGTCCCCGTTCACATCCCCCGCCGAACTGACCGATATACCGCTGTTATTGGACACCACCGCACCCGCCAAGATCACCCCGTTCGTCCCGTCCAGCCAACTGTTCGTCAGGGTAATCAACGCCGGCAACCCACCACCACCCGCAGCGGCAATTTGGCCGGCTGGATTAACCGTGTAGGCACCGGTCAGCGTGATCTCGCCGTTGTCGCTGCTCTGCACTACAATATCCACCGCGCCCGCCGAGCCCGTGGCCGGCAGCGTGAGGGTGAACCAGTCCGCGCCCGACGCCGTGATCGTCGCCTGCACCCCACCCACCAGCACGTTGGTGATCGTACCAATATTGCCGTTGGTGATGGTGAGGGTGTTTCCGCCCGCGTAGGGGCCGTTGTTGGCCGAGAGTGCATAGACATGGATCAGGTTCGTCACGCTGGGCGCGGCGTTGTAACTGCCATCGCCCGCCTGCGAGGCCACGATGCTGACTATGCCCGCTCCGGTGAACGAGAGGTTGGTTCCGCCCGCAATCACCGCCGGACCCCCGTTCGTCGCGAAGGTCACGGACAGCCCGCTCGATGCCGTCGCCGCCAACCCGACCCGGTCGGTGGTCACCTTGTCGCCGATCGCGGGGAAGGTGATAGTCTGGTCGGCCTTACTGCTATAAGGGATCACAGGGCCGACCTGATTGCCACTGATGCCGTTGACCGAGTATTGAAAGACGGCTTGGCCAATTCCATACCCCAACAGGTTGATATTCGAGTGGGTCGTCTGGCCAATCACTCTGAAGTTGGTGACCGACAACGTGGAATTGCTCGCCCAAAACGCGATGTAAGGGGCGTTGGTTGAACTTAATCCCGGCGTGAGAACGTTGGTTGGGAACGCCCAGGGCTGGTTCCAGAATCCAGTAGTGGAGGCGATGTTTCCGACATCACCACTGGTCGCCAGGCTTGGCCCCAGAGGCGCGCCGATAGTCACGGCGAGGCGCGCCGCCAAGGTGGTCGGCGGAAGACCGCTGACAGCAGTCACGGCTGGAAACGTTCTCCGCCCCTCCACCGTGGTTGCTGCAGAGAATGAATTGGCAGCCGTCTGTCCTGATGGAAAGTAAAACGGACCCGGAGTGGTGGCGCTTATGTTGGCATTCGTGTTGTTGTAGGTGATGATCAACGAGCTCATGCTGTGACCACGCGGATCAACCTGGAGCAGTCCGGTGTCGGTATTCCAATACACGACAGCCCCCGGCAGGCCATTTGAGGCGACAGTAGTCGACCGGATAGGCAGGAATTCTCCGGTGGAAATGTAGCTCCAGTTGGTGCCACAGGGGGCGGTGCCGGTGAGCGTCGGCTGGACGAATACACCGGCCCGCGCATCATCCGCGAACAAGACACCGAACACCCCTATTGCCGCGACCCATGGCACGCGCAAACAGGAACTGGGCGCCACCGCCCGTGTCAAGTTGGACCAGCACGATGTAACCATGTTGACTGCAAACACGGCCCGACTGCGGATAGAGCCTGATAAGAAACTGTTCTTCAGGCTTTCCGGGGCCGCGCCCGTGAAACTGGCATGAAGGAGTGATTTCATGAGACGGATCGTGGTAAGAACGGATGGTTGTGGTCAGTGTTGTTGTCAGAATGCCGTCCGGCCGGGTCCGATGGTATTCCATCCGGACGGCCTCGCGGCGCTTGATGAAGCCTGCGAGCCGCGCCCACACATCGGGATTGCGCCGCACCCGGTCCTCGGGCAGGACGCCGACGTTCTCGCTGAGCCATCCCGGCTCGATCGTGATATCGCCCTCCAGCGACTCGGCGATCTTGTCCCGAACGGCGCGCATATCCGGATGCAGGGGCGTACCTTCGTAGGGAGCCAGCCGCTTGCGGGCGAGGCCGAAGCTGAACGCCTCCCGCCGACTGATCGCGACCGGCGGCAGCGTGTATGTGTCGTCCGAAAGCCGGAACCCATGGCCGGCGGCGGCGTAGCTCAGCGGCGCACGCTCCTCGTCGCGCAGGAAGCCCAGATCCACGCCACCGTGCGCCGGGAGACGCCGAACTCGGCCATGAACGCAGTGCCGTTGCGCGGACCCCCGCCGCCACCCGTCGGGCTCTGCGCAGCTTCCCGGGATTGGAAGCCTGCCTGAGTCCATCATCCAAGGCTTGGAAGTCCCCGCCGACCGGCCGGAATCCGCTTCGAGAGTCTGCCGAGTTCATGCTCCACCCCTCCTCTTTCACTCACCCCTGCCTGCGCCTCCGTACCGCCATCCACTCTGATGAAATCACAATACGAACCGTTATGCAACAGCGTGATTCGATCCGATACACCACGAGCTGGAACATGGCAACACCACATTGGCGCATGTTGAATCCTAACGGAACGTACTACTAGTGCACAACGCCGCGGTCCGAGGGTGCATGCCCTCACAGCGGGGTCGGAGCTGGAGAGCTCTCTTCCCGGACTCGCCGCCCAGACTCATGTATCGGACCTGACGCTCGGGATTGACTTCGGGGCCGTTCGGAACGAGTAATGCGGACATGTCGACTCGAGTCGCCAAAATCACCGCCATCGCGGGGCTGCTGTTGGGTTCCTCCATAAGCGGCGGCGCGGCGGGCGGGGACCGGCTGCTGGACGAACTGGTCCGCACCCGCGCGCCGGGCTTCGCCTACGACTACGCCGGCGTCATGTCCGGCGCGCACCGGACGCAGATCTCGCGTGTGCTGGAGGAACTGGAGGCGAAGACCGGCGCGCAGGTGAAGGTCGTGGCGCTGAAGTCGCTCGAGGGCGGCGAGGTGAACGACTTCGCAACCCGGCTCTACGAGCGCTGGGGCATCGGCACGAAGGGCAAGGACGACGGCGCCCTGCTGCTGGCGGCGATCGAGGACCGCAAGGTGCGCATCGAGGTCGGCTACGGGCTCGAAGGCGTCATTCCGGATGCGTTGGCAGGCCGGATCCTCGACACACACGTGCTTCCGCAGTTCCGGGCGGGCGACTTCGGCGGCGGTCTTCTTGCCGGCGCGGAGGCCATCGCTCTGGCGGTGGCGGCGGACCGCGGAATCGTCCTCGGCTCGGTCGGCGCCCGCGCCCCTCCGGACGCCGGCCGCGGGCCCGCGCGCGACGGCGGACCGCAGAAGATCCCCCTGCCCGTCATGATCCTGCTGGGGATCCTCTTCGTCTACATGGCCATCCGTCATCCGCAGATCCTCATCTGGATGCTCCTCAGCAGTGGCGGCGGGCGCGGGGGAGGCGGCGGATTCGGCGGCAGCGGGTTCGGCGGTTTCGGCGGCGGTCGCAGCGGCGGCGGCGGCGCGTCGAGGGGATGGTGAAGAAAGTGATGAACGATGAGTGATGAGCGATGAGTGATCGGTACAGAGTGATGAGTGGGAGTGGTGTTTGGGGCTTTCCGGTTTGGGATTTGTTTCGTGCTTCGGAATTAAGGATTTGTGCTTCCGCCGCGTCGCGCGGCGGGCCGTGGAGGTGGGTATGATGCCTGAGGAATTTGCAGCCAAGCTTGTGGCCACACCGGGGCTCCCGGTGGTGTCGGCCATCCTGTATGGGTCGGCAGCGGCAGGGGACCACGCGGGGAAACGGTCGGACTACAATGTGATGGTCGTCCTCGACCGCGCCGGCGCCGTGGAGCTCGACGCGATGGCCCCGGCGGTCCGCACGTGGGTTCGTGCCGGGAACCGGCCGCCTCAGGTCTTCACGCGGGAGGGGCTGGCGCGGTCGGCGGATGTGTTTCCGATCGAACTGGCGGACATGAAGGACCATCACCGCGTCCTTCACGGCCTCGATGTGCTGGTCCCCATCGAGATCGATGCCGCGGCCCTGCGGCTGGAGCTGGAGCGCGAATTGAAGGTCAACCTGATGCGGTTGCAGGAGCGCTACCTCGCCGACCACGGCCGCGCCTCGCAGATCGCCCTGCTCATGCGGGAATCGGTCGCCACCTTCGGCGTTCTGGCCCGCGCCGCGCTGCGTCTCTTCGAGGGTCGCGGGCCGGCCGGCAAGCGGGAGGCGCTGTCCGGCCTGTCCGCACACATCCGATTCGACCCGGAGCCCTTTCTGACGGTCCTGGACGCCAAGGCCGCGGGAACCCGAATCCCCTCGTCCGCCATCCCGGCCCTGTTCGCCCGATACCTGACCGCCGCCGAGGCGCTGGCCGACGGCATCGACCGGCAGATCGCGGGAGGCTAGGACGGCCAGACAAACCGGATGTCGGTGTCGATGTCGGGGTGGAGGCTCTTCGCGACCGGACAGGCCCGCGTGATGCCTTCGGCCCGCTCGCGGTCCACGGGCGCCAGCGCGATGGGCATGTGGATTCTCACCGACAGTCGCGTGATGCGGCGCGGCGGGCCGCCCATCTCTTTCTCGACGTCGACCTTCATGCCACGCAGGTCCCAGCCCTCCTCCTGCGCGAGGATGCCGACGATGGTCGACATGCAGGTGCCCAGCGCGGTCGCCACGAGGTCTGTCGGCGAGAACCGCTCGGCCAGGCCGTGGTTGTCCGCCGGCGCATCGGTCTCAAGATGCGATCCCGACGGCCCGTGCACCGCCTCGCACCGCAGCCCGCCCTTGTACTCGATCCCGATTTTGACCATCGCGCACCTCCTCACGCATATCGCGTGACCTGCACGGATCGTACACCCCGACGACGTCGCGGGGAAGCTGTGACGCTCAAGCCAGTCCGCGGTCGAAGTTGCCGACGGTGTGCGGATCGGGGGCGCGGCCGGCGCGGAGGGCGCGCCACAGGGCGAGGACCTCGGCAGATTCGTAGCGGCGCCAGACGAAGGCGGCGCGGAAGCGGCGGGCGCCGAGGACGCGCAGTTCGTCCAGCCGCCCGGCCCGGCACAGCGGGGCGCGGTGCAGCAGCACGGTGCGACCGCAGCGGCAGAGCTGCAGGGTTTCGTCGCCCTTCGACGACACCAGCGGGATCTCGCATGTGCGGCCGCACGTCGAGGGCGCGATGTCACGGTCGATCGCACAGGCGCGCGTCTCGGAGATGAAGAGCGGCACGTCCTCGTAGAGCGGCACGTCCGCCAGGTCTGCCGCCCCGGCCAGGATCGCACCCATGTTGTCGCGGCCGTCCTCGGGCGAAAGGGTCACGGACGTCAGCCCCCACTCGTGCCACTGGCGCACGCCCGCGAGGTTGGTCGCATAGAGCGGCCAGCCGCCGCAGAGGTCGAGATCTTCCGCCGTGAGGAACCGCCACCCGGACAGGTTCGAGATCTCCCAGCGCGTCCAGCCGTCGCGCAGAAGCCGCTCGACGCACGCCCGAAGCGCGGGTTCGTCCCACGCGCGCGTGATCGTCGGCAGGGCGATGCGTACGCGGTCGCGCCCGACGCGGCCGGCCAGCTCCCCGACCTCGGCGCCGACGCCCTCGGGCGTGCTGAATCCGATGTCGAAGATGACCTCGCCCACGGTGTCTAGATCGGCCGTTTCGAAGGCGGCGAGCAGGCCGGGGCGGTCGACCTTGATGCGCCAGAATCCGGCATGCTCCGCCCCGTCCGTCCCGGCCGCAACGCAGGGCGCGGCCACGTCGGCGCACACCGCCGCGGCGCGGGCCGCGACGGCGCGATTCCACTCCGCCTCGACCGCCGCCGCCAAATCCCGGCGAAGGTCGTTGAGACGCGAGGCGGGGGCGAACAGGCCCTCGGGGTCGTCGATCGTCAGATGGCCGGCGGCCAGGCGCGTGTCGCCAAGTTTCTCGAAGGCGCGGCACACCGCATCCACAGTTCCATGCGGGTTGCGCGCAGGCGACAGCGGCTCCGCAACCGACGCGGAGGCTTCCACCGCCGCCTCGCCCGGATGCCGGGGTGCGAGGCGCGCGGACGCCGAGAGACCCTCCGTCGCCAGCGTCACGGTCACGTCGAGCTTCCGCCGCATGCGATGCAGGCCCGGCTTGGGCCGCTCGAATCGGTAGCGGCGCTTCACATCCTGCGAGGAGGCGCTGTACACCGTCGCGCCCTCCGGCAACTCCGGCGCGTCGGCCGGCAGTTCGACCTCGATCCGGTCGCCGGAGTGCGACTCGAAGACCTCGCGCGGCGGCGTGCGATCCTCGGCCGCGAGGAAGAGATGGTCCACCGGAAAGCCGAACGGACGGTCCGCCCCGGGCACATCGACCTGGATCCCGTCGTGGCGCTCCACCGGGCGGCTGGTCGTGAAGCGCAGCAGCAGGCGCCCGCTGCGGCGGACGACCGCCTCGACGCGCCCCACGGGCGTGCCGCGATGACCGACGTACGCGGGATCGACAACGCCAGGGTTGTCCCGGCCCGGCGCGAACAGCTCGGTCCACGGGCGGCTGAAAATCGACTGGATGTCCTGCTCCATCGTCCGGCGATCCGCCGGCGCCACGGGGCTGTCGAGCAGCCGCCGGTAGAAGTTCGTCACGGCCGCCACGTAGAGCGGGCTCTTCTTGCGCCCCTCGATCTTGATCGAATCGACCCCCGCCGCCACGAGTTCCGCGACCGCGCCGGGCAGTGCGAGATCCTTCATCGAGAACCGGAACGCGCCGGCACCCTCCTCCGCCGCACCGCCCGCCGCGAACCGGTCGCGGCACAGGTAGGCGCATCGCCCGCGATTCCCGCTGCGGCCGGTGGCGAGCGACGAGTAGAGGCAGAGCCCGCTGTAGCAATAGCAAAGCGCGCCGTGGACGAACGTCTCGACCTGGATGCCCTCGACGGCGGCGATGTCGCGGATCTCGTCCAGCGTCAGCTCGCGCGCCAGCGTCGCGCGCGCGAAGCCGAGGTCGCGCAGGCGCTCGACGCCCGCGCGGTTGTGGACCGCCATCTGCGTGCTGCCGTGGAGGCGGAGCTCCGGGTAGTGCCGGCGCACCAGCCCCGCGAGTCCGGCGTCCTGCACGATCAGGGCATCG
Source organism: uncultured Verrucomicrobiota bacterium (assembly GCA_964423465.1). Classification (GTDB taxonomy): domain Bacteria; phylum Verrucomicrobiota; class Kiritimatiellia; order PWTM01; family PWTM01; genus VGWF01. The sequence goes on along the minus strand of CAYRFK010000011.1, from coordinate 36,966 downwards.
ACCCCGAGGTCGGCCGCACGCGCGACCGCATCGACAACGCCCGGCATCTCGCGGTCGAGGATCACCGTGTTCATCGCCACGTAGACATGCCGCCGCGGCTTCAGGGAATGCGCGAAGGCGACGAGTTCATCGAGCTGCTCCGGCGCGAAGTTCTCGGCATCCGCCCGCGCCGAGAACTGCTGGAGGCCGAGATAGACTGCGTCCGCGCCGTACTGGAGCGCCGCAAAGGCGGCATCCGGCCCGCCCGCCGGCGCCATCAGTTCCACCCGTTGTCTCTGTTGTTTCGCTCGCATCGGCGGAGGATACCACAGCCGCGAGGACGAAGGTGCCCGCCTCGCACCGAAGGCCGCTGTCCAGCCCGGAAACACGCATAGCCTGCTCCCTCCGCGCACCCCTGATGCCTCGATCTGTGTTACATAGAATGTAACGATCGTTACAATCTATGTAACACAATTTCCCTGTCGCTGATGTCGTTCTTGCCCGGCGGCGGCGTGCGGGACTAGGATGCGGCATCGTGTCGTCCGGGCCATCCGCATGGAAGGGAAAACGATTATGAGCCTTCAGTCCCGTCGCCTGTTCCTTCGCGATTCCGGAACCCTTGCCGCCGCCGCCGCGCTGGGGGGGCTGGCCCGCACGAGCGCCCGCGCGCAGACGGCGCCGTCCGCGAACGACCGCCCGCGCGTCGCGCTGATCGGCTGCGGCGGGCGCGGACGCTTCGTCGCGCGCGTGATGGTCGAGGACTGCGGCGCCGAGTGCACCTGCCTCTGCGACCTGAGCGAGCCGAAGATGGAGCAGATGTGGACGCTCCTGTCCGAGGTTCAGAAGACGAAGCCGCGCTTTGAGAAGGACTACCGCCGGGTGCTGGAATCGAAGGACGTCGACGCGGTCATCGTCGCGACGCCCGACATCTGGCACGCGCCCATCACGATCGACGCCTGCCGCGCCGGCAAGGACGTCTACGTGGAGAAGCCCCACTCCCACAACATCTGGGAGAGCGGCAAGATGGTCGAGGCCGCGAAGAAGTACAACCGCATCGTCCAGGTCGGCACGCAGAACCGCTCCAAGGAGTACAACCTCCAGGCCCGCGAGTATGTGAAGAGCGGCAAGCTCGGCAAGATCGGGATCGTCAAGGTGTTCAACCTCAAGTCCGGAGCGGCCTTCAAGCTCGGCGAGTCGGCGAAGCAGCCGGAGGGGTTCGACTGGGACCGCTGGCTCGGGCGCGCCCCGCTGCGGCCCTATCACTCGCGGATCGTCTCCGGCGGCTGGCACAACTACTGGGATTTCTGCGGCGGCGACATGACGGATGACGGCATCCACCAGACCGACCTCGCGCTGATGCTGATGGGCGATCCGGGCCTGCCGAAGAACGTGCGGTCGGTCGGCGGCCGCTACGTCCACCGCGGCGACGATTCCGAGGTGCCGGATGTCATGGTCACGAACTGGGAGTTCGACGACTTCATCATGACCTTCGAGCTGTCGGCCTATCCGAAGTACATGGTCAAGAGCACCGACGCGCTGCGACGACGCGGGATCGTGTCGGACTGGAAGCAGAACTCGACGCGCGTCGAGATCTACGGCTCCGAACAGTTGATGATCGTCGGCCGCCACGGCGGCGGCTTCGTCGTCGAGAAGAACGACTCGCAGACCATCGAGAAGGTCCTCGGCGAGGCGGGCGACTCGGAGCACTACCGGAACTTCATCGCGTGCCTCAAGAGCCGCGCGAAACCCAACGCCGACATCGCCGTCGCGCACGCGAGCAACGTCATCGCCCACATGGGCAACATCGCGATGCGCGTCGGCAACGCCGCCCTCAACTACGACCGCGCCGCCGGCCGCTTCGACCACGACAAGGCCAACGCGATGATCAAGCCCGTCTACCGAAAGGGCTACGAGATCCCGGAGGAGGTGTAACATTATCCGATGCGGTCGCATCGGCTAACGTTACACTTGTGGGGGTGCGGAGGCGGGCGGCGACGGCCCACCCAGTGCTGATGTTTGTCTGCCTCCTGCCCGTCTTGCATTCGCCTGCCCCCATTTGCTTGACCTGCTTCTTCGTCCGCGCTTGCCAAGGGCGAGGCGGCGGGCGACGATGCGCGCATGAAACTTCCCATCCTTTTCGCGATGGCCGTGGCGCTGGCGGCGGAGGGCGGGGTGTGCGAGCTGCCGGACCGGCTGGTTTTCGAGGGCGGGGACGGGGCGGGGTGCAGGCGGCACGTCGTGCTGGTCAGCGGCGACGAGGAGTACCGCAGCGAGGAGTCGATGCCGATGCTGGCGGCGATCCTCGCGACGCGCCACGGCTTCACCTGCACCGTTCTCTTCGCGCTCGACCCGGACGGCACGGTGAACCCGGCCAACGTGCGCAGCCTGCCGGGCTCGGATGCGCTGCGGACGGCGAATGCGATCGTGCTGGCCGTCCGGTTCCGCTGCTGGCCGGATGAGGCGATGAAGGACTTCGTCGACGCGCACCTGCGCGGCATGCCGATCGTCGCGCTGCGCACGAGCACCCACGCTTTCAACTACCCGAAGGACTCGACGAGCCCCTACGCGAAGTACGGCTGGAACCGCACCGACTGGCCCGGCGGCTTCGGCCGGCAGGTGCTGGGCGAGACGTGGGTGGCACACCACGGGAAGCACAAGTTCGAGGGCACGCGCGGCGTCATCGAGCCCGGCGCGGAGCGCGATCCGGTCCTGAACGGCGTCGGGGATCTCTTCGGCGATACCGACACCTACACCGCGATCCCGCCACCCGACTGCCGGGTCCTGGTCCGCGGCCAGGTGACGCAGAGCCTCGACCCATCGTCCCCGCCGGTCGAGGGCGGGAAGAATGCGCCGATGCAGCCGGTCGTGTGGACCCGCCAGCCGACGAACGAGGCCGGACAGGTGAACTGGGTTCTCTGCACGACGATGGGCTCCGCGACCGATCTCGCGAACGAGGGATTGCGGCGGCTCGTGGTCAACGGCGTCTTCCGCGCCGCCGGACTCCCCGTGCCCGCAAAGGCGGATGTGACTCCCCTGTGGCCCTACCGCCCAACCTTCTACGGGTTCGGCACCTTCCGGAAGGGCCTCAAGCCCGCCGATTTCGCGCGCCCCGCGCCTTGAACGGCCCGGCAACAGCACCCGACGGAACACGGCGGGGCGCCGCGTCCACAAGCGCGGGCCGACCGGTCATGCCTTCGCCAGCTTGCCAAAGCGGTTCGCGATGGCGAGGGCGGGATCGAGGGGGACGTCGACTCGCTTCAGATCCTTGGGAATCGCGATGGTCGGCGTCAGCCGGACCGCCTTCCCGGCAAACTGCGGCAGCCAGTCGCGCTGAGCCTCGAGCAGTTCGGCGGTCATGTCGCGGATCTCCTTGAGCGTCAGCACGGCCGACGCGAGCGGATCGAGCGCGACGGCCTGCACGAGCAGCTCCGTGTCGCCCTCGAGGCACGCCTTCACGGTCAGGCCCTGCACGTTGACGTTCGTCATGTTGAGCGCCGCGCACTGCGCGGGCAGGTCGCCGACGACCGTCGGATGGATGCCGAGCCGGTCGACGTAGCACGGGACCTCGACGCAACAGCCGCGCGGCAGGTTCGTGATGTAGCCGTCGTTCCGAACGTTGCCGGCGAGGCGGAACGTCACGCCGGTCTCGTGAGCCTCGAGGATGTGCGACGCGTACTCCGCACTGCGCGGCTGGAGCGCGGTCGTCTCGATCGACAGCGGGTCGGTCTTCAGGAACTTGATCGCGAGGTCGGCGCAGTACTTGATGTAGGCGCCCGACTCGCCGCCGAACGCGGGTTCGTCGCAGTAGAGGTCCAGCGCCTTCCGGTTCTTGCGGAAGTAGGGCAGGTATTCCGACAGGTGGCCGGTGCTCTCGGTCATGAAGTAGCCGAAGTGCCGGAAGACCTCGCCGCGCACCTTCTCGCTCGCGTAGTACTCGGGCTTCTCGAAGTTCGCTCGCAGGCCGGGATAGAGGTCGCGGCCCCGGTGCTCGAGGCGCAGGAACCACGCCATGTGGTTGATGCCGGCGGCGAGGTGGTCGATCTCGCCCTTCGGCACGCCGGCGTAGGAGGCGATGAGGTCGAGCGTCGTCTGCACGCCGTGGCAGAGGCCGACAAACTGCAGCCCCTCCTGCGCGCCGAGCGCCCAGCAGCACATCGCCATCGGGTTGGCGTAGTTGAGCAGCAGCGCGTTCGGGCAGAGCTCGCTCATCGCGGCGGTGATCTTGAGCAGCTCGGGGATGTGGCGCGCGGCGCGGAAGACGCCGCCGGGGCCCATCGTGTCGCCAATGCACTGGTCGACGCCGTACTTCATCGGGATCTCGTAGTCGGAGCGGAAGACGTCGATGCCGCCGGCCTGGATCATGACGATCACGTAGTCGGCCCCGCGCAGCGCCTCGCGCAGGTCGGTGGTCTTCGTGACGGTCGCCTTCGCGCCGTTGTCGCGGATCATGCGCTCGACGAACGCGTGCATCTTGTCGAGACGCGTGTGCGTCAGCGCCATCAACCGGTACTCGCTGCCCGCCAGCGCAGGGGTCGCGAGAAAGTCGTTCATCAGCGTCTTGCAGAACACCAGGCTTCCCGCCCCGATCATCGCAACCTTGGCCATGGTCCGTCTCCTTCTGTCAGGGTCGCCAGCATCGTCCGGCCGCCCCGCGCAGGTCAAGCCGTCCGACGGCTACGGCACGATCTCGATCGACTCGACGCCGGTGAACTGGCCGGCGGGGCCGGCACGGGTCGCGGCGCCGGTGACGCGGACCGTCCGGCCTTCCATCTCGCCCGGCTTCCGTCCACCGAAGTGGTCCTTTGCGAGCCGGTAGTAGAGCAGGAACTCGGCGCCGTCGGCCGTGGTGACCGTGAAGACGCTGAACGGCTTGCCGTCGGGCGCCTTCATTTCCCTGCGGCCGAACCGGCCGGTGACGGGACCGTTCACGGGCTTCGGCGCGGGGCCCTTCTTCCGTGCGGCCGCGTTCGCGGCGGGGGGCATGGAGACACACCAGTTCGTCCACGCCGCATGGAGGCTGGCGAGGACCTCCGGTTTCTCCGCGGAAAGATCGCGCGATTCGGCGCGGTCGGCGGCGAGGTCGAAGAGGCGCAGTTTCGGCGCGGCGGGGCTGACGACGAGTTTCCAGTCGCCGCGGCGCATCGCGCCTTGTCCGTCGTGCGTCCAGAAGAGCTCCGCGTGCGGATCGCCGGCCGTCGCGCCGGAGAGGAACGGCACCAGGTCGACGCCGTCGAGCCGGGTGCCGTCAGGCACCGCGACGCCCGCGGCGGCGCAGAAAGTCGCATAGAGGTCGAGCGAGCTGACGGGGCGCCGATACTCCGCACCGGCCTTGAGCCGCGAGGGCCAGCGCAGCAGGAACGGCACGCGGATGCCGCCCTCGAGGTACTGCGCCTTCCACCCGTTCAGGCCTCCGGTGGAGCCGACGATCGTGTCCCTGGGCCACTCCGGCCTCGCGCCCTTGATGTCGCTCTTCGCAGGACCATTGTCGCTGACGAACGCGACGAACGTGTCCTTTTCAACGCCCGCCTCCTGGAGCGCGGCCAGCACGCGGCCGATGGCCTCGTCCATCGACACGACCATCGAGGCGTAGTACGGCAGCGGCTCCGGCTTCAGCGCACCGAAACGCTCCTTGTGCTCGAGCTTGCCGTGCCAGGGACTGTGGACGGCGTTGAAGGCGAGGTAGAGGAAGAACGGGCCGTCCTTGCGGCGCTTCACGAACTCGACGGCGTGGCGGCCGAGGCGGTCGGTGAGGTATTCATCGCCCGGCCGCTCCGGTCCCCAGACGCCCTGGACCTTGCCCGATGCGTGCTCGTTCGTGCCGAGGCCCGTGTAGTGCCCGTTTGCGTCGGGCCAGTAGTCGCCCTCCCAGTCCATCAGGTCGTGGATCTCGTCGAACATCGGCGCCGGGTCGCGGTTGACGTTCCACTTGCCGATGAGCCCCGTCGCATAGCCGGCGGCCTTCAGCGTCTCCGGCAACAGCTTGTGCACCCCCGGAATGGCACAATGGGACCGGTCGGTGTTCCACTGCATGCCGAAGCGCTGTGGATAGGCGCCGGACATCAGCCCGTGACGGCTTGGCGAGCAGACCGGTGCCGAGACGTAGCCGTCGGTGCAGCGCACGCCGTCCCGCGCGAGCGAGTCGATCGCCGGCGTCGGCGCCAGCGTCACGCCCTGGCACCCGGGATCGCCCCACCCCATGTCGTCGGCGAAGATCAGCACGAAGTTCGGCCGCCCCGCGGACGCCGCCGCCGCGAGCGCGAGCATGAACGGAACAATGAGGTGCTTCATGGTCCCGCGAGTATCCGCGCGGCACCCGATGGAGAGAAGCACGAAATCCCAAGCCTGAAGCGCGTTCTGACCCGGATTCGGCAATTCAGACAGGCAGGACAGGATAACAGGATCAACGGATGGAGTTGCGGCAGACCATCGATGCGCTCACCTGATGAAGTCCTTGGTTTCTGTAATAGACTCCGCCGCAATCCTGTACATCATGTTGTCCTGTCCAACTACTCTTCCTGGGTTAAAGCCTTGGAGCTTTCCGCTTCGTGCTTCTTCCCGCTTATCCCTTGTTCATCCAGTGGCGCGCGAGGGTGGTCCAGTGGCGCCATTTGGGGGGACAGTACCGCCTTGCGAACGCCTCGAGGTTGCCGGTGTAGCGGTCCCGGATCGTTCCGGCGGCCCAGCGGGCCTGGACACGGAGGCTGAGGTCCGGCTGGCCGGCGTAGCGCCGCGAGCGGTGGCCCGGGAAGTTTGAGCCGACCCCCATCTCGACGCCCGCCCCGCCGTTCTCGATCTTCCGGATCACGAGCAGCAGCTTGAGAGCGTCGCCGGACAGGCCATACTCCCTCCCCACGTCGACCAATATGCCGACTTCGCGTGCCGGAATGGCCTTGGCGACGGCCGTCTGATGGACCGCCACCTCCGTCGCGCGCGATAAGCCCGCCGCGAGCATCGCAACCGATGCCCAGACGACCGCCGCGGTTCTGATCCGGTTTTGATTCATGCCAAAAAAATGGGGCGTGGAGAATACCCCAAATTTGGCTGCAAATCCAGCGATCCGACCGCGGGCGCATGTCCGGAAGCCCTAACCGGCTGGCCACAAAAACCTTGCCAAACCGGAAAATCTTTCGCCGCGGCGCGATTTCCAAGCCTTGGAAGTCCGCTTCCGTCCCGTTTCCAAGGATTGGAAACCCGGACAGGCGGGCGGCCACGGCCGCGGGAAGGGTACGGCTCAGCGCGGAGGCAGGGCGGCTTTCCAACCGGCGCGAAGCTGGGCGGTGAGTTTCTCCACCGTCGCGGCCATGTCGGGCCGGGCGACGATGTTCTCGTTCTCCTGCGGGTCGGCCTGGTGGTCGTAGAGTTCGACCGCGTCGACTTTGGAGTGGTCCTTGGCATCGACCCACATCGTGAAACGGTAGCGGTCGGTCCGCATCGAGTAGCCCATCAGCTTCCCGCGCGGGTACTGATTGAACGCGGCGGGCTTCCACGGGCGCTTTGGATCGTCGAGCACGGGCTTGAAGCTGGCGCCTTCAAGATGCGACGGCAGCGGCAGGCCGGCGAGATCGGCGAGCGTGGGGTAGATGTCGACGAACTCGACGAGCGCATCGGTGCGCGACCCGGCGGTCTTCATCCCCGGCACGGACACCAGCAACGGCGCGTTGGCGTCGTTCTCGGTGCAGGTGTGCTTGCACCACGCGTCGTGCTCGCCGAGTTTCCAGCCGTGGTCGCCCCAGAGGATCACGATCGTGGACTCCTTGAGGCCGAGCCGTTCCAGTTCGTCGAGCACCTTGCCGACCTGCGCGTCCATGTAGCTCACGGATGCGTAATAGCCGTGCCGCAGCGTCCGCGCCATGTCGTCCGGCAGGTGCCCCTTCGGCACGCCGTCGTAGGTCCGCAGTTCCCCGCCCTCCTGCACCGCGTACTCCGGCGCATTGCGCGGGCGGAACGGGTTCGGGGCCAGCTCGATCTTTGCGGGGTCGTAAAGGTCCCAGTACTTCTTCGGTGCCACGAAGGGCAGGTGCGGACGGATGAAGCCGACGCCGAACCAGAACGGCTGCTTCTTCGCCCCGATCTCGCGCAGCGCCGCCACGGCCATCTCTGCGAGCGCCCCGTCGTGGAACGTGGTGTCGGGAACGTCGGCGCACTCGAACGCGGGGCCGTAGTCGCGCGCGCGGGTCGGTTTCTTTCCCGCGGCCTTTTGCGCCTTCGTCTCGGCGACCTTGCGCGCTACGATCGCGCGGTTGGCCTCGGTCGCATAGGCGGCGTGCGTCGCCTTGGGAGAAGTCCAAGGCGCGGACCACGACGGTGGATCGTCCAGCCCGCTGTGGTAGAGCTTGCCCATCCCCTGCACGAAGTAGCCGTTCTTCCTGAAGTGCTCCGGCAGCGCCACGATATCCGGCAGGGCCTTGCGGAAGTGCGTCTCGAGATCGTAGACCTTCGTCGTGTCCGGGCGCGTTCCGGTGAGCAGGCTCGATCGCGACGGCGAGCAGACCGCCTGCTGGCAGTACGCACGGGTGAAGACCACCCCGGCCTTCGCGATGCGGTCGATGTTGGGGCTGTGGATGTTCGCGCGCCCGTAGCAGCCGAGCTCCGGCCGCAGATCGTCGACGGCGAGGAAGAGGACGTTGGGCTTCGGCCCCGCCATCGCGACGGCGGACATCACACAGGCGGCTGCCATCAGACCAAGGCGGGTTTCCTGTTTCATCGCTTTCCGTCCCCTCTTCTTCCGTCTTCCGTTTTCCGTCTTCCGTCCGCCGTCTGCCGCGCCAGCGCGGCCACATCGACCGCCGCGGCGCCCATGCGGATCGCACGACCCCGGCGGCAGTCCTCCACCACCACCGCCGCAGTCGCCGCCCACGCGCTCCGCAGCCGCGCCGGGTCGCCCGCGCCGTCGGCCGCACAATCGGCCAGCAGGGCCGGCGCCACGACCGTGATGCCGCACGTTTCATACTCCTGTAGCAACGCTTCCAGCGCCCGGTCGAGTACGGATCGCACTTCCCGCCGGTCCTCCGCACGCGCCGGCGGAAGCGCGGCGGCGAGATCGCGAATCCCTCGCAGCAGGATGATGTGGTAGACGGTTCGCGCGTTGTGCGGATCGAGCCACCGGCCGTTCGGCGCCTGCCCCGGCGCGACGCCCGCCCGGAACTTCGCGAGCGCCCCGTCGAGATACTTCGTCCCGCCCGCCGTGTGCGAGGCCACCGCGAGCAGCGAGAGGGAGAACGCGTTGTAGTTGAAGTTGGCGCAGCAAGGTTGCGCGAGGGCCCAGTCGGCCGCGCGCAAGCCGGCCGCAGTCCAGGCGGCGTTCGTCTGCGCCGCGCCGGCGCGCAGCAACGCGATGCCGCATAGGCCGGTGTCGAACTGGCTTCCGCCGCCGGGCTCGGGCGTGAGCACCCAGCCGTCGCGCGCGACGGCGCCGGACTCGCGCACCGCGCGCTCGATCATGTCGCCGAACCGGATATTGCGCCCTCGCAGGTCCGGAAACGGGAAGTGCCCCTCCGGCTGCTGGCGGGCGACGAGCACGGCACAGACGTCGGCGACGGCGCGGTCGAGTTCCGGGAGCCGGCCGGGGTGGTGTCGCGCGACGGATGGACGGATGTCCAGCAGCGCGGCGACAAGCCCGGCATGGTCGCGAAGCATGCGCGGCTCGGCGCCGGGGTCGCGAAGGACTCGGATCGAGCGGCCTTCGCCGTCGATCGCCGCGAGGAAGAGGTCAACCGCCTCCCGCTCCGTCAGGGCTGCCGGCGACACGCGACGCCCGGGCCGCCTCGCGTCGGGCACGCCCGCCTGGGCCCCGAGGAGCGCCTGCAACTCGCCGGTCACCGCGCGGACAGCCCCCGGATCGCCCGATGCGGCGGCGCGGTCGAGCCGGACGTTGAGTTCCTTGCGGCGCGCCTCGATCTCCGGCGTCGGACGGAAGATCGGCTGGCCGTGCATGGACCATCCGCCGGGATCGATGCCGACCGACGCCTCGACGCCGCGGACCGACGCATCCGCATCCGCCGCCCGGCCCTCCCGCACCAAGTGCTTCACCTCCGTCGCCGCCGTCTCCACGCGCCCGACCAGCGCCCGGTCGTTGTGCTCCCGCGCAAGCTGGTGGGCCACCCGGAGACGGGCTTCGAGATCCGATGGATCAGGTGCCCCTGGAGCGGCAGGGGACAGGAAGAGGAAAGTGAGGAAACTCCAAACTCCAAGGAAGTGGAAAGGACGGAAGTGGAAGAAGGAGCAAGGCCGGATTTCGTCCGGAGCGCTCTTCCGTTCACCCCGCTGAGCCGTCCTCCTTCTCACTTGCTTCCTTCCCACTTCCCACTTCCTTGGAGTTTGGAGTTTCCCCCACTTCTACTTCTGCTGTTTCTTCTTCCCGCCTCCGCCCTTCCCCTTTCCCTTCCCCTTCGGCTCCGACGCGGGGGCGATGGAATCGCGCTTCGCCGGCATCGGGGCCTTCACGGACGCGCGCCAGGCCTGCAGCTTCGCATGCAGTTCTTTCGCAAGGTCGGGTTTCGCGGCGGCGAGATTGTTCGTCTGGCCGACATCGGCGACCACGTCGTAGAGCTCAAGGTGGCCATCCTCCAGGAACTCCAGCAGCTTCCACTCGCCGCGGCGGATCGCACTGACCGGCGTCGTGCGCCACTGGTTCGGGCCTGCGCCGAGGTAGCCTGGGAAGTGCCAATAGAGGGCGTCGCGCTGAAACGCGCCGTTGTTGCCCCGCAGAAGCGGCGAGATGTCGAGTCCGTCCAGCGGCTGCGTCTCCGGAGGCTTCCCGCCGGCGAGGGCGACGAAGGTCGGATGGATGTCGACGCTGGCGATCGGCTCGGCGCAGGTGCCGCCGGGGGCGATCGTGCCAGGCCAGCGGAAGATGTAGGGCACCCGCGTGCCGCCCTCGTAGAGCGAACCCTTGCCGCTGCGCAGCGGGGCATTGTCGGTGATGTCCCCGGCCTTGATGCCCTCGCGCCCGTAGCCGCCGACGCCTCCGTTGTCGCTCGAGAAGATCACGAGCGTGTTCGACGACAGCCCGAGTTGGTCGAGCTTGGCGACGATCCGGCCGACGCTCTCATCGACGCTGGCGATCATGCCCGCATAGACCGGCGAGTTGTGGCCGCCGGCCGCGGGCTTGTCCTTGAATGCGGCTTCCTTCTCCGGCTTCGCGTCGTGCGGCGAATGCACGGCGAAGTGCGTGACGTAGAGGAAGAACGGCTCCGCCTTCTTCCGCTCGATGAAGTCCAGCGCGCGGTCGGTCAGAAAGTCGGCGAGGTAGACATCGTCCGGCACCTCGACCTTTGGCGTCGTGTTGAACTTGAAATGCTTGCCCATCGTGGCGATGGCCTCGTCGAAGCCCTGCGCCAACGGGTGGTGCTCGGGCTCCTCGCCCAGGTGCCACTTGCCGAAGATCGCGGTCGCATAGCCGGCTTTCTTCAGCGACTCGGCAACCGTGACGATCGCCGGCGCGAGGCGGTTGACGTTCTCGACGGGCACAAGCGGGCGCATCGTCGTGTCGAAGCGATCCGTGCCGCCGACCGTGTAGACGCCGGTCCGCGGCCCGTACTGTCCGCTCATCAGCGCCGCGCGCGTCGGCTGGCAGTTCGGACCGCACGTGTAGCCGTGCGTGAAGCGCAGGCCCTGCGCGGCGAGCCGGTCGATGGCGGGCGTCTCGTAATACTTCGACCCCTGGCAGGCGAGATCGGTCCAGCCGAGGTCGTCCGCCAGCACGAACACGATGTTGGGCCGCTGCGCCGCTCCCGCCGCCCCCGCCGCGAGCGCTGCAAGCACCGCCAGAATCTGCTTCTTCATGAGCCCGAACTCCTTCGCGCCCCGCCGTCCGGGGATGTGCTTCATGAGACGTGAGCGCGGGGGGATTATTTCACGCCCGACGCACATCCGCCACCAGGTCCGCCGGGCCATGCTCGAACTCGGGGCGGGGATCGTGGTACGGTGGGCGCCGCATGGAGAGGTGGATCAGCTTGCTGGGGATCGGGGTCATGATCGGCCTCGCGTATGCCTTTTCAACCAACCGGCGCGCGGTGAACTGGCGGGTCGTCGGCTGGGGGCTCGGGCTGCAACTTGTCTTCGCCCTGCTGATCCTCAAGACCGCGCCGGGACTCTGGCTGTTCGAACTGCTGAACCGCGCGGCCGGCAAGCTGCTCGAGTTCCAGTTCGAAGGCGCGAAGTTCGTGTTCGGGGCACTGGCGATCCCGCCGGACAAGCCGGGCAGCATGGGCTTCTACTTCGCGTTCCAAGTGCTCACGACCATCGTCTTCTTCTCGTCGCTGATCTCCATCCTCTACTACTTCGGCATCATGCAGAAGCTCGTGATGCTCTTCGCGCGGATCATGTTCCGGACCTGCCGCACTTCGGGTGCGGAGACGCTCTCGGCGGCGGCGAACATCTTCGTCGGGCAGACCGAGGCCCCGCTGCTGATCAAGCCCTACGTCGCGAAGATGACGCAGTCCGAACTGCTGTGCGTCATGACCGGCGGCATGGCGACCATCGCCGGCGGCGTCATGGCGGCCTACGTCGGCATGCTGCGCGGCTACTACCCGGACATCGCCGGCCACCTGCTCGCCGCCTCGGTGGTGTCCGCCCCGGCCGCGCTGGTGATGGCGAAGCTGCTGCTGCCCGAGACGGAGACCCCGGAAACCGCCGGGCGCCTGGAGCTGCCCTACAAGGACCCGAGCGTCAACGCCATCGAGGCGGCCGCCAACGGCGCGTCCACCGGCCTCACACTGGCCTTCAACGTCGGCGCGATGCTCGTCGCCTTCCTGTCGCTGCTGGCCCTCGCCAACTGGATGGTCGGGCTCTGCGGCGGACTCTTCGGCCACCCGGAGCTGCGCTTCGAGACGATCCTCGGCTGGCTGTTCTATCCGCTCGCGTGGCTGATGGGCACGCCGGCCGCCGACTGCGCCGAGGTGGGCCGGCTGCTGGGCGAGAAGACCGTCCTCAACGAACTGGTCGCCTACTCGCACATGGCCGAGGCGGCGGCGAAGGATCCGTCCTTCATCAGCCACCGCTCCTTCGTGATCGCCAGCTACGCGCTCTGCGGCTTCTCGAATTTCGCCTCGATCGGCATCCAGATCGGCGGCATCGGCGCCCTCGCGCCGGAACGTCGCCCCGACCTCGCCCGCCTCGGCCTCCGCGCCCTCGTCGCCGGCTCCCTCGCCTGCTTCATGACCGCCGCGATCGCCGGGCTGCTGGTATAGCCCCGGCCGGGGTCCGCCCTGCCCCACCGGCACAGCCGGCTCCGGAGGAAAGAACACAAAGACGCAGAGGGCGCAAAGAAAGCACGAAGCCGGAATTCCCAAGCGGAACTCGCGAAGCCGACGCATCTCCGATGCCCGGAATGCTGCGTGATCGCTTAATCTGCCGGGCCCGACTTCGGCGGGTTCAGTCGAGCCGCGGCCCGGTTCTACCCGTACCTTCCGTGGAACCCGTGGTAGGGCCGGACCGCTGGGCCGGCCGTTCGAGAGATCCTCGCGGCTAGCCGGGCCTGGATATGCGCCCGCGCACTTCTCGCACGGACCTCATCGTACCTTGAGCATCCCCTTGAGCGGCAACTTCAAGTCGCGCGCATCGGTGTGCGACCGAAGCTGCCTGATCGACAGCGCCGCGTCATAGGACCCCGCCACAGGCACCCACCCGCCCTGCTTGTCACGCTTCAAGAAGACGAGGTAGTCGATCGTCGGGTTCCCGGTGAACGGGGCCGGCATCGCGCCGTTGAAGCCGGGCATTCCAGTCGGGTGCTGGAAGAAGGGGACATCAACCGCACGCAGCGCCGGATCACCCTTGAACACCCATTGGACCCGACAGCGCGCCACGTAGTTCGAGTACTGTCCGGGGTACGGGTTGTTCGTGCTCACTGCACTGGACACGGATACGGACTCGACCGAAAGCACCGCAACCAGATCCGCGTTCGTATAGAGCTGCTGATACGACCATACCGGGACCAGCCGCGCCGTCGCTGCGCTCGCCGCCAGGAGCAGGGCGGCCATCCCCAGTGCCATTCTCATTGCACACCTCATTTCGCGCTGCCCATGCCGGGCAGTGTGGGCCGGGCAAACGAATTCACGCCTGCGGCCGATTCCGGCGCGGCGGGCTTCTGGTAGACGCGGACGTGGTCGATCTCGAAGCGGGTTGGGAAGGCGGTCTTCGACGGGTCGCCGCCCTGGGCGCCGCCGATCGCGAGGTTCAGGAGCATCCTCGCCCTCACCTCGAAGCGCCCGTATTGCCAACTGTGAAGCCCCCTGGTGATGAGGCTGGCGGCGGTGTAGTCGGCGAACTCCCGCGACCGGTACCAGATCGAGTCGCCCGCGCTGTAGGCGGGGTTGCGGACCCGCTCCCGCCGGCCCTCGATGACGAGCAGACCGTTCGTGCAGATCGCATTCCCGGGTTGATACCACTGGAGTTCGCGGTTGCGCACGAATCCCCGCTCGTAGGTCCAGTTCGCGGGGTCGGG
>CAYRFK010000011.1:0-22444 GCA_964423465.1 uncultured Verrucomicrobiota bacterium | reverse complement strand
AGGGCGCATGGTAGTCCCCGCAGCCGGGGCCATCAGGTGAAGGTCCTGCGCGACTGTTGTATGGTTGGGCATGAACTTCCGGTGGATGGCGGTTGTCGCGGGGGCTGGGCTGGCGCTGACGGCGGGGGCGCAGCAGGATCTCGTTGTCTACGATGACGCCCTCGGCAGCGGCTGGGAGAACTGGAGCTGGGCGGCGGTCGACCTCGCGGAGGCAACGACCATCCACAGCGGAACGCACTCGGTCCGCGTCACGGCGGACGGCTGGGAGGCGCTCTATCTTCACCGCACGGCAATGGCGACGGCCCCGTACACCAGCCTCTCCTTCCGCGTGCACGGCGGCGCGGCCGGAGGCCAGCCGCTTCAGATCCAGGCAATGCTGTCGGGCAATCCGCAGGCCGCCGTCGGGATTGGTACCGCGCCGACGGGCTCGTGGCGTACGGTCGATGTGCCCCTCGCCACGCTCGGCATCGCCGGGTCGTCGTCCTTCGATGGATTCTGGATCCAGCTCGCACAGGCCGGATCGGCGACGGCGTTCTACGTGGACGACATCCGCCTGCGGGCCGGCACCCTGCAGCCGCCGGGCACCTCGACCGCGGTGACCGTCACCCTCGACGCCCTCGCGGACCGCCACCCCATCGACCCGCGCGTCTACGGCGTCTGCTTCGCGTCGTCGAACCAGCTCCGCACCCTGAACATCCCACTCAATCGCTCCGGCGGCAATTCTGCAACGCGGTACAATTGGAAGACGAACGCAACGAACCGCGCCGCCGACTGGTACTTCCAGAGCCTGCCCGAGACGTCCACCGTGCCCGGCGCGTCGGCGGACGAGTTCGTCGCCGCCAGCCGCACAGGCGGCGCCGAGCCGATGCTGACGGTCCCGATCAACGGCTGGGTCGCGCGGCTTGGCGCGGGCGCCTCGCGGCTCTGCAGTTTCTCGATCGCGAAGTACGGCGCCCAGACCGGCAATGACTGGCAGTGGTTCCCCGACGCCGGCAACGGCATCCGGTCATCGAACGGACAGGCGATCACGAACAACGATCCGGCCGACGCCAACCTCGCGGTCGGCACCGCGTTCCAGTCCGAGTGGATCCGCCACCTGACCAATCGCTGGGGCGGCGCGGCGGGGGGTGGCGTCCGCTACTACCTCATGGACAATGAATGGGGCCTCTGGCACTCGACGCACCGCGACACCTGGCCGGTCGGCGCGACGATGGACCAGATGCGCGACCGCTTCTGTGACTATGCCGCCGCGGTGAAGGATGCCGACCACGCCGCACTGGTTGTGGGACCCGAGGAATGGGGCTGGACCGGCTACCTCTACTCCGGCTACGACGCGCAATGGGGTGAGCGGAACGGCTGGGCCTCCCTGCCCGACCGCGCCGCGCATGGAGGCGCGGACTTCATTCCGTGGTGGCTCGCCCAGGTCGCGGCGCGCAGCCAGACCGCCGGCCGCCGGCTGTTGGACATCTTCACGCTGCACTTCTACCCGCAGGGCGGCGAGTACAGCGACGACGTCTCCACCGCCATGCAACTGCGCCGCAACCGGTCGACGCGTGCGCTCTGGGACACCGACTACGTCGACGAGACGTGGATCGCGGACCGCGTCCGCCTCATCCCGCGCATGAAGGAATGGGTCGCGACAAACTATCCCGGCACCCCGGTCGGCATCACCGAGTACAGCTGGGGCGCCGACGCGCACATGAACGGCGCGACCGCACAGGCCGACATCCTCGGAATCCTCGGGCGCGAGGGCGCCGACCTCGCCACGCGCTGGGTTGTTCCCGGGGATGGCACGCCGGCCGCGCATGCGTTCCGGATGTACCGCAACGTCGACGGTACCAACGGCTGCTTTGGCGACATCAGCCTCCGCGCCGCCGCCCCGGACCCCGACACGCTGGCCGCCTTCGGCGCGGAACGATCGGAGGACGGCGCGCTGACGGTGATGCTCGTGAACAAGCGGATCGAGGAGGCCTGTACCGTCACCGTGGCTCTGACCAACGCCACGCTCGCCGGCATCGCGCGCGTGTGGCAGCTCGCGACCAACGGCATCGCACGCCTGCCCGATGCGGCGGTCGTCTCGAACCGGGTCTCGCTGACGGTGCCGCCCCAGAGCGTCACGCTGCTCGTTGCGCCTGGACCGCCGGCTCTGACAGCGTCGCGCACCGTCCCGGGACATCGCGTCGAGGTCCGCCTGCGCGGCGAGGCGGGGTATCCCCACGTGATCCAGTCATCCGGCGATCTGTCGGGGTGGCAGCCGGTGGCGACGGGATCCTTCCCGGCCGCCCAGGGCGGCGTGACCGTCACGCCCTCCGGAGTGCGCTCCTACTACCGCGCCGTCCGGGCGCCCTGACGCCCCCCGTCCGTTGGGCGTTGAAGGTTGGGTGTTCGGTGTTGGATGTTGGTTGTTGGTTGTTGAATCAGGGCTTCTTCAGCATCGGCTCGATGCACTTCACGACCTGCGCGGCGAGAATGCGGATGCCGTCGGTGTTGAAGTGCGTCCCATCCTCTCCGCGAGCGGTCGCGACGGACGGGAGGATCGCCGCGTGGAGGTCGTCCAGAGGGATGCCGTGCTTCTTCATCACCGCGTCGGCGGTTTCGTTGAGCGGCCCGCTCTGGTCGGCAACCGCGGAACCCTTGTCCTGAAACGGTGTGGTCCGCGCCCAGACCAGCTTCGCGCCGGTCTGCTGGAGTCGTTCGACGACCTTTTCGAGATTCGCTGCATACTGCTCCGGCGTCTTGCGCCGGTCGTGGATGCCGAAGTTGACGTGGATGACGTCCCAGCGGCCGGTGCCGAGCCACACGTCGAAGCACTTGAGACCCGTGTCGGTCGGACCGCAATTCGCCGGCGCACGGTGGACGTTCGCCTTCCCCGCGAGCGCCTTCCGCACGTCCAACGTGTAAGCCCGCGAGATCGAGTCGCCGATCAGCAGCACGCGCGGCAGGGCGGGGTCGTCCTTCACAAAGTTCCAGGCGGTCTCGCGTTTCGCGAGGCGGTCGCGCACGTGGATCGGGAAATAGAAGCCGCCGAGCTGGTCCTCGAGCACCCGCTCCCACGCCTGCTCGTCCGCCGCCAGCAACGCGACAAGCTTCTGGTAGGCGGCGTAGTCCGCCGGCTTGAGCTTGTCGCCGTACTTCTTCTGCAGCGCCGCTTCGGCCGCATTCGTCGGCTCGCCCTTCGGCGCCGCCGCAGGCTCCGCCGCCCGGGCCCCGCACGCGATCCCGCACGCCATCCCCGCCGCCGCCATCCACGCCCGTTTCATCATGTCTCTCCCTTGACCCGATAGACCGGCCCGCCCGCTTCTCTCACGAACAGCGCTCCGGTCAGATACTTGTGGAGGATACTTGAGATCAGCGTCTGATACGGGATGCCCTCTTCCGCAGCCCTGGCCTGCAAGCCTTGCACGTCGCGATCCGGCAGACGGATGTTGATGCGTCTATTCTTGCGCAGCGTCGCGCGCGCCGCAGCGCCAAGCCGGGAGATCTCGGCCTTGCGTCCACGGATCGAGGACCATTCGCCCCGCTCGAAGGACTCCAGAACACTCTTCTCTTCCCGGTCGAGTTTCGCTTCTTTCATCGCTCGGCTCCGTGGATCCTCTCCACGCGCAAATCGTCGGATGCTGTCTGCCTTCTGTCAACCTCCTGTCATCCGCTTGCCAAAGCTCGATGGCACCGAAGGCACCCGGGAATGCTGCGGCACAGGGTGAAAGCCGGGGGGCGGGTGCGCGCCGCTGCCCTGCGCCCGCGCACGCATGCAGGTCCCGCTTCCTGCCACAGGCTGTTCCGGCTATGCTGCGGTACTCACAACGGGAGCCGCGACGCCATGAACCTGAGACCTTGCGCCCTTCTTCTCGCCGTCATCCTTGCGGGCGGCACGGCTGTCGCCGCGGAATCGCCGGCGCGCCGCGAATGGACCCTCGGCGCCACGCAGCGCGTCGCGCTCGTGTTCGCGCCGGCCCAGGCCTCCACCAACCCCGCGCCGCTCGTGTTCGTCTTCCACGGACACGGCGGAACGATGGAGAGCGCGGCGCGAATGTTCGGCATCCACACCCTGTGGCCCGAGGCAGTCGTCGTCTGCCCGCAGGGGCTGAACACGCCCGGCCGGCTGACCGATCCCGAGGGGAAGCGGCCCGGCTGGCAACATTCGATCGGCGCGCAGGGCGACCGCGATCTCAAGTTCTTCGATGCGATGATGGCGACGCTCCGCAAGGACTTCCGCATCGACACGAACCGCGTCTACTCCACCGGCCACTCCAACGGCGGCGGCTTCACCTACCTGCTCTGGGCCGCGCGGGGCGACCAGTTGGCCGCCATTGCACCCTCCGCGGCCATGACGACCCAGTCCCTGGAGAAGGCCCGCCCGCTCCCCGTGATACACATCGGAGGGACCGCCGATCCGCTCGTAAAGTTCGAGTGGCAGCGGCAGATGATGGACGTCGTTCGCAAGCACAACCAGTGCGGCGAGGGGACGCTCTGGGCGCCGATGTGCACGCAGTACGTCTCGAAGGCCGGCGCGCCGCTTGTCGAGTTCATCCACCCCGGCACCCACAAGTTCCTCCCCGAGGCCCCGGCGGCGATCGTGAAGTTCTTCCGGGAGCACGCGCGAAAGTAGCCGGCGCGTAACGTCACCGCCCCGGTTCGGCCAGCACGCTTCGCGCGAAGGCGGCGAAGTGTCCGTGAAGGTCGCCCAGGTACGGCTCGAGCACGGCGCGGCCCCGGCCGTCGCGATCGCCGCAGCGAACGAGCATTCCGGCGGCAAGCAACTCCCTGAGGGCGGCGTTGAGTTCGTCCTGCGTCCGCCGCGGGACGAGCACGCGTCCCGACCCGTCCGATGCGGGGCGCGCGGCCTCGGTGACGGCGTGTCCCGTGAAACCCGGCTGCGCGAGCAGGCGCACCAGCGGCGCG
This sequence comes from uncultured Verrucomicrobiota bacterium, assembly GCA_964423465.1. Classification (GTDB taxonomy): domain Bacteria; phylum Verrucomicrobiota; class Kiritimatiellia; order PWTM01; family PWTM01; genus VGWF01. Next base: position 17,542 of record CAYRFK010000011.1, on the reverse strand, counting down.
GCGGCGGCCTCCACGCGGCCGTGGCGGCGCAGAGCCATCGCGACGGCATGGAAGTGCGAGACCTCGGAGACCGGCGTCAGTTGGCCGAGCTTCGCGACGATCGGAGCGACGCCCTCGGGCGCCCCGCCGAGGCCCAGCGCGATGACGAGCCGGTCGAGCTCGCTGAACGTGTTGTTCTTTTCGCGGTCGGACGTCAGCGCGTAGCCCTTGTCCCACACGGCGCACGCGTCCACGGCCGCCGCGAGATCCCCGGCGCCGGCGCGGTCGCCAAGGGCCCCGAGGATCCTGGCGTAGGTCAGACGCACCCCACCCGCCGGCGCATGTGCGAGCGCCTCGCGCAGCAGCGGGAGCGACGCCTCCCGGTGCGCCACGACGGCGGCCATGGCGAAGATCGCGGGATCCTCCACAGTCCGCGACTGGCGGATCTCGCCGCGCAGCGCACCGACCTGTTCGACGGCCCGCGCGAGCGCCTCGCTGCTCATCGGGTGGGAATCCTTGTCCGTCAGGACGCGCGCCTCGACGACGTGCGCTTCGACCAGCACCGCCTGTAGTTTGCGGATGTCGACCGACCTCGTGCGCCCGCCAAGCTCGGCCGCCATGGCCGCGGCCGTCCCCGCGGCATAGCCCTGGTTCTGGAGGTCCGGCTGCATGCGGACGAGCGTCATCGCGTCGCGCTCGACGCCCGCTCCGAGGCCGGTCACGAGGATGCCGTCGAGCCCGCGCGGCAGGAGGCTGCGGTACGGCAGGTCGGTCTCGAACGCCGGGCCCTTCATGTCCTTGACCAGCAGCATCGGCGTCGTCGGGAACGCCGCTGCGTCGAAGTTGCTTCGATGATGGCTGATCGTGTCCGGGAACGTGCGGCGGTTCAGGATGTCCGCCGCGGTCAGCATGGCGTCCGCGACGATCCGGCGCCGTTCGCGCGAATCCGGAAGCTGCCCCACATCGTAGATCTTCGCCGGGTCCGCGGATGCGCGCGTCGAGGCCATCAGGTGCCAGACATCGCGCGCGTCGGTGTCGTCGAGCAGCGCGAAGCAGGTGTTGACGTAGTTGTCGCCGAGGTTGCGCCGCGGATGCCCCGCAAGTTGCGCCGACGGCACGCCCTCCGCCGACAGGCCAAACTCCGTCGCCGCGCCGGCCGCGGCGGCGATGTCCGCATTGCCCGTCGCATCGACGACCGCGCCCGCCTCCACAATGCCCGGGCCGAAGGGCGTGGCGACCGCGATCCCGGTCACGCGGCCGTTCGTGACGATCGAGCCGTATGCAAAGGTCTCGAACCAGACATCCGCCCCGCTACGTCCGAGTTCGCGCCGTAGCCAATCGGCCTTCTCAAGGGCGTTCCAGCTTTCCTTGCCGCCCAGCGCCTCGTCGACCTCGCGCGTGAAGCCTTCGCGACGTCCGTACCAGTACTTCGCGATCAGGCCCGCCGTCCCGACCCCGCCCAGTTCGTCCAGGTACTCGACCACCAGCGTCCGAGCGCCCGCCCGCGCCGCCGCAATCCCCGCCGGCGCGCCGGCCGTGCCGCCGCCCGCAATGACCACGTCGTACCGGCCAAGCACCGGCAGCGCCCGGCCGGCAGGCGCGACCCCCTCCGCCGCGGGGTCCATCGTCCGCGCCTGCTCCGCCGCGAGCCTGCCGATCCACGCACCGGCGGCGAGGGCGGTGAGCGGACGCTGCAGACTCCGCTGCGCCTGCGGCGACAGATCGGCGTAAACGCCAAGAACGAACAGTCCGCCGGCTCCGCGGGGACGGAATGCCGCCGGATCGGCGCCGGGAATCCCCGGCCAGTCGCCGTCGACGCGCGCCTCGCCGACGATCGTGTCGGAGGGAAGGGCCTCCGCGTACTCGGAGGCGTCCTTCATGCCCTCCCCGTACACGCGGTCGCGGACAAGCTGCCCGGCCTTCGCGAACGCGGGGAAACCGCCGTCGGGGACGGGAACGCGTACGGCGTAGGAGAAGACCGGATACGCCGCGGGGTTGTTCGTTCCAGGGTTGCGGAACGTGACCTCCATCTCCCGGCCCGTCACGTCGGGTCCGGATTTGAGCGCGCCGCCGACCACCACGAAGCCGAACTCCCGCTCGCCCGGCATGAAGGGACGGAAGGCGGCCCCGGCGAGCCGCGCGACGACGACGTGGCGGGTCGCGTCGATCACGACCTTCGCCCGGATCTCCTCCCGGCCGCTGCGACTGACCGCGACCACGCCGCGGACCCGCCCGGCGCGGTCGCGGAGCACATCGATCGCATGCGCGCCGGTCAGGCAGGACACGCCGCGGGCGATGAGGGCCTGGTCCAGCGTCTTCTTCACAACCAACGGCGTGGTGACGCGCCCCGCGGGGAACAGGCTTCGCGCCAAGTCGGACGCGGGCACCTCGCCGGGCTCCAGCCACAGGCGCTGCGATCCGCAGAGGTCGTCGCCCAGGTACGGCCGCGGCGCCAGCAGCCGCACATTGGCCCACCGATCCGCGGCCGCAGCCGCCGCCGCGACGGCCGCCGCCGATCCGCCGACCACGACGACGTCGACCTCGCGAGTCGCCGAATCCGGCGCCTCCGCCGATGCGTGGGAGGCCTGCACGAGCAGGGCGATCGAAACCGCAACAAGCGTCAACGACACCGCGGTCATCCATGCGCGGGCGATGATCTTCATATCCGGGACCCCTTTCGCCATACCAGTCTGGATCGCTGCCGGAGCGGCACAGCGACGCGGAATCGATGGGCAAGCGCGTCGGGGATGGATAGCGCAATTCTCATCGGGGCGCATTATGTAGGACGACTCACCCTTGTCAAAGGCCTCCTTGCCAGGCCGGCCGGCATCCCTCACCACATGTCAGGCAATCCCGCGGATTGACACAGCCCCGCGGCCGGGGTGTCATCGGCGCATGAGCGCGACGCGGTCCGTCATCCTGGCGTTGGATCAGGGAACCACGAGTTCCCGGGCCGTCGTTGTGGATCGCGACGGGGTCTTTCGGGCGACGGCGCAGCGCGAGTTGCGACAGATCTACCCGCAACCGGGCTGGGTCGAACACGACCCGCGGGAGATCTGGAACAGCCAGCTCGGGACGGCGCGCGAGGCGCTGGCGACGGCGGGGCTCGGCGCGGACAACGTCGCGGCCATCGCCATCGCGAACCAGCGCGAGACCACGATCGTATGGGACCGCCGCACCGGCGAGCCGGTCGGCAACGCGATCGTCTGGCAGGATCGCCGCACCGCGGCCTTCTGCGACGGCCTCGTCCGCGACGGTCACAGAGACGCCGTGCAGGCAAAGACAGGGCTCGTGATCGACGCCTACTTCTCCGGGAGCAAGATTCGCTGGATTCTCGATCACGTGCCCGGCGCGCGCGATCGCGCCCGGCGCGGCGAACTCGCATTCGGCACGGTCGACTCCTGGCTTCTCTGGAATCTGACCGGCGGGCGGCTGCATCTGACGGACGCAAGCAACGCATCGCGGACGCTGCTGTACAACCTGCACACCGGCGACTGGGACGACGATCTCCTGCGCCTGTTCGACGTGCCGCGCGACATGCTGCCGTCCATCCGCCTCTCCAGCGAGGTCTACGGCGAGACCGAGCCGGCACTGTTCGGCGGCCCGATCCCGATCTCCGGCATCGCCGGCGACCAGCAGGCGGCACTGTTCGGCCAGGACTGCCTCGAACGCGGGCTCGCGAAGAACACCTACGGCACCGGCTGCTTCATGCTGATGAACATCGGCCGCGAGCCGCTGCCGTCGAAGCATCGGCTCCTGACCACCGTCGCGTGGCGGACGCCCGCCGGCACCGACTTTGCGCTGGAAGGCAGCGTCTTCATCGGCGGCGCCGTGGTCCAATGGTTGCGCGACGGTCTGGGCATCATCCGTTCGTCGGCCGATGTCGAACCGCTGGCCGCCAGCGTGCCCGATGCCGGGGGCGTCGTGCTGGTGCCCGCCTTCGCGGGGCTCGGCGCGCCGCACTGGGACGCCTACGCGCGCGGAACGATCGTCGGCCTCACCCGCGGCACCGGCGCGGCGCACATCGCCCGCGCGGCGCTGGAGGGCATCGCGTTCCAAGTCGCGGACGTCCTCGACGTCATGCGGGCGGACTCGGGCATCCCGATCACTGAACTGCGCGTCGACGGCGGCGCGGCGGCGAACGATCTCCTGATGCAGTTCCAGGCCGACATTCTCCAGGTGCCGGTCGTGCGGCCCGCCTCGGTCGAGACGACCGCGCTCGGCGCGGCCCACCTTGCGGGCCTCGCCACTGGATTCTGGCGCGATCGCAACGAGCTTCGCGCCGCATGGCGACCCGGGCGCACGTTCCACCCGGCCATGACGGCCCCCGACGCCACCGCACGACGGGAGCGCTGGTTCGACGCACTCCGACGCGCCGGGGATTGGGAACCGCATGAACGATAGTCCCGTGCCCCCACCTGTTCTTGCGCTCATGGAGGGCCCGCCTCCGTGCGGGCCGCGTGGAGCGTCGTGTATCGCTCAGCGGACGGCGCGGAGGCCGTCCCTCCACCGGCGGGGTCGGCTCGTTCAACCATCTACCCTCCATTCATCCTTCTTTGCCGTCCATCCGTTCCCATGAAGCGTAGCAACTCCCAAACTCCCGACTCTGAACGCACCGCAGCCTTCCGCCGCGCGACGGAGCGCGCCGAACCGTGGGACATGGCCGTCATTGGCGGCGGCGCAACGGGCGCGGCGATCGCGGTCGACGCGGCGGCGCGCGGCTATTCGGTCGTTCTGCTCGAACAGGCCGACTTCGGCAAGGGCACATCGAGCCGCTCGACCAAGCTCGTTCACGGCGGCGTTCGCTACCTCCAGCAGGGCAACATCCCGCTCGTGATGGAGGCGCTCCGCGAGCGCGGCCTGCTCGCGCGCAACGCACCGCACCTCGTGCACGACCTGCAGTTCGTCGTGCCGAACTACCTGTGGTGGGAGGCGCCGTTCTACGGGATCGGGCTGAAGGTCTACGACCTGATGGCCGGCCGCCACGACTTCGGAGCATCGCAGGTGCTCTCGACGGAGGAGGTGCTCGCGCGCATCCCGACGCTGCAGCGCGACGGCCTGCGGGGCGGCGTGCTTTACCACGACGGCCAGTTCGATGACAGTCGCCTCCTGATCAATCTTGTCCAGACCGCGGCGGAGCACGGCGCCTGCATCCTGAACTACGCCCGGGTGACGGCGCTGGCGCGGAACGGCGACGGCTTCCTCGCCGGCCTTGAGTTCCGCGATGAGGAGACGGGCGCGCCGCACACGCTCCGCGCCCGGTGCATCGTCAATGCGACCGGCCCCTTCTGCGACGCCGTCCGCCGCATGGACGACCCCGCCGCCGCACCGATGATCGCGCCGAGCCAAGGCGTTCACATCGTCCTCGATCACTCCTTCCTGCCCGGCGACACCGCCATCATGGTCCCTCACACGCGAGACGGCCGCGTCATGTTTGCGATCCCCTGGCATGGCCACGCGATCGTCGGCACCACCGACACGCCGATCGAGACGGCCGACCTCGAACCCGCCGCCTTCGACCACGAGGTGGAGTTCATTCTCGACACCGCGGGTGACTATCTCGCGCGGCGCCCGTCGCGCTCGGACATCCTGAGCGTCTTCACCGGCATCCGTCCGCTCGTGCGGGCGGGCGACGCCTCGTCCACCGCCGCCCTCTCCCGCGACCACACGATCACGATCTCCCGCTCCGGGTTGCTGACGATCGCCGGCGGCAAGTGGACGACCTGTAGGAAGATGGCCGAGGATGCGGTCGACCACGCCGCCGTGCTCGCCCGCCTCGACGAGCGCCCCTGCCCCACGCGCGAGTTGGCGATCCACGGAGCCGGCGCGGGGGACGGGGCCGATGGCGATCTTGCAGTCTACGGAAGCGACGCGGCCGGGATCCTCGATCTCGAACGCGAACGCGAACGACCGGAGCTTGCGGAGCCGCTGCATCCGACCCTGCCGATCCGCGGGAGCTGGATCGTCTGGGCCGCACGCCACGAGATGGCCCGCACGCTGGACGACGTCCTCGCCCGCCGCACCCGCGCCCTCTTTCTCAACGTCCGCGCCGCCCTCGCCATGGCCCCCGCCGCCGCCCGCCTCCTCGCCGCCGAACTCGGCCGTGACGAGTCCTGGCAGCAATCCCAACTCGCCGCCTTCCGCCGCATCGCCACGAAGTACGAAGTCCCGGTGGATGAAAGCCCCCTGTAGCCGGGGCCGCCGGCCCCGGCAATGCGTACCGGAGCGCAAGGCCTGCCGCGACGACCCGCCGCGGCTACAGCGCCGGTGCCTTGGGGGCATCCTGCGTCATTTCCGGACGAGGGCCGGGGGACAACGAGGCGCGGGGGGACGGTCTCGATCCGGACGTTGTCGGTCGTCGCGGCCTGTTCGACGAGGTTCGTGCATCCGTCGTAGCCCGCGATGGCGCGCAGGGCCGAGTTACCCAGCGGGCCCTGGATCATCGCGGCCGTGCGGCCGCGGGTGAGAACGGTGTCGACGAACACGTTGAAGGTGTCACCGGGTTTGCTCTGCGACATCGACCCGTAGCGCGTGTCGCCGATCTTGAGCCCCGCCGCCACGCGGGCGTCGCCGGAGCCGGAGGCGTCGAGCACGTCGCGGATGAAGATGTTGCAGAGCCGGATCCCGTCGTGGTTGAGCAGCCGCACGAAGCGGTGGCCGCCCGCGATCTTCACGTGGACATTGCGGATCGTGATGTCATGGATGTCGACGCCGTCCTGGTTGGTGTACTTGTTCGTATTCCGGAACTCGAGATTGGCGATCCGGCCGTCGGCGCAGCCGTTCTCAACGAAGGCGCGAGGCGCGACGATTCATACGCCCAAGCTCCTCGTGCTTCGCATTCCGGACTGCACATTCTTGGCTTGGACGCACCCGCGGGCATTGCTATCGTCGGCCGGTCTCAGGAGACGCGCGGAGGGTGACATGAGAACGCGCATGCAGGGTACCTTTGATGCACTCCCACCGGAGTGGGCCGTGTCCGTGCCGCACGGGGCGCCACCGAACCGGCGATACGCGCCGTCCCCCGCGAACGCAGCCGCGGGGCCGGGGCGATGGATGATCCTGGCGGCTGCGATGGTGTGCATGGCGCCGGTCGCAGCCGTCGCTCAGGACGGCGACATGGGCGCCGCCGATTTCGACATCGCGGATCTGGACATCGCGGATCTGCGGTCGGTCCGGATCACATCGTCCACGCTGACCCTGACGGAGAAGCGCCTCGTTCCGGCCGCCACGACCACGCTCGATGCGGACACGATTCGGAAGACGGGTGCGCGGGACCTGAATGAGCTGGCCGACATTGCCTTCCCCCACAGCCAGATCATCCTGCACCATTCCCACGTCGATCATCTCGGCATCCGGGGCATCATCAGCGACCGCGAGGATAAGTATCTTCTGCGCGTGAACGACGTGACGGTGAACCAGCGCATGTACGCCGGCGCCGATGTCGAGCGCGATCTCCCGTTGCTCGGGGACCTGCGCGAGGTGACCTTGATCTCCGGTCCGGCGTCCGCGACCTACGGCCCGGGCGCGCTGGCGGGCGTCCTGCAGCTCCGCACGCACGACGGGCTCTCGTTCCAGGGCGCCGACGCGCAGGTCCGGCAGGTCCTGCTCGACGAGACGACCGCCGCGGAGCTGCGCTACGGACAGCGGATCGACGACGACGCGGGGGTGTTCCTCTACTACGGCATTGCGCAGCAGGACGGCGCCGACGAGGACGAATCGCCCTACGTGCTTGGTTCATCCTTCGCCACGAAGTCGCCGGGGGATCCCGACGTGTCGGCGGGTGAGCCGGTGCCCTTCGAGGTCCGCAACTTCCATCGCGGCGCGTTCGGCCGTCTGAAACACAAGGCGCACCTCAGCCTCGTCCGCGGCCCCCTCGAGATCTGGGCGCGATACACGCAGGGCGGTGTCGACCTGCGCCCGGAGCGGCTGACCCTCGCGGGCGCACCGGCCCTCGACCGCGATCTCGGATTCACGTCGATGAACCGGCAGGGCACCGTGGCGGCGACCTACAGGGACGACCTCTCCGATGAGTTCCACCTCGACGCCACCCTCTCCTACGGTTTCACGCGGAACGACTACGACCGGAATCCTCCGGAGCTGATTCGGGACGAGAACTCCGCCACGGCGAGGGCGATCGGAACGTGGACCCCCAGCGACCGGCACGCCGTGGCCCTCGGGACCGAGTACACCCATCACTTCTTCGAGGGTCCGACCGTCAACACCAACCCGCCCGTGTCCGACCGGTGGGACCTCGGGACGCTGTCCCTCATGGCGGAGCACCAGTGGTCGCCCTGCGACGAGTGGACGACCTTCCTGAGCGCGCGCATGGACAAGCATCCGTACACGGACTGGCTCGTGTCGCCGCGCGGGGCGGTCGTCTATGCGCCGACGGCGTCGGACACCTTCAAGGCGATCGCCGCCCAGGCGGTCCGGCGGAGCGGCGACGCGGAATTGCGGCGGGACCACAACAACATCGGGGGCCACGGCGACGAGGAGTGCCTCAAGAGCGCGGAGTTGCGGTACGACCGGCAGCACGACGAGCATTGGCGGTTCGGACTGGGCGCCTTCACCGAGTGGAACGAGGCCATCGGCTACGTGCAGTCCGCCGGCCGGTCGACCACGCTGGGGCGGTTCACAATCCTCGGCCTGGAACCCGCGATCGAATGGCGCAACGGCGGCAGCGCGGCGATCCTCGCCCACACATGGACGCGACTCCTTGACGCGGAGGACGCGCCCCCGGGGCAGGGGATTTCGGCCATGCCCTACGGTCGCGGAGACCGGCTCGCAAGCTGGGCGGAGAACGTCACCAAGTTGACGGTGCAGCAGGATTTCAAGCGGAAGTGGACGGTGAACACCTCGTTGCGCGTGTACTGGGGTTTCGACGGCGCCGAGGACCTGGCCCGCTGGAATGCCGACGAGGGGCGCGCGTTCAACAAGGGTACGCCGCTCAACCTCGCACTCGCGGATCCCGGCTACGACGACGCTTTCGGTCCCAACGTCTACTGGAACGTCGGACTCGAATACCGGCCGCCCCCCCGCATCACCCTGCGCGCCGACGTCTACAACATCGTCGCATGGATGGACGACACGTTGAGCAAGCGCAATTACATCCTCCGCGGTTCCGAGTACTCCGTCGAACCCGCGGCGGTCGGCTTCACGGCAAGATTCGCCCTTTGATCCCATGATGCCACGACGACGACATCTCCGGAGGGCCGCGGTCATCGCGGCGACGGCCGTGTTCGCGCTCTGGCTGCCGGTTGCTGCGAGCCGGGGCGAAGGGCTGCAGACCGACAACCCCTACCTCGTCAAGGCCGCCTATCTCGTCAATTTCGCCAAGTACGTCTCGTGGCCCTCCGGCACGTTCGACGACACCAACGCGCCGGTCCGCATCGGCATCCTCGGCCGGGATCCGTTCGGGGTCGAGTTCGACCGCATCCTCGGGAACCGGCCGCCCCATCTCCGCCGCATCGAGATCCACCGCGCCGACGATCTCGCAAGCCTTCTGAATTGTCACATCCTCTACCTTGGCGCCTCGGAGAAGGACCGCGTCGGGAACGTCCTCGCCGCCCTGGGCACGCGCCCGGTGGTGACCGTGGGAGAGGACCGTGACTTTCTCGACCAGGGCGGCATGATCCGGTTCCTGATCCATCGACAGGCTGTGCTGTTCGACGTCCACCTCGACCACACCGCGCGAGCGGGCATCGAGGTCAATGTCAGGATGCTCGAAACAGCCAACCGGGTCGTACGGGAAGCCGCAATGGCCCCGGGGGATCGCTAGATGTTCGGAGGCCAGTCCATCCGCCGGAAGGTCACCCTGGTCATCTTCACGGCATGCCTGGTCTCGCTCATCCTCTCCACGGGTGGCATGGCCGCGTTCGAACTGGCCATGTTCCGCCGGCGCGCCGTGAACGTACTCCGCGAACGCGCCGACATGATCGCTGCGAGTGTGTACGGCGCCATCGATTTCCGTCAACCGCGCGTCGCTGCCGAGGTTCTCGCCACACTTGCGAGCTCCCGGGATATCGTGGAGGCCCGTTTGTTCACCCTGCAGGGGGAGCCGTTTGCCAGCTACCTGCGCCCGCCGCAGACGGCGGTTCCCGTCCCTGCCCTGGGCGCCGATGGGCCGCGCTCCGAGGCCGGGCACCTCGCACTCCTGCAGACCCTCTCGCGCGAAGGGGCGCCCTTCGCCCGGCTGTACCTGCGCTCGGACCTGAGCGGCGCGTGGCGGCAGTTCGTCCGCACCATGGGCGTGATCGGTGCGTTGCTGATCGCGACGATGGGCATCGCCGCCGCGCTGTCGTGGCTTCTCCAGCGCGCCCTCACCCGGCCGGTCACCGAACTGGCCGCCGTGGTGCGCGCCGTCACCGAGCGGAAGGACTACGGCTTGCGGGCGGTCCGCACCGCGGACGACGAGATCGGGCGCCTCGCAGACAGCTTCAACGACATGCTCACGACCGTCCAGATGCAGAATTCGGCACTGAAGGACAAGGAGGAGTTTCTCAATCTCCTGATTGAAAGCGCGGGCGATGCGATTCTTCTATACGACCCGGACGGACGGATCGTCCGCGTCAACGAACAGGCCTGTGTCTCCCTCGGATACAGCGGCGCAACGATGCGCACGCTGCATCGCCGGGACATCGAACCGGCGGTGTCCGGACCGGAGGATGTCCGGCGCCAGGTCGCCGCCCTGGCCCGCGGCGGCCATATGACCGTCGAGGGCACGTTCCGCCGCGCCGACGGATCCACGTTTCCGGCGGAGATCCGGCTCTCCCGCATGGACGCACCCTCCGGCGCCTTCGTCATCGCCTTCGCACGGGATGTCTCGGAGAGGCACCGGCTGGAGGAGCAGCTGCGCCAATCGCAGAAGCTCGAGGCGATCGGACAACTGGCCGGGGGCATCGCCCACGATTTCAACAACATCATGACCGTGATCATGGGGCACGCCTCGATCTTGCGCGACGACGCGATGCCGGGCTCGGAGAACGCGGAGGCGCTGGACGATGTCCTGAACGCCAGCCGCCGCGCCGCGTCGCTCACCCGGCAGTTGCTGGCCTACAGCCGTCGCCAGATCATGCGCGCGGAGCCGCTGGACCTCAACGAGGTCGTCCGCGATGCGGTCCGGATGCTCACGCGGCTGATCGGCGAGCACATACGGGTGGTCTGCCGCCACGACGAGAGCCTTCCGCGCCTACGGGCGGACGGCGGCATGCTGTCCCAGGTCCTGATCAACCTCGCGGTCAACGCCCGCGACGCCATGCCCCAGGGGGGAACCCTGACCATTTCGACGTCGATGGAGGAGGTGACTTCCGGTACCGCGGCCGCCAACCTGGAATCCTGGGTCGGCGTCTTCGCATGCATCACCGTGTCCGACACCGGCTGCGGCATGGACAGCGACACGAAGAAGCACATCTTCGAGCCCTTCTTCACCACCAAGGAAGTCGGCCAGGGCACGGGGCTCGGACTCGCATCCGTCTATGGAATCGTCAAGCAGCACGACGGATGGATCGACGTCATCAGCGAACCCGGCCACGGATCCATGTTCAAGGTCTACCTCCCGATCGCCCGCGCCGCCCCCGCTCGTGAGCCTGCGGGCGCCGGACCGGAACCCGCCAAGGGAGGGTCGGAATCCATCCTCCTCGTCGAAGATGAGCCGCCCGTGCGCAAGCTCGCCAGGGAGGTGCTTCGCCGAAGCGGCTACCGCGTCTTTGAAGCGGCCACCGGTCTTCAGGCCCTCGCCCTGTGGCGGGATCGGAGGGGCGATTTCGACCTTCTTCTGACGGATGTGGTCATGCCCGAGGGCATCTCCGGCCTTGAACTTGCGCGGAGGACGCGCGCGGAGAAGCCCTCGCTCCCTGTAATCTGCTGCAGCGGATACAGCGAGGAACTCCGGCAGCCCGAGGGCGCCGGCGACATCCTCTTCCTGCCGAAGCCCTACACATCCGCCGACCTGCTGCGGGCCGTCCGCCGCTGCATCGACGGCGGCAACGGATCCATACCGGCCCCGCCCGCTGCGCCGTCAGCCTAGCCCGCCGATACCTCGCGAGCCTACGCCAGAAAGTCGCGGTACGCGGGGTTGGCCGTCTCCTCGGTGCAGGGGAAATCGACGCGCCGCAGGAACCGCCGAAGCTCGGCCCCGTCGTCCGGCGGCACGAGCAGACCGATCAGCACGTGGCCGTAGCTGCCGCCCTGACGGCGGTAATGGAAGAGCGAGATGCTCCAGCGCGGGTCCATGCAGTCGAGAAAGTGCCGCAGCGCGCCGCGGCGCTCGGGGAACTCAAAGCGGAAGAGCCGCTCCGACAGGCCCGGCGGGGGCCGGCCGCCGACCATGTGCGCAACGTGGACCTTGGCCAGCTCGTTGCCGGACAGGTCGCGCGCCCCGTAGCCGCGCCGGCCGAGCCGCGCCACGAGACCCGCGGCGGCCTCGCGATCCGCATCGAGCCGGATGGCCACCAGGATCCTCGCCCGCGCCGCGTCGGCATGGCGGTAGTTGAAGCCCCAGATGTCGTGCCCGCCAATCGCACGGCAGAACTCGCGCAGGCTGCCGGCACGCTCGGGGATGTCGACGGACAGCAGCGCCTCGCGCTTCTCGCCGAGGTCCGTCCGTTCGGACACGTACCGCAGGCGGTCAAAGTTGATGTTCGCCCCGCTGTGGATCGCGAGGAACGTCCGCCCCTTCATGCCGCGCCGCGCCGCGTACTTCCGCAACCCCGCCAGCGCCAGCGCGCCGGCCGGCTCGGCGATGGACCGCGTGTCCTCGAACAGCTCCTTCACCGCGGCGCACATCTCGTCGGTGTCCGCCGTGATGACCTCGTCGACGCACCGCCGCGCGACGCGGAACGTCTCGCGCCCGGCCTGCGCCACCGCGACGCCGTCGGCGAAGAGCCCGACCTCCTTCAGCTTCACGGGCCGCCCGGCCGCCAGCGCCGCCTTCATGCAGGCCGCGTCGTCCGGTTCGACGCCGACGATCCGCACCCCGGGCCGGATCGTCCGCAGAAACGCGCCGACGCCCGCGATCAGCCCGCCGCCGCCGACCGGCACGAACACCGCGTCGAGCGGACCCGTCACCTGCCGGACGATCTCCAGGCCGATCGTCCCCTGCCCCGCGATCACATCGGGGTCATCGTAGGCCGGCACGACCACCAGGCCGCCCTCCGCCGCCATCGCATCGGACCTCACGCGGGCGTCGTCGTAGCGGTCGCCATGAAGCACGACCTTCGCCCCGCGGGCGCGGACGGACTCCACCTTGATCTCCGGCGTCGTCACCGGCATCACGATCGTTGCGCGGATCCCGAGATGCGCCGCCGCCATCGCGACGCCCTGCGCGTGATTGCCCGCCGAGGCCGTGATGACGCCACGCCGGCGCTGCGCGGGCGTGAGCTTCAGGAGCCGGTTGTAGGCGCCGCGGATCTTGAACGAGAACACCGGTTGCAGATCCTCGCGCTTCACCAGCACGCGGCAGCCGAGCGCGTCGCTCATGCGGCGCATCGTGTCGATCGGCGTCTCGACCGCCAGATCGTAGATCCGAGCATCCAGGATTCTTCGGACATAGGCGTTCAACATGCCGCCACCCTGCCCCCGCCGCCGTTCCGATGCAACCCCGGAGGCGGAGCGACACAAAGGCGCAAAGGACGCAAAGAGGAGCGGACCCCGATCTCTCTGCGGCCTCTGCGCCTCTGTGTTCTTCCGTCCGGCGCCGGCTACGCGTCCTGATTGATGTGCAGCACCTTCGCGGGCGGGAAGCCGTTGAAGGAGGTGGACGAGGCGTGGCTGTAGGCGCCGATGTTCGGGGCGTAGACGAGATCGCCGAGGGCGAGGTCGGGAAGCTCCTCCGTCAGCGAGATCGTGTCCAGCGCGTCGCACGTCGGTCCGAAGACGGCGCACAGCTGCGTCGGCCCCTTCTTGAACGCCTTCACCGGGTACTTCATGTGGTCGAAGATCACCCCGGAGAACGTGTGGTAGACGCCGTCGTTGATGTAGTAGCAGCGTTTGCCGTCGCGGTCGGCCTTGCCGATCACCGCGGCGACGAGAATGGCCGCGGTGGCGACGAGGAACCGGCCGGGCTCCGCGAGGATCGCGACATCCTTCGGGAACAGCCGCGGGATCTCGCTGTTGAGCAGCCGGCCCAGCTCGCGGATCGGCAGCACGTTGTCGTCGTAGGGCGCCGGGAAGCCGCCGCCGATGTCGAGCTGGATCATCTTGGAGAAGCCGCGCGACCGGGCCTCCTTGAGCACGCCGGCCGCCAGCTGAAGCGCCTGCGCGTAGTTCTGAAAGTTGGTCGTCTGGCTGCCGACGTGGAACGAGAGCCCCTCGACCGTCAGCCCGCGCGCGTGCGCGGCCTCGATCAGGCTGACCGCCTGCCCCGGGTCGCAGCCGAACTTGGAGGAGAGCTCCACCATCGCGCCGGTGTTCGGCACCTTAAGGCGGAGCACGAGGCCGGCTTGGGGCGCATGCTTCGCGATCTTGCCGATCTCCTCGAAGTTGTCGTATGTCACGAGCGGCTTGTACGGGTTCAACTTCCGCAGCGTCTCGTCGGCCTTGATCGGGTTGGCGTAGATGATCTTGTCCCAGATGAAATCCTGCCGCTCCTTCGCGGGGAGGCCCCGGATGTTCTCGTGGACGAGTTCGAACTCGGGCCAGGAGGCGACGTCGAAGCTCGCGCCCGCCCGGTAGAGCGTCCGCACGATCGCCGGGTCGCTGTTGGCCTTGACGGCGTAGTACGACTGGACGCGCGGGAGCCAGCGCTTGAACTCGGCGAGGTTCTTCCGCAACTGCGCGTGGTCGACCACGAACAGCGGCGTGCCGTGCTGCTTCGCCAGATTCTGTAACTTCGATTTCGAGATCATCGTCCCCGTCTCCCGCCGTCCGCGCAACCCCTGCCCTGACGGCGCGCACAGCATGGGACATGCCCGCGCGAAATCAAGTCAGGGTTGCGTGGGGGTTGTTCGGACCCTGCTTCTTCGCCCTGTAGTTCACTTTGTTCAATCCCATGAAGTGGTCGTCTTGCGTCCACACCCACGCATCGTGTGCGCGCGCGGTCGCGAGGATCAGACTGTCGGCCATGGGCATCTTGTGAGCAACACTGAGACGTGCCGCGTCGATTGCGAGGTCTTCCTCCATTTCGACGAGGTGGCCCGTCTTCATCTGAGCCACGACCAGCAGGGCCGATTCCTCGCCCTTCTCCAGCAGGACCTTCTTGAAGACCTCATAGATCGTAATGCTGGGAACCACGAGGCTGCCGACATCTTCAATCGCCTTGGAGAAATAGTCCGCGTTCGGACCGCCGGCGAAGTATTCCAGCCATGCGGACGAATCCACCACATTCATACGCGGTCAGCCTCACGCACCAGAGTCGTGTCCATCCCGCGCAGCAGTCCCTTCATGTCGCGCATCCTGCGCAAAGGGATGAGTTGCACCCGGCCGTCATAGTTGACGACCTGGAACTTTTCGCCGGGGCGCACGCCCATCGATTTGCGCACCTCCTCGGGGATCACGACCTGATACTTCGTCGATACAGTCACGGTGGTCATCGCATCGTTCCTCTGTTCGTATTACGATACCAACATCGATGCGATCGCTCAAGCTGCTCCTGCCGCCCGTGCACTGCTTGCTTTCATAGGCGCGCCCCGGCGGCAACCGGGTCGAAGTCCGGCGTGGGGCAGGCACTCTTGCCTGCCCTTCACGGCCCCACCGCTTCGTGCCTCCACGTTCGGCCGCCGGGGCCGGCGGCCCTCCCGGGCGGCGCGTCTTCATTCGGTTGTCCCCATTCGCGTGTGAAATCAAGTCCGCGTTGTGTCGGATCGCGCACCCTCCAGCCTGGGGCGTCGCACCCGGAGCCGGCCCCCCCATGCGACAACGCCGACGCCCACGACGAAAAGAAGAAGAACGCCAGGCTCCGGAATTGCGGCAAAGCCGAAATAGTGGTCCACCAGGGCGCCCCCTTCGACGACCATCCCCAAGCCGGGCGCCACCACGAACTCGGAGACGCCGATCCACTCGTTGGTCTGGGTTGCTTCGTAATACCAGTCGTAGGTGTAACCCAACCCGGTCCATGGAAACGCGTTGGCGCCACCGAAGACCGTGTCCTGCCGGTTGACGAACCACTCCTGATAACTGCTCACGTTGGTATAGGAACGGGTGAAGAACTCCGGTCCGCTTGTGTCTTGTCCCGCCCAGCCGGTCGCCACGGCGTTGTCGGTCACCGACCAATGGATGGCGGGACGGAACAGCAGGTTGGTGGGAACCCAGAGTTCCACGGCATAGGTGTGCGTGCCGGAGTCGGACATTCCCAGAACCTGCTCCGCACGCCTGGCCACATCCACCACCGATGTGCCGGCGAGTTCGTTGGAACGCGCCTGCATGTAGTTCTTCAACTCCGGCGCGAACGAAACCCATGAATCGCGGGGATATGCATTGGAGTAGCTTCTGTCCCATCCGCGGTTGGGCTGGTAGTAATTCACGTAGGCATACTCGCTCATCAACGTGACCGTCTTGATGTACGTTGTGCTGTTGACGTTGGTGATGAAGTCCGGATACGCACTGTCCAGAGTGAGCAGATGACCGCTGGTGGCCAGCCCGGCGAATCCGTTCCGATTCGCATTGCTCGTGATGTGGACCGCTTCCTGATACGTCATGCCCATCGAGGCGGACGCCACGCACCACGCACACGCCGCGTGGACCATCCCTCGCGCAAGGCACGAACACCGCGGTACGGCTTCAAACCACACACTTCCACCTATCGCGCCCTCTTCAGCGCCGCGTCGAGGACGACGGTCTCGCCAGGCTTGGTCTCGAACGCGGCCGTCGCGTCGCCGAGGCGGACGGCGAGAGGACCGCCGATGGAGGAGCGGATCGTCGCGGACGCCAGCTTCCCGCCCTTCCACGCCATGTCGACCTCGAACCCGCCGCGCGCGCGCAACCCCTTCACCGATCCCTCGGGCCAGACGGACGGCAGCGCGGGCAGCAGATGGACAAGGAATGTGTCAGTCGTTCGGTGTTCGGTGTTCGCCTTCACGTGGCTCTGCAGCAGCATCTCCGCCACGCCGGAGCTGTAGCCGAAGTTGCCGTCGATCTGGAACGGCGGATGGGCGTCGAAGAGGTTCGGGTACATGCCGCCCTTGCCCTTGCCGACGGGCTCGAGCAGGTTGCCGACGATGATCATCGCGTGGTCGCCGTCGAGGAACCGCGCCCACAGGTTGATCTTCCAGCCCATCGACCAGCCCGTGGCGGCGTCGCCGCGGTAGAGCAGCGACTGTTTCGCCGCGCCGTGCAGCTTCGGATCCCGCCACGTGATGTCGTCGCCGGGGTAGACGCCCCACAGGTGCGACACGTGCCGGTGCGTGTTCCGCGGATCGTCCTTGTCCTAGACCCACTCCTGCAGCTGCGCATGCCGGCCGACCTGATTCGGCGCGATGCGCGGCAGCATCGCCGAGAGCTTCTTCGCGAAGTCCGCGTCGGTGCCGAGGATCCCGGCGGCGTCGATGCAGGCGCGGAAGAGGACGCGGACGATCTGGTGGTCCATCGTCGGCCCCATCACGAGCCCGCCCTGCTCGGGCGAGTTCGACGG